>JAHFTH010000250.1 GCA_023269445.1 Lacunisphaera sp.
CGGCGACGTAAGCGTTGGCCGTCGCGAGCACGCCGGCGGTGAAGCCCGAGATGCAGCGCGCGACGAAGAGCCACGCAAGGTCCGGGGCCATTGCCATGATCACGTAGTCGATGCTCGAGCCGGCGAGGGAGATGAGGATGACCTTGCGCCGGCCGAAGCGGTCGGAGAGCGAACCGAGGAAGGGCGAGCCGATGAACTGCAGCAGCGCATAGACGCCGACCAGCACGCCATAGACATGGGAGCCCGACGCCACGTCGCCGCCTTTGAATTCTTTGACCAGCGCGGGCAGCACCGGGATGAGCAGCCCGAAGCCCAGCACCGACAGCACCATCGTGATGAAAATGAAACCGACAGCCGGCTGGCGGGGCGTGGACATGTTCCAGAGAAGAAAGGAGCAGAGAGCAGGGAGCAAGCCCGGCGGCGGAGCCGCAGGCGAGAGAGCGCACTTGCCGGTCCACCGGTCTGTGTCATGTTGCTGGCACCCCATGTTTTCGCGCATCGCCTCATTGTTTTTCCTCGGTGCAGCCGTGATGGCCGCTGCTCCCGCCATTGACCGCGAGGCACTCGTGCGCCGGCACAATCCGGTGATCACCCGGGTGGATTACGACGCGCCGTTCACGGTGGGGAACGGGGGTTTTGCCTTCGGGGCGGACATCACCGGGCTTCAGACCTTCGCGGCGGAGTATCACCGCAATGGCGTTCCAGTGGAGACGCTCAGTCGCTGGGGTTGGGTCACGGACGAAAATCCCTCGAGCTACACGCTGGCCGACGCGAACAAGGATTTCACGCTGCCGGACGGACGCGTGCTGGGCTTCCCGACCAACGCGAGCACGCCCGCCGGCGACTGGCTGCGGAAGAATCCCCGGGACCTGCCGCTGGGGCAACTCGCCCTGGTCTGGGACAAGCCCGACGGCTCGGCCTTCACGCCCGCCGACATCCAGGAGCCCGAGCAGACGCTGGATCTCTGGACGGGGATCATCACCAGCAAGTTCAAGCTCGGCGGCGTGCCGGTGACAGTGTTCACAGCCTGTGATCCGAACTCAGACCGAGTTGGAGTGGCGATTACTTCAGCGCTCGTGACCCAGGGCAGATTGCGCGTGAGTCTGGCGTTTCCGCGCGGCCACGATATCAACACGAAGAATACGCCGGCACTGGATTGGAGTGAGCCGGAGAAACACCAATCGGTCCTTCGGGGTGACGCCCTGGTGGAGCGGACTGTCGGTGGGTTGCGGTATTTCGTAGCCAGTGATCGCGAATTGAAGCCGCTGGCAGCCCATCGCTTCGAGATTGTCACCACCCCCGGACCAGAGGGGGAAATCGAGTTTGAAATATGTTTTTCCCGCAAAGAACCGCGGTTTCGAAGCTTGAACGGAGCCTTCATTGAAAGCGTTGAGCACTGGAAGAAATTCTGGCGCGAGACCGCCGCAGTGGATTTCTCCGGCAGCACCAACCCGCTGGCGGCGAAACTCGAGGAGCGGATCATTCTTTCGCGTTATCTCATGGCGGTGCAGATGGCGGGGGATGTGCCGCCGCAGGAGAGCGGGCTCACGTGTAGCACGTGGTATGGCAAGCACCACACGGAGATGATCTGGTGGCATACGGCGCAGTTCGCGCTGTGGGGGCAGGGCGCGGCGCTGGAAAAGAACCTCGACTGGTATCGCGCTCAGCTGCCGGCGGCGCGGGCGCTAGCCACAAGCCGGGGGCTGAAGGGCGCGCGCTGGGCGAAGATGACCGGTCCGGAGATGCGCGAAAGCCCCGGTGGCAATCCGCTCATCGTGTGGAACCAGCCGCACCCGATTGCGCTCGCCGAGCTGCTTTATCGGAATGCACCCACGCCGGCCACGCTGGCCAAATATCGCGACCTCGTGCTGGAGACGGCGGACGCGATGGCCACCATGCTTCACTTCGATCCCAAGCGCGGGCAATACGTGCTCGGGCCGCCGTTGTGGATCGTGCAGGAAATTTATGATCAGGCCACGAGTCAGAATCCGTCGTTTGAACTCGCCTACTGGCGTTACGGGTTGGAGACCGCGCAGCAGTGGCGGGTGCGCCTTGGCCTGCCCCGCGAGCCGCGCTGGGACGGCATCCTCGTTAAACTTTCCCCGCTGCCCGAGAAGGACGGCAAGTATGTGGCGCTCGAGTCCACCCCCGACACGTGGGACAACATCGAGAGCCGCCACGATCATCCCTCGATGCTGATGCCGTTCGGCGTGCTGCCGGGCCAGGGAGTGGATCGCGCGACGATGGGCCGCACACTGGATGCGGTGCTGAAGAATTGGGACTGGGAAACGAAGATCTGGGGCTGGGATTACCCGATGATCGCCATGACGGCGGCGCGGCTGGGGCGTCCGGAAACGGCGGTGGAGATTCTGCTGCGCGACGGGCCGAACAACCGCTACCTGCCGAACGGGCATTGCCCGCAGCGCAGCGACGAGAAGCTCGACCCCAAGGCGCCGCCCGGCGCGCGGCGGCGCGAGATTGCGGTCTACCTGCCGGCGAACGGCTCGTTCCTCTCGGCCGTTGCGCTCATGGTGGCGGGTTGGGACGGGTGTGCGGAGGAGTTTCCCGGCATCCCGAAGGATGGCACGTGGCAGGTGCGGGCGGAGGGGCTGAAGCGGCTGCCGTGATGGGCTGTAGATGGGCGGGATCGCTGATCCCGCCAAGGGTGGTCGTCGATTTCCATATCGACGAAATGTCGCCAGTGTGGAAACCGGCGACCACCATTCCGAGCCGCGGTCGGGCGGGAGCCCGACCCTCCCGCCAACCCGGCCCGCAGAGACGCGGGCCCTCCCTTCGGCCGCTCAGTGCGGGCCCTGATACTTCTTCTCCCCGACGCGCAGCAGGAAAGGCAGCAGATTTTCTTTCGGCGGGAGCGGGCAGGTGGCGAAGGGCGTAAAGGCGCAGGGCGGGTTGTAGACTTTGTTGAAATCGAGGATGATCTTTCCGTCCACCGGGCGCTGGGCGTAGAGAAAGCGGCAGGCCTCGTAGGTCTCGGTGCCGGCGGTCTTGTCGCTTAAGACGAAAAACAGGTCCTCCTCGGGTCCCTCGTCGATGGGGATGAGCTCGTAGGTTTTGCCTTCGTGCGTGAACACAGCCTTGCCGGGGATGGTGGCGGGCTCGATGAGGCCGATGATGTTGGTGATCTTGATCTCGCGCGCCGGCTCGAAGGGCACCCACGTCGCCTCGATGCGCCAGGCCGGGTCGACCGGGTAAGACTCGAGGCCGGCGAAGTTCTTCAAGCGGGCCGAGGCGCTGTCGCGCACGCGCAGGAAAAGTTTTCCGCTCCGGTCCATGACGTAGAAATTCACGGTGCCGGCGCGGACGTAGGTGGGCTTGTCGCCCTTGTAGTCGAGTTCCGCGCTGCGCGCCGGGGTGCCGTCGATGGCGGCTTCCACACCGTCGGCGAGAGCGAAGGAGACCTTGCCGTCGGCGGCAGAGGTGACGGTGCCGAGCAGGGCCGGCCCGGCCGCGAGGCGGATGGCGTTGTCCGCACCGGAACCGACCGACCACGTGCCGGGCTCGACTGGATGGCGGCCGATGAGGGCGAGCCAGCCGTCGGGCTTGGTCAGGCGCGAGAGGCGGCCGGCGCGCCACTTCGCGATGGAGGCGGGGTAGTCCTCGGGGCCGGCGAGACCGGCGGGCAGAGTGGCGCGGGTGATGACGCGCGGATCGTTGTAGAATTCCTTCGCGAATTTGTTCTTGGCGGGATTCCACTTCTCATTCCAGGCGAGGAAGTGTCGGGTGCGCGGGAAGTTTTTTTCGATGCCGGCCAGGAGCTGGCGGTAATCGTAGTCGCCGGGCGGGTTGGAGGCGCCGTGCGGGCCGTATTCGGTGAAGCCAAAAGGTTTGTTGAGCGCGGCGACTTCCGGGTAGCCCCTGATGTGCTCGGGATTGATATGGTCGGTGTAGGCATCCACGCCCACCAAGTCGACATAGGCATCGCCGGCATAGTATTCAGCGGAGCGTTCGCCATGGTTCGGGCCGTAGGACCAGATGAGGTTGTGGAGCTTTTTCGTATGGGTGAAGTAGTCGAACATGTGCCGCCAGGCGGCGATGAAGTCGGCGGGTTCCTGCGCGCCCCACCAGAACCAGCCGCCATTCATCTCGTGGAAAGGGCGCCAGATCACGACGACGCCCGCCGCCTGTAATTCCTGCAAACCGGCGGCGACCT
>JAHFTH010000251.1 GCA_023269445.1 Lacunisphaera sp.
CGGCGCGTGCGTCGGTGCCCGCGGTGCCCGCGTGAAGAGCATCGTGCGCGAGCTCGGCGGCGAGAAAATCGACATCATTCCCTACCACGCCGATACGAAGGAAAAGCTCATCGAGGCGCTCAAGCCGGCCGTGCCGCGCGAGATCATCCTCGACGAAAAAAACAAACGCCTCCTCGTCCGCGTGGTGAATGACGATCTCGCGGTCGCCATCGGCCGCAAGGGCCAGAATGCCCGCCTCACTTCCCGCTTGGT
This sequence comes from Lacunisphaera sp., assembly GCA_023269445.1. GTDB lineage: Bacteria > Verrucomicrobiota > Verrucomicrobiia > Opitutales > Opitutaceae > Lacunisphaera. The sequence goes on from JAHFTH010000251.1 coordinate 253, forward strand.
TGGTTGGCGCATCGACATTGAGGAATTCAAGGTCGTCACTGCCGATCCGCGTGCGCAGGCCATCAGCTTTTTTATCAGCACCTACGCCTTCGACAAGACTGTCGCTGAGCGCCTTGTCGCCAACGGCATTAATTCACCGGCCGCCTTCGAGGGCGTCGAGGCCGCCGATCTGGTCGGCTTCGGTTTCACCGAGGAAGAGGCCGCCGGCGTCATCGCCAAAGTTTCCGGTTCTTAATTTTTTCCTCCGATTACCGCTCCCACCACTACCGAATGAGCATCCGCATTCACGAACTCGCGAAGAAGCTCAACATGGACAACAAGGACCTCATGGCCTTGTTGAAAGAACGTGGTTACCCGGCCAAGAGCGTTTCCAGCACGATCGACAACATCACCGCCGAGTCGCTGGAGCAGGAAGTCGCCGCCAAGAATCCGGCACCTGCTCCGGTCGTCGCCGCCCCCGTCGTGGCCGCCACTCCGGTGGAAGCGCCCTCGATCAGGCTGCCGGCGGGCGTCTTTGTGAAGACCGCGCAGGATATCGTCCGCGAGAAGGAAGAGGTCGTGAAGGCCGCCGCTGCCGCGCGTGCTGCGAACAATCCCCCGCCCGTGCCTGCTCCGGTCAGGCCGCTGTCGCCCGCTCCCGTCGGTAAAGCGCCGCCCCTGATGGCTCCGCGGGGGTTTGCTCCCGCGGCTCCCGCCCCTCGCTCATTTTCAGCGCCCGCTCCAGTGGCCCCCGTCGCCAAGGCCCCGGTTGCGCCGCCGCCGATGCCGGTCTCCCGCCCGCCGGCCGTATCAGCGCCCGCACCGGTCAAATCCCCGCCGCTCGCTCCGCCCACGCCGACCGCCAGCACGACCTCGATGACCGTCACCGAGGAAGGAGGCATCAAAATAATCCATCTCAAACCGCCGATCATCGTCCGCGAATTCGCGGTCGCGCTCGGCCTCAAGCCGTTCAAGCTGATCTCCGAGCTCATGGAGATGAGCATCTTCGCGTCGATGAACCAGTCGATCGACGAGGCGGTCGCCACCAAGGTGGCCGAGAAGCACGGTTTCCTGCTCGACATCAAGCATCGCGGCGAGACCGCAGTGCCCGTTGTCACTCCGGAGAAGGCCAAGATCAACAAGGAGGAGAAAGCGCGCGAAGAGGATATCAAGAACCTTGCCCCGCGTCCGCCGGTGGTCTGCATCCTCGGTCACGTGGACCACGGCAAGACCTCGCTCCTCGACGCCATTCGCAAAGCCAACGTCGCCGCCGGCGAGGCGGGCGGCATCACGCAGCATATCGGTGCCTATCAGATCGAGCACAAGGATCGCAAAATCACTTTCCTCGACACGCCCGGCCACGCCGCCTTCACCAAGATGCGCGCTCGCGGCGCCTCGGTCACCGATATCGCGGTGCTCGTCGTCGCGGCTGACGACGGTTTCATGCCGCAGACGGACGAAGCGTTGCAGCACGCCAAAGACGCCAACGTCGCCCTCATGGTCGCCGTCAACAAGATGGACGTGAAGGGCGCGAATCTCGACCGCGTGAAGCAGCAGATGCAGGAACGCCAAATCGCCCCGGAGGACTGGGGTGGGGAGACCGTCACGGTGCCGGTGGCCGCCATCAAGGGGCAGGGCATTTCCGAGCTGCTCGACATGATTCTCCTCCAGGCCGACGTGCTGGAGCTGAAGGCCAACCCGAAGGCCGAGGCCAGCGGCGTGGTCATCGAATCACAGGTGGACGTGGGCCGCGGCCCGCTCGCCACCGTCATCGTGCAGCGCGGCACCCTCCGCGTGGGTGACGCTCTCGTGTGCGGTCCGCATTACGCCAAGGTCCGTGCGATGTTTGATGACCAGGGCAACAATTTGAAGGAAGCCCCGCCGGCCATGCCCGTGCGGGTCATCGGTTGGTCGGGCGCGCCCGATTCCGGCGCGAAGTTTGTTGGCGTCAAGAACGCCCGCGAAGCCGAGCACCTCGCCGAGGAAGCGGCCGATCTGCTGAAGAAGTCCACGGTCACCGAGGATGCGGTGCCGAAGGACATCACCCTCGATGCGCTCTTCGCCAACATCGCCGCCACGCAGGCCAAGGTGCTGCGTATCGTCCTCAAGTCCGATGTCTATGGTTCGCTTGAGGCCGTGAAGAACATCCTTGAGGGCATCAAGAGCACCAAGGTCTCGCTCAGTATCATCGCCTCGGATGTCGGCGTGATCAGCAAGAACGACGTCCTCATGGCCAGCACGGCCAAGGCCGTCATCATCGGTTTCAATACCAAGCAGGAGAACGGTGTCACCGCCTTGACCAAGCACCACGGTGTGATGATCGAGAATTTCGCGATCATCTACGAGCTCGGCGACCGGATTAAGGAAATGATGGCCGACCTGCTCGATCCCGACCTCAGGGAAAACAAGGTGGGCGGCGCCGAGGTGCGCCAGGTCTTCCCGGTCGCCAAGGGTTTTGTCGCCGGCTGTTTGGTCACTGAGGGCAAGATCAACCGCAGCATCACGGCCCGCGTCCGGCGCGGCAAGGACTCGGTCTTCGAGGGCAAGGTCAGCACGCTGCGCCGTTTCAAGGACGACGCCAACGAAGTGCGCGCCGGCCTCGAGTGCGGCATCCGCCTCGACGGCTACGACGGTTACCAACCCGGTGACCGCATTGAATGTTTCGAAATCCAGAAGGTCCGGGCCTCGCTCTGACCCGCCCTGGCCACCCCCCCCGGCCCGCGGTTCCATCCCGTCACGCCATGAGCAACCGACTACTTCGCGTCAATGAGCTGGTGCAGCGGGAGATCAGCCTGCACCTGCGCCGGAAGCATGGCAGCGAGTCTGTCGCCATCACCATCACTGGGGTGGAAATCACCGGCGACCTGCGCGAGGCCAAGGTGTTTTATTCGGTGCTGGGGGCGGAGGCCGAAGCGGCTGCCGCCGGCAAATGGCTGGTGCGGAAGCGCGACGAAATCCGGGAGATGCTCGCCAAGAATGTCATTATCCGCCATGTGCCCTTGCTGACTTTTGTGCACGACAATCACGCCCCGCGCACCTTGCGCGTGGAAACTCTGCTGGGTGAAATCGACAAGGAGGGCCCCAAGCCATGATCCATTACCCGAAATTTGCCGCCCGTTTTGCCGTGTTGATGTCGGAGCTGCGCGGGAAACAAGTCGTGATCATCGGCCACCAGCGGCCGGATGCCGATTGCATCGGTTCGCAGGTGGCGTTGTGCCGTCTGCTGCGCTCGCAGGACATTGACGCGGTCTGCATCAATTCCGACAAGGTCCCGCGCCGCATCAAATTCCTGGTGGGCGACACACCGTTCTACCAGCGCGACGAAATCTCACCCAAGGGCCGCCTCGCGATTTTCACTGACTGCGCCGACCACGGCCGCGCTGGGGACAAGATGCGCGAGATGTATCCGGCCCCGATTGCCTGCTTCGATCATCACATTTCAAATGAGGGCTTCGGCCGGTTCGATTTCGTCGACACGGCCTCGGCCGCCACGGCCGAGGTGCTGATGGGCGTCTTCGTGGATGCCGACCTGCCGATCGATCGCGTGACCGCGCAGGCGCTCTACACGGGTATCATGACCGATACCGGGCAGTTTCGCTTTCCCTCCACGTCCGAGCGTGTCTTCCGTCTCTGTGCCGAGCTCGTGTCGCGCGGGGCCGATGCCGCCCTGGCGGGGCAGGAGCTTTACGAACGTGAGTCACTCGGCAAATTGAAATTGATCCAGCATTTCCTCGGCTCGCTGAAAATGGAGTGTAGCGGCCGGGTCTGCATCGGCATCCTGCCCGAGGGAGTTTTCGACAGCACCGGGGCCACGGGCGAGGACACCGAGGGCTTGGTGGACTACGCCCGGTCCATTGACGGCGTGGTGATCGGTGTGCTGATCGAGGAGCGCCCCGGTATGATCAAAGCCAGCTTACGCGGCATGCACAGCGTTTATC
>JAHFTH010000252.1 GCA_023269445.1 Lacunisphaera sp.
CGATGGCCTCGATCTGCGGCGGCTGCTTGGCCCTCATGGACGCCGGCGTGCCGATCATCGCCCCCGTCGCCGGCATCTCCTGCGGCCTCATGACCGAGATGGATGCCAACGGCGCCATCACGAAGTGGACCACCATCACCGACATCCTCGGTGAGGAAGATCATTTCGGTGACATGGACTTCAAGATCGCCGGCACCACCAAGGGTATCACGGGCTTCCAGCTCGACCTGAAGATCAACGGCCTGCCCTTCGAGATCGTCAAAGCCGCCGTGCACCAGTGCCGCGACGCCCGCATCGAGATCCTCAAGTCGATGCTCGCCTCGCTCCCGGCCCCCCGCAAGGACCTCTCGAAATACGCCCCCCGCATTCAGACGATCCAGATCGATCCCGAGAAGATCGGCCTGCTCATCGGACCCGGTGGCAAGACGATCCGCCGCATTGTCGAGACGACCGGCGCGCAGATCGACATCGCCGACGACGATTCCGGCAAGGTCTTCATCTACTCGAACAATGCCGACGCGATGAACCGCGCCATGCAGGAAATCGACGCCCTCTGCGGCGGCGGTTCCCAGATCGAGATCGGCAAGATCTACACCGGCCGCGTCACCGGCGTGAAGGAATTCGGCGCGTTCGTGGAGTGCATGCCCGGCAAGGAAGGCCTGGTGCACATCTCCGAGCTGGCCGACTTCCGCGTCCGCCGCACCGAGGATGTCTGCAAGGTCGGCGACTCCATCACGGTCAAGTGCGTCGGCATCGACGAGCGCTCCGGCAAGGTCCGTCTCAGCCGCAAGGCCGCGATGGCCGAGCTCGAGGCCCAGAAGCAGGCCGGTGGTGGCGAACCCGCCCTCGTCGAGGCCGAGGCTCCCGTCCAGTCGTAACCCAATGTGGGAGGGGCTTTATGCCCCGACTTCTTTCAAAGCCGCGACTTAGGTCGCGGCTTTTTTCTTTCCGTTCACGAAAGCCTGCCTACGTTGACTTCTCGTGTCTGCCCCTGCTCACAAAGGTCTCCGCGCCATCGCCATCTTCGAGGCGTTGAAGGGTGGCGTGGTCCTGGTCGTGGGTTTCGGCCTGCTGAGCTTTCTCAGCCGCGATGCCGAGGTGTTCGCCGAACGCCTGGTCAACCGGCTGCACCTGGACCCCGCCAACCACTACCCGCAAATCTTCATCCAGGCGATGGGCGACCTGACCAACACGCGGCTGTGGTTGATCGCCGGTTTTGCCGCGCTCTATGCCGGCGTGAGGTTCGCCGAGGCCTACGGCCTCTGGCACGAGCGGCGTTGGGCCGAGTGGTTTGCGGCCCTCAGCGGAGCCGTCTACATCCCAGTGGAGCTCTACGAACTCGCGCAGCGGATCACCTGGCTCAAGATCACGGCCCTCGTGGTCAACGTCATCGTCGTCGGCTACATGGTCTGGCTGCTCACAGAGAACCGGCGCAAGCGGGCCGCCGCCGAAAAACTTGCGGGCTGAGGACCGCCGCCGCCGATCACTTGTTTTCGACCGGCGCAATCACCACCCGGAAACCTAGGTGGCTGATGCGCAGCTCGGGCAGGGCTCGGGCCTGCCGCGGTTCCTTGCCGCCGGTTTCAGACACCGCCGTGGCGAAGCTGCTCCCCAACAACGGGACCGGCACACCCGCCGTAACCGGGCCTTCCGGCTGGCACCACTCGGACACATTGCCTTCCAGATCATGTATCCCCAGTGCGTTGGCGGAAAACCAGCCGACCGTGGCGGTGCGGGCGAATCCATCGCGATAACCGGCGAGGATTTTGAATTCCTTGGGCCAGGGCAAATTCGTCACCTCACTCCCGGCCAGGTTCCCTGCACCCAGACGTGGCCAAGCGAGCGACGTGTCACCCGGACTCTCTTTGGCCGCCAAAATCCATTCACCCGCAGTGGGCAGCCGGTATTCCCGGTCCGACGCCAATTGCCCCGCCGCGCGTTCCTTCTTCGTCAGCCACGCGCAAAACGCTTTGGCATCATGCCAACTCACTCCGCAAACGGGCTTGGTGTCGGGTTGTTGGAATCCCGGACTGCGCCACGTGTCACCCTTCGCTTCCCAACCGTTGGCGGTGAGTGACCGCATGTCTCCGGTCGCGGCATAACTGGTCTCATTGCTGAACGCCGCGAAATCCTGCACGCGCGTTTCCCAGAGGGAAAACAGCACCTTGGTGCCGGGCACCGGCGTGAAGCGCATGCCCAGCGAATTCTCCGCCACCCAGCCGGCCGGGGGCACGAAGGGCGCCTCCGCGGTCGCCGCCACCGCCGGCAAGCCCAGATCCTCGCGGGCGGCCGCTTCCGCCGCAGCGGTCTGCAAGGACACGCCGCATTTTTCCCAGACAGCCACCCAGCCCCACTCGAAATCGCCCGGCAGCCGGACCCGGCTCGAATTATTTTGCAGCTGTTTCTCCTTGGCCGCGTGCACCCCCTGCACCAGTTGCCAAAGCAGCGCCGGCGTCTGCGCCGTGAGCTTGGCCGTCAAGTCCTGCTTGAGTCGCGCTTCCACCTCGGGATCGGCCACGAATACCGCCGACTGAACCGACACCCCGCGCTGGATGTCACCCGTGATCTCCACCGTTGAATAACGCAGCGCCGCCTGCCAATCCGCGAGCGCTTTCCCGCCGTCGGGCAAGGCACCATGCTTCAACGTGAGCTCAAGGGCCGCCGCATGATTCAGGGAGTAGACCACCTGCTCATAGGGCTGCTCGGCCAAAATGGGCTGCTCGACCATGGCCGGGATCGCCTCCCGTTCCTTCAGGAGTGCGCGCTGTTTGTTCTGGAGCTCCAGCACGGCGCGTTCGCTTGCCGCCAGATTGGCTTTCGCCCTGGTGATGGCGCTGGTGTCACCGCTCTTGGTCGCCGCTGCCAGGGCTTTATTGGCCGCCCACTTACGGTTGAGCACCGGGTCGTATAATGGAATAACCGCTTCGAGCTCCTTCGTCTTCGCAATGTAGGCTGGGTTCGGGACCTGCTGGCTGCCCGTCTGGTAGCTCGCGGTCTTTTTTTCCGTCCGTTGGTTCCGGGTGGTGTCAATCCCCGTCAGCGTGCCTTTCAGCACGAAGGACCGCGGGCTCTCCTCGTCCACCGAGCCGTCATTGGTCAGCAGCAGCATTCCCCGGGACGCCGTCTCCAGCGCCGTCTTGGTCGCCTGATAAAGATTTTCCGCCAGCGCGGTCGCATTCTCCCCTTCGTGCGCGAGCTCGGGAAAAGCGAACTGCACCGCATTCTTCTCGGCGAACAGCTTGAGCGCCGCCGTCTCCAGCGCCTCATCCGCCGTCCCGCCGGCGCGGACCGATTCACGCTGGAGATAGAGCGCCAGGCCCGGCGCGCCGTTCTTCAGCCCCATCTGCGCAATGGCATGATAGCTCTCGGCCAGGAACTTCCGGGCTGGCTCCGGTTTTGTGAAATGCGGCAGCGCCGCCTGCACGAGCGCCAGGCACGAAAGCGAATCAGGTTCGCCCGGGGCCAGCGTGCGCAGGTTCAGGATCGCCAGATAGTCCAGAAACTGAGGGGAAAACTTCTCCTTCACCAGCGCCTCGCCCGAGACTGGCGTCGCATAGCCCTGCAGCGCGGCGTAGCCCGCGAGGATATCCTGAGCGCGCGGGGCATCGCTGGTCGCGAGTGCTTCCACCAGCTCGGCCGTCGTCCGGCGCATGAGCTCGGCGCGCCAGCCCCGGCGCACGGTGGCGATCGTCGCGACCGGATCCATCGCGTCCGGCTCCTTCATCGCCTCGGCGTAACCTTCCAGTCCGGCCATGCGCTGCGCGATCACTTCCAGATCGATGAACTTGTCCTGCGCCTCGATGAACTCCCCCTTCTGGATCAGCTCGGCGGTTTGCAGGTAGTGCTGAAAAAATTGGGATCCATAGATCCCCACGACGACCTTCCGTTTGCGCTGGCGGGTGACCTCGGTTTTCGGCTCCAGCTTTTCGAGCAGTGCATAGACTTTTTGCCAGTCGTCCTTCCCCATCGCCTCGTCGATCGGCGCCAGTTGGGCGTTGAATTCGCCGAGATCAACCTGATCCGCCGCCGCTTGAAATCCCGGCGACAGCCGGGCGACCGGGCGCAGTTTCTCCACCAGCGCCCGGGCTTCCGGCACCTTGCCCTCGTCCACCAGCGCGCCGACCCCCGCCAGCTCCTTCTCCATCGTTTCGTGGAAACGT
>JAHFTH010000062.1 GCA_023269445.1 Lacunisphaera sp.
GTGGCGGCGAGCGAGGGCGTGAGATGCCAGACGAGGTCGAGGCCGGGCTTGAACTCTGTGCCATTTTCACCGGGCGCGGGATTGGATCGTTGCGTAAGGCTGGCGTAGGGCTTCAGCTCGAGGCCGCGCCCCTGGTTCAGGCCGGTGATGCCGTGCAGTTCGCCGAGGGTGGGGAGGAAGATCGTGGGCTTGGTGCGGGCGAAGCCCGACCAGCGCATGACCTCCTGCGTGCGGCGCACCGCGCGGGCGACGTTGAAGCCCCAGGTGTCGTTGGCGGGGTCGAAGGAGATCGTCTTGGCGGGGATGGCAAACTCCGCGCTCCAGCCGCCGTCGTCGCGGCTGACTTTGCCGAACCAGAGACCGTCCCACTGGTCGTTGGCCTCGTCCTTGTTCTGCACGAGGCCGTCGTGCCGGCCGCCGGCGGCGGTGAGGGCGAAATAATAGCCGTCGTTCTGCCGGTGGAAGGAGTCAAAGACGATGCGCACGATGTCATCCGAGCCGTTGTCCTGATCGTGCTGCATCGAGTAGGCACGGATGCCGGCGCGGCCGAGCGAGTCGTGGCTGCGCACGGCGACGTAGATGAAGTCCGCATTGTAGGTGAACCAGAACTCCGTGCGTTCGACCACGGGCGCATCCTCGTTGGGCAGCACCTGCCGGAAGGCGTCGCTGTGGGCGGCGACGTCCCATTCGCCGGCCGAGATCACGCCGTCGATGATGGGCGGCGTGGCGGTGGGCTTGACCGCAAGAGTGGGCGTCGGGGTGCCCGCAACGGCGGAGCAGGCCAGGCAGAGGGCGGAGAGACTGGCGAAAAGGCGGCGATGGTTCGGCATCTGGAATGAGATGCCATAGAGAACTGTCGAGCCGCGCAAAAGTTACAGGCTGAACGGCGAAATTTATGCGGTGAGTGACAGCTTTGCGCCGGATCTGTAGGGCGGGGTCTCCGAACCCCGCCAAAAGGAAAGGCGGCATTCGGAGATGCCGCCCTACAACTCAACCCACCGTGCGGAGCTGGATGCTGTCCACGCGCTCGTCGTCGGTGGTGATGACATCCGAGATGATGACGAGCTTGTCGCCGACCTTGATGCGGCCGGCGTCGCGCAGCATGTCGAGCGCGCGAACGAGGGTCTTCTCGGGATCGCCGAAGGGGCCGATGAAATACGGTTCGACCGAGCGCACGATGCGGAGCTGGCGCAGGGTCGAGAGGGAGTCGGTCAGGGCGAGGATGGGTGCGCGGGCCGGGCGTTGCGCGGAGAGCCCGGCGGCATTCAGCCCGCGGCGGGTGAAGGTGACGATGCGGGAGCCGGGAAACTCGTTGGCCATGACGACGGCCGAGCGCATGAACTTCATGCGTTCGTCGAGAAAGACGGTGGGGTGGGGCATGTCCTCGGCGAGTTCCTCCTCGACGCGACGGGCGATCTTGTCGAGCACGCGCACGCACTCGATCGGGTATTTGCCAATGGTGGTTTCGCCGGAGAGCATCACGCAATCGGCCTGCTCGTAGACGGCGTTGGCGACATCGGTGATCTCGGCCCGGGTGGGCATGGGCTGGCTGATCATCGATTCGAGCATGTGCGTGGCGATGATCACGGGCCGGCCGACGGCCAAGCAGGTGCGGGTGGCGCGGTGCTGGATGATGGGAAGATCCTGGAACGGCACCTCGATGCCGAGGTCACCGCGGGCCACCATGAGCACGTCGGTCGCGCGGATGATTTCGTCGAGGTTGGCGATGGCGCTCTGGTCCTCGATCTTGGCGACGATGCGGGCCTTGGATTTGTGCTCCTTGAGGAAGCTGCGCAGTTGCAGGATATCGGCGGCTTCGCGCACAAATGACAGGGCGACAAAGTCGATGCCTTCCTCGATACCGACGAGCGTGTCGGCGCGATCTTTCTCGGTGAAGGAGGGGAGATTGACCCTGACACCGGGCAGGTTGATGTGGCGGCGTGAACTGAGAGTGCCGGGAGTGAGCACACAGCAGCGAATGTGGGCGTCGTGCTTTTCGCGGACTTCAAGACGGATGAGCCCGTTGTCCACGAGCACGGTGTCGCCGACATGGATGTCGTTGACGAGATTGCGGTAGTTGACGTCGACGGAGCGGATCTCCTCGGAGTTCTCGCGGTCGGCGCCGGGCTTGATGGTGAAGTCGAAGATTTCGCCCGGCCGCAGCTCGATCGGGATGTCGACATCGCCGGTGCGGATTTCCGGGCCCTTGATGTCCATCATGATCGCGACCTCATGGTTGGCCTTCTGGGAGATGGTTCGGATGCGGCGGATGACCTCGCGCGTCCAGTCGTGCTTGGCGTGGGCCATGTTGAGGCGGACCACATCGACGCCCGCCTGCAGGAGCCGGGTGAGGTCCTGCTCGCTTTCGGTCGCCGGGCCGAGCGTGGCGATGATCTTGGTGCGGCGGTAGGTTGAATCAGGCATGTCAGATTTCAAACAAGGGGGTTCCGCCGCCGGGGGCAACGACGGAGAAGCCGCAGCTCATGGCTGCGAGCGTGGGACCGCAGGCGGCCGCGACAGCGGCGGGCGAATTGCAATCGCGCGAGAGATGAGTGAGGAACACATGCCGCCAGCGCGGACTCACGATGCTCGCGAGGAGTTCCTGCGCCGCCGTGTTGGAGAGGTGGCCGTGCCGGCCGCTGATGCGCTGCTTGGTGGACCACGGGCGCTTGGTGTCGGCCTGCAACATCACCGGGCAATGGTTGGCCTCGACGACCAGCACGTCGGCTTCGCGGATATGCTCGCGGACACTGGCCGGAGCGTGGCCGAGATCGGTCAGCCAAGCGACGCTGCGCCGCGGTGAAAGCAGGTCGTCGTGGCCGTGCGCAATCAGGAAACCCACGGGATCTTGCGCGTCGTGCGGCACGGCGAAGCTGCGCACTTCGAAGTCGCGGAAGCGGAACGTGCCACCCGTTTCAAAGAGTTGCCAAGTGATCCGGTGTTTGAGGTTCTTTTGCACGGCCTCGGCCGTCGGGCGGTTGGCAAAGACCTGAATATGGGCGTGGCGCGCCAGTCCGGCGAACGCGGCGGCGTGGTCGCTGTGCTCGTGGGTCAGGAAAATGGCGTCGATGCGTTCCCATGATTCGCCGGCTTCGGCGAGGAGTTCGCCGAGTTTCCGGGCGGAAAAGCCCGCATCGACCAGCACCCGCGTGTCGTCGGACTGGAGGAGGGCGGCGTTGCCGGAGCTGCCACTGCCAAGGATGCGGAAACGCAGGGCCATTGGGCCGCATTGAGGGGTCTCGCGCGGGGTTGACGCAAGCCGCAAACTGGCTTCGCTGGGCCCTCCATGGCGAAGAAATCCTCCAGTCGAAAAAGCAAGGCACCCAGCGTGCGCGCGCTCGCGGGCACGGTGTTCATCACCCGGCAGGTGCATTTCAACTCCGCCCACCGGCTCTACAACCCGACGATGAGCCTCGCGTGGAACCAGAAGCAATATGGCATGTGCACCAACCCGCACTGGCACGGCCATAACTACGTGCTGGAGGTGACGCTCAAGGGCCAGCCCGACCCGGTCACCGGCTACATCATGGATTTGGCCCGACTGAAGAAAATCCTGCACCACGCCGTGGTGGATAAGTGCGACCACCGCAACCTGAACGACGAGGTCGAATTCCTTCGCGGCATCATTCCCTCGACCGAGAACCTCGTCATCGCTTTCTGGCACGAGATCGCCCCGCACATCCACGCGCCGGCCCGGTTGCACTGCGTGCGGCTCTACGAGACCCCGCGCAACTACGGGGAATTTTTCGGCCCGGCCCACCTCTGACCTTTCCGGGCGGTTACGTCACCCCGCCTCTAACTAAAAACGCTCCGCCCATGAAACAGATGTATCTCCACCGCTCCGATTGCGGGAAGTTGCCGCCGATCGCGCGCAGCTACGATAAAAAGTTCAAGTCCACCGCCGCTTACCGCGCCTCGCTGCCCGACATGATGGAGGTCGCCCACGAGACCATCCAGGGAGCGCACATCCCGATCCAGCAGGTCGGCATCCACAACTTCAAGCTGCCGCTGAAATACCGCACCAAGGCCGGCAAGATCCTCACGCTCGAGACCAGCGTCACCGGCACCGTCTCGCTCGAGGCCGAGCTCAAGGGCATCAACATGAGCCGCATCATGCGCACGTTCTACGAGCACAAGGGCGGCGTCATCACCGGCGAGTGGATGGGCAAGATCCTCAAGAACTACCTCCGCAAGGTGGAGAGCAAGGACGCGCGGTTGAAAATCTCGTTCTCCTACCCGATGCTTCGCACCAGCCTGCGCACGGGGATGGAGGGCTGGCAGTTCTACGATGTGGCGTTCGAAGGCGTGACCACGCGCGACGGACGCTACCGCCGGTTTATCCATTTCGACTTCGTGTATTCCTCCGCCTGCCCGTGCTCCGCCGAGCTGACCGAGCATGCCCGCGACAAACGGAAGGCCTACGGCGTGCCGCACTCGCAGCGCAGCAAGGCCCGCGTGACGATCGAGGAGGCAGACGGGAAGAAAATCTGGATCGAGGACGTCCACGCCCTCTGCCTCAAGGCGCTCCAGACCGAGACGCAAGTCATGGTGAAGCGCGAGGATGAGCAGGCCTTTGCCGAGCTCAACGGCGCCTACCTCAAGTTCGTCGAGGATGCCGCCCGGTTGCTCTACATGGAGTTTGACCGCGAGAAGCGCATCGCCGATTTCCGCATCGCCTGCTCTCACCTGGAGTCGCTGCACTCGCACGATGCCGTCAGCGTGATCTGCAAGGGCGTGAAGGGCGGCTTCACCGCCGATTTCATGGACTTTGGTTCACTGCTCTGCTGAGCCGCCTAATCGTTCTCTTTCTCATAATCCTTCTCGTTCTCAACCATACAAACAGGAGATTAGGAGAATGATAAAGAGAACGAGAACGATATGAAACCAACAATCCTCATCACAGGCGCATCCCAAGGCATCGGGGCGGCCATTGCCCGGACCTTCGCCAAGGAAGTGAAGGGCGTGCGGCTGGCACTCGTGGCGCGGAACATGAAGAATCTGCAGGCGATTGCCCGCGCGTGCGCCAAGCTCGGCGCGAAAGCCGAGGCCTTTGAGTGCGATGTCAGCAACGAGGCCTCGGTCACCCTCATGGCGGAGGCCGTGACGGGACGCTTCGGCGCGGTGGATGTGTTGATCAACAACGCCGGGGCCTTCGCGATGGCGCCTTTTACCGAGACGAAACTCGCGGAATTCGACCGGATGATCGCGGTGAACCTGCGCAGCGCGTTCCTGGTCACGCAGGCCTTTCTGCCCGCGATGCTGGAGCGAAAGCGCGGCGACATCTTCTTCATGAGCTCGATCGCCGGGCTCGGGGCTTATCCGAACGCGGCCGCCTACTGCGCGGCAAAGTTCGGCGTCACAGGCCTGGCCAAGGTGCTGCGCGCCGAGACGAAGGACCACGGCGTGCGCGTGTGCTGCGTCCATCCCGGCGCGACGTGGTCGCCTTCGTGGGAGAAATCCGGCGTGCAGCCCGAGCGCATCATGCCCGCTGCGGACATCGCCCGTGCCATTCTCGATGTTTACCGCCTGAGCCGCCGGACCGTCGTGGAGGAGATCATTCTCCGCCCGCAACTGGGTGACGTGTAAACGCGGCGCAGCCGCGCAAGGGACAAGTAACAAGGGGCAAGGCAACAAGACGATTGGCCGCCGTCTTGATACTTGTTAATTGATACTTGGGACTTATCCATCCCTGCATGCCGACAATCCGCCAGACCATCCTCGTCGTCGAGGACGAGGCCTCGATTGCCGAGACCATCGTCTATGCGTTGCAGACCGAAGGGTTCACGCCGCTGTGGAAAACGACCGGTCGGGAGGCGCTGGCCGCATTGAAGCAGCAGTCGGTCGCGCTGGTCGTGCTCGACGTCGGCCTGCCCGACATGAGCGGCTTCGATGTTTGCCGGGAAATGCAGAAGCTCGGCGCCCCGCCCGTGATTTTTCTCACCGCCCGCAGCAGCGAAGTGGACAAGATCGTGGGACTGGAGCTGGGGGCTGACGATTATCTGGCCAAGCCTTTCAGTCCACGCGAGCTGACGGCGCGGGTGCGGGCGGTTTTGCGGCGGGCCAACCCCGACCGGGTCGGGGCGCCGGTTGCAACGGCGTGGGTGCACGACGAGGCGCGCTGCCGGATCACTTACCGGGGCAAGGCCCTTGAGCTCACGCGCAACGAATACCGTTTGCTCGCGGCGTTGCTGGCGTCGCCCGGCCGGGTGTTCAATCGCGATCAGTTGATGGCGGCGGCGTGGGACGACCCGGGCGCGGCGTTCGACCGCACGGTGGATGCGCACATCAAAATGGTGCGGGCTAAGCTCCGCGAGGCTGCGCCGGAGGCTGACCCGATCGTGACGAATCGCGGGCTGGGTTATTCGCTGAGGGAAGAATGAGAATCCGCACCGCAATCTTCGGCGTCTATGTGATCGCCTCGGCGATCGGGTTTGCCGTCGTGATGGGATTGGTGTTGCGCGACGTGCGGCTGCGCTACGTGGAATCGATGCGCCGCACGCTCGGCGACACGGCGGCTTATATGGCGGCGTTTGCCGCGCCGGTCTCCCCTGGGGAAAACTGGGCGCAGCGGCTCGAGACGCTGCCGTCGCACGTGGATGTGCTGCGGGTGTTCGCCTGCGACCGCGAGGGCCGGGTGCTCTTTGACTCGGCGGGCCGGGATGTGGGACAGAAGTATGTCTGGACCATGACCGGCGGCGGCCGGGCGGCTTCGGAGAATTACACCGTGGTCAACGTCGCCGAGGTGGGCAACGAGCTGCGGGTGGTGGCGCCGGTGCGGCACCAGAAAGAATGGGTGGGCTGGGTCGGCGTCGGGCGGCCGCTGGCCTCCGTGGCTGACGGGGTGAGCGCGGCGCGGTGGCGCCTCGTGGGCTACGCGGGTGTGATCGGGCTGGTCATGATCGTTGCCGGCTGGTGGATCGCCGCGCGGCTGACGCACTCGCTCGAACGGCTGACGGAGTATGCACGAAACGTCCGCGATGGTCGCCCGGCCGCGCCGCCCCAGTCGCGGGCAAAGGAGATCGCCGAGCTCAGCTTGGCCTTTGAGGAGATGCGCGACGCCCTGGAAGGCCGGCAGCATGTGGAACGCTACACGCAGACGCTGGCGCATGAGGTGAAGGCGCCGCTGGCGGCGATCCGCGGTGCGGCCGAGCTACTAGACGAAAATATGCCGGCCGAGCAGCGGCAGAAATTCCTAGCGAACATCCGCACGGAGTCCGCCCGCATCCAGCGGATCATCGAGCGATTGCTGGAGCTGTCGTCCTTGGAGGCGCGCAAGGAATTGCGCCAGACTGAAACTTTTTCCGTCGCCCAACTCGCGACCGACGCCACTGATGTGGTGCGGCCTGCCTGCGCGGCCAAGGGCGTGACCCTCTCGCTCCGTGCCGGGGCGGACGCCAAAGTGCGGGGTGAAGGCGTGCTTCTGCGCGAGGCACTCGTGAACCTACTGCAGAACGCGTTTGAATTTTCACCGACGGGCGGAGAGGTGGGGTTGGGCTGGACTGTGGATGGCGGGAGGGTGGTGTTTGCTGTGGATGATGCCGGACCGGGTGTTCCCGACTACGCGCTGCCCCGGGTGTTCGATCGTTTCTACTCGCTGCCGCGTCCGGGCACGGAACGGAAAAGCACGGGGCTCGGCCTGGCGCTCGTGCGCGAGATCGCCCACCTGCACGGCGGCGAAGCCACGCTGGCGAACCGCCCGGAAGGCGGGGCGAGAGCGACATTCTGTGTGCCTTTAGGGTAGGGCGCGACCGCTGGGCGCGCCGAAACGGATGCGCGTTCACTGTGCAATCGCGGCGGGCCCAGCGGTCCCGCCCTACCTCAGAATATCCGGTCTTTTTCGTCCGATTTCACCGTCCCTTCATCTTGTCTTCACATGGCCCGGGCAGGATGGGCGCATGGACTCCGCCCAACCTCCCCTCATCACTCCGCCGGTTCCGAACCGGCGCAACACGGTCACCCTGAAACTGCTGTTCATCGCGGCCTTGGTGCTTCTGCTGCAGCTCCCGCTCAGCCTGATTAATGATCTCCGCAAAGAACGCA
Source organism: Lacunisphaera sp. (assembly GCA_023269445.1). GTDB lineage: Bacteria > Verrucomicrobiota > Verrucomicrobiia > Opitutales > Opitutaceae > Lacunisphaera. Next base: position 8,041 of record JAHFTH010000062.1, read on the forward strand.
GTGGCAACCGCGAGGTGGCGCATGAGCGGAGAGGCGATCAGCAAGAGGTTGTCAGCCCGGAGAAACCGTATTCGCCCACGGTGGCCGCCGCCGAGGGCTACCGCATGGTCGAGCGCGCACTCAAGCACAGCATGCTCGTGCTGACGCTCACATTCACGGCGTTCTTCCTGTTTGAGACGCTGGCGGGACTGAGGCTCCACGCGGTGCATTACGGTTTGGTGGGCGCGGCGCTATGTCTGTTCTACCTAGCGTTGCTGGCCCTCGGTGAAGTGCTGCCACCCGGGTCGGCGTATGTCGGTGCGGCGGTGGCGTCGTCGCTCCTGATCGTCTGCTACAGCATATCGGTCCTGCACAGCTACGTTCGTGCTTCCAGCATCGCGGTGCTGCTGGCAGCGGAGCACAGCGTGCTGTTTGTCGTGCTGCGCATGGAAGATTACGCCCTGCTGGCCGGAACGGGCGCGCTCTTCGTCGCGCTGGGCGGCCTGATGTTCTTCACCCGTCACGTGGACTGGTTCGCCCAGGAGACGGGCAAGGGGGCACGCGCGTGAACGCCGTGCTCGAGTCCGACCGGGGCGTCGAGGAACTGGCCGGCTGGGGCCTGCGTGGCGTGCTCTGCGCCGCATCGAGTTTCTGGTGGGCACTGGTCGCGGGTTTTAACGCGCCTGTGGAACTCGCGGGCATGGCGGTCGGGGTTGGGGTGTGGGTTGCACTCTTCGCCGGTTTTTGTGTGTGGCACGGGCTGGCTGAGCGCTGCGGTCCGTCGCGTCTGGTGCCGGCTCTGAAGATCGCGGCGTGGATCAAGTTTTCGCTCAGTGCGGGAGGGTGGGCGGTGTTCGCCCTCTACTCGCTGCTGCACAACGCGACCACGATCCTCGACGCGGGTTTTCTTTTCGTGATGCCCGATTGCGTGCTGGGCATGGCGGCCGTCGGTATTGTGTCGACGATCAGCGGAACCAACCGGTTCGAGCAGCAGGACTCCTTCGGGTGGACGGCGCTCACTACGGTCGTCGATGGCGCACTGTTCGTGATCGTCATCGGGGCGCTCGCGGCAGCGGTCCTCGCGTGGTGGCGTTTCAGGCCCCTTGCGCTGGATAAACTGAAACTCTCTCCGGCCCGATCATCGGGCTAGGAGCTTGTGCGCCCCTGGGGCCGGGCCGGTGCTCTCGAAAAGCGCCGGCGGTCCCGGGCGGCTTTAGGGCAGGCGCTCGATCTTCAGGATGCGGACGGGTGGGGTGAGCTTCTGGCCGTCGGCGGAGGCGGTCTGGATTTTCCTCACGATGTCTAGGCCCTTGGTCACGCGGCCGAAAGCGGCGAAGCCCTGGCCGTCGGGGTTGCGCTTGCCGTCGAAGTCGAGCTCGGGCTGGTCGCCGACGCAGACGAAGAAATCGGACGTAGCCGTGTCGGGACCCGCGCGGGCCATCGAGAGTGTGCCGTCGAGGTGCTTCAGGCCGGTGTCGCGCGTGCGCTCAAGGGAGATGGCCGGCCAGTCCTGCTCAGCGAACTCTGGGTTAACGCCGCCCTGGATGACCTCGATCTTCACGGTGTTGTTGGGCTGGTTGTTCGGGTGAATCGTGACGGTGCGGTGGAATTGTCCGCCCGTGTAACGGCCCGCGTCCACATATTTCAGGAAGTTGGCGACGGTGGCGGGGGCCTTGTCGGCGTAGAGTTCGGCTTCGATGACGCCCAGTTCCGTATGGATGCGGACGATCGGCGAGGCGGTTACTGAGACTAGCCCGAAAAGGGAAAGGACAATAATGGGGAATTTCATTGAGGTGAGCGGGGCAATATTCCGATGAAGTTTCTCACCGGCCATTTTTCAGGGAGATAGTAGTTGCCGGTTTCACCTTTGAGCCAGAGGCCAGTGGAAGGACCGCCGTCGAAATTAAGGGCAAACTGAATGTCGAGTAGGGCCGCGACTTCCGGGCTGCGCAGCAGGGCGGCCAGTTCGTGCAGGCTGCAACGGTCGCTCACGCCGATGGCCCAGGTGCCTTTGCCGTCGTGGCAGATGAAGGTCCGGCGCGCGATCTGTGGCCGACTGTTGTCCGTTTCGTATCGTCCATCCCGCACGAGCCAGGTGCCGGATGCCCTGAACCTGATCGACCGGAATCAATTCTGGCTGACCGGACCGGACGACCAGCAGTCCCTTCATCCAGCTATCGCGGTCAATCACGCTGACCAGATGGCCGTCACTAACCATGCCGCCGACAGGCGAAAACGGTTGGCGTTCAAAAAAGCCGCCATTGCATCCGGCGACGCAGTCCGAGACGGCCATGGCGTCAGCCAAGGTGGGGAACTTGGGTTTGTCATCCTCGGCGGCGTTATCGATGACCCGGATCTGAAAATCCTTGATGGAGAAAACGGCCAACGAGATCTGGAGACTCCGCCCGCCCGAATCAACGCGCACCTCTCGCAGAGCAATGGACGGGGTGGGTCTGATTTCACCGGTTGCAACAGACCCGAGCAGCAGCAGGCTTAAGGTCAGGGATTGGCGGAGCATGACAGAAGATTACGGTCGCGATGATGGATCGCCGGGTCCGAGCCGGCGCCAGACCGTGGCCTGGCGGATGCGGGTGACCACTTCCCAGCGGCCGGGCAGGCGTTGCAGGATGTCCGCTTCCTCAAAGGGAAAGAGCACGGCGTAGAACGGGCGGTGCTGTTGGTCGAGCCAGGTGCCGAATCGGGCGGAGTCATCCGGGGTAAGATTGACCGGATTGATGAACGGCCGGTCGGTGTAATACAGGACGGCACCCGAGACTTGATAGACGGCCACGATGGCTTGGGCCGGCAGCTGTTCGGCGATCCAGCGGCCGACCTGAGGATAGGTGCGCTCGTCGAGTTCGACCGAGGTGACGCGGAGGGAGCGGTCCCACGCCAGCATCCAGCCAGTGGCGGCGAGGAAGAGCAGGGCGAGCACCGGCAGACGCACGATGCGTCCGCGGGCCACCTGCTCAGGGTTGGCGTCGGCTGGCAGCAGACGGGAAGCCAGAATCCAGGCCGGGAAGCTAATCTGCTGCAGTGTGAGCGCCGCCGCGATACCGAGCGCAGGCAACGCGGGGAGGATGAAGCGCAGATACCACCACGTTTCCTGGGTGGGCTCGTAGAAGGCATAACAGAGAAACAGGGAGCCGGCCCAGGCGAGCAGGGTGAATTTTTTCCGACGTTCAATTTTCAGCCAGGGCAGGGCCACCGCGGCATAGACCAGCGGAGTTGCAATGACCGGCAGCCAAGCGGCGTAATGCCAGAGGGTGGGCAGCAGGTGCCGGGCGGCGAACAGGCTGCTCACGTCGCCATAGCCACTGGTCATGAACGCTCCGTAAAGTGCGTGGTTGTAGCCGGCGAGGAAGAGCGCGCCCGGCACGCCGCCGAACCCAAAGGCCAGCCAGGTGCGGACTCGCGGTGAGAGGGCCACGGCGGCGGGCAACACCAGCAACAGATTCGTAGGGCGCACCAGCACGGCGAGCGCGAGCGCGGCCCCGGCTCCGGCGGCCCAGCCGGCGTGTCGTTCGGAACGCAGGGCGCACAAGATGATCGCGAGGGCCCAGCAGGCGGCAACAAGATCGCTCATGGACTGGAGGGCGTATTGGAGCGTCAGCGGTGACAGCGCCCCGAGCAGGGCCACGCCGGTGCTCCAGCCCGGACGAACGCCGAATTCGCGACAGGTGAGAAAAAGCAGGAGGGCAAAGGCCAGCGCCGAAGCGACGCCCACAAAAGTCGCAGCCGGCTCGAGTCCGATGACCAGACCGGCGGCGGCAAAATGCAACGGCAGGCCGACCGGGTAAGTGGGCAGCAGGTTTTGCTGCGCCGCGTCGAGCCGGAAACCGAGCGGCATAAAATACGCGCGGGGCAGCACCTCCGGTGGCAGGCCCTCCGGCACGCGCACCGGGGTGGAAAGTTTTCCCTCGAGGAGCAGCTTCGCGCTGTTCATATAGCCCGACGAATCGCTGCCTCCCGCATAGGGGCAGTGATACCAGAGCAAAAAAACGACATAGGCCAGCGCCACGCCGATCAGGAGCAGATGCTTGCCGCGGGCCGGCTGCATATCAGAGCAGCGACTGCTGGTCGCCGGTGGCGGCTTTGAGGCCGATGGCGCCGTAGCCCTTGGCGGTGAGGATGCGACCCTGGGCGGTGCGGGCGAGGTAGCCTTCCTGGATCAGGAACGGTTCATGGACTTCCTCGAGCGTCTCGGCTTCCTCGCCGACTGCGATGGCGATGGTGCCGAGGCCCACGGGGCCGCCCTGATAGTTCTCGGCCATGAGGCGGAGGACGCGCTTGTCCATCTCGTCAAGACCGGCGGCATCGATCTCGAGGAGTTCGAGCGCGGCGGCGGCGACCGACTGGGTGATCCTGCCCGATGCCTTCTCGGAGGCGTAGTCGCGGCAAAAGTTGATCAGGTTATTGGCGATGCGCGGGGTGCCGCGGGCGCGGGTGGCGATCTCGCTCGCACCGCCAGCGTCGAGGCCGACCTTGAGCAGGGCGCAACTGCGGCGGACGATGCCCTCGAGCGTGGCGCGGTCGTAGTAGTCGAGCCGGGTGTTGAGCGTGAAACGCGAGCGGAGCGGGGCGGTGAGCAGGCCGGAGCGCGTGGTGGCGCCGATGAGAGTGAATTTCGGAATCGAGAGCCGCACGCTGCGGGCGTTGGGCCCTTGGTCGATCATGATGTCGAGGCGGAAGTCCTCCATCGCGCTGTAGAGATATTCCTCGACGGTCTTGGGGATGCGATGGATCTCGTCGATGAAGAGGATGTCGCCCTCCTCCATGCTGGTCAGCAGGCCGGCGAGATCGCCCGCCTTCTCGATAACGGGGCCGGAAGTGACACGGACGTTGCGGCCGAGCTCGTGGCCGAGGATGAAGGCGAGGGTGGTCTTGCCGAGACCCGGCGGGCCGGAGAGGAGAATGTGGTTGAGGGCCTCGCCGCGGCGCTTGGCTGCGCCGACCATGACCTGCAGGCGCTCGACGGTCTTGGGCTGGCCGGCGAAATCGGCGAACGACAGCGGACGCAGCGCCGCTTCCGTGGGCGAGACGGGCGAAGAGAGCGCGCTCGTGATGAAGCCGGTGCCCTTGGGGGATTGGTCAGGAGAAGGCATCAGACGACAGAAGGTTTAACCACGGATTTCACGGATGGGCAGGGATACAGAATTAGACCAAGGCACGGCCCACGGGGACGTGGGCCCTCCAGAAGAATTTATCCGTGTTCATCTGTGCAATCCGTGGTTAAAAAGTCCGGCTCACTTCCACTCCACTTCCGCGCCGAGGCTGCGGAGGTTCTCGACGAAGTTCGGATGGGCGCGGCGGATGGTGTCGGCGTTCTTCACGATGGATTTGCCGGGGATGCTGGCCGCGACCATGTAGAGGGCGACGGCGGCGCGGATGATATAGGGCGCCTCGACGGTGGACGGGCGCAGCGGCTTGGCGCCGAAGACCGTGATGCGGTGCGGATCGCTCACGACGACGTGCGCGCCGAACTTCGACAGCTCGGACATCCAGGTGAAGCCACCCTCGTAGACCTTGTTCCAGAACATCACCGCGCCCTGCGAGCGGACGGCGAGGGCTATCATGCAGGGCAGCAGATCCACGGGGAAATACGGCCACGGTGCAGCCTCGATTTTCGGGAGCAGATTGGAGGTGAACGGTTCCTCGACGATGAGCTTCTGCTTCTTGCGGACGATGGCGGTGGTGCCGTCGTGCTCGATCTTCACGCCGAGCTTGGCGAAGGAGCGGGTGATGAGGTCGAAGTGGTGCGGCAGGGAATTTTTCACGCGCACCTCGCCGCCGGTGATGGCGCCGAGGGCGAGAAAGGTGACGATCTCGTGGTGGTCGGTGTTGATCGTGAACGTGCCGCCCTTGAGCTTCGCCACGCCGGTGACGGTGAGCTGGCTGGTGCCGAGGCCGGAAATCTTCGCGCCCATGGCGACGAGGACGGCGCACATATCCTGGACGTGCGGTTCGCTGGCGGCGTTGAGGAGGACGGACTCGCCTTCGGCGAGCACGGCGGCCATGACGAAGTTCTCGGTGG
>JAHFTH010000253.1:0-2982 GCA_023269445.1 Lacunisphaera sp.
AAGTTGTCGTTGATGTAGTCGATCATCGCGGCGAGCGTGGTGGACTTGCCGGAGCCGGTGGGGCCGGTGACGACGACGAGGCCCTGGTCGAGGTGGCAGAGTTTCTTCAGCGCCTCGGGGAGGTTGAGCTGGCTGAACGAAAGGATCTTGGCCGGGATCTGGCGGAGGACGGCGGCCTGACCCCAGTGATTGTAGAGGAAGTTGGCGCGGAAGCGGGCGAGGCCGGCGACCTCGTGCGCGAGGTCGAGGTCCTTCTTCCCGAGGAAGTCGGCCCAGCGTTTCGCCGGGCAGATCTCCTTGAGGAGGGCCTCCATGTGCTGGGGATCGATGGGTTGGTCGCCGATGGGCTGGAGGGCGCCGGAGATGCGGGACTTCGGTGGCAGGCCGACGGTGAGGTGCAGGTCGGAACCGCCCTTGTCGAGCATGGTGCGGAGGAGAGCGTCGATGGCGGCCATGGGAGTGAGCTAGGAGCTAGGAGCAGTGAGCTGGGAGACAGTCATGCCTCGCGGGGTGAGGGGGCACCCCGCCCACAACAGATGGATCCTTCTCCCGCGACTGCGGGATCAGGATGACAGGAGGCGGTGGTTTGAGGGACGGCCATGGAAGAATCAGGATTTGCCGGCGGTGGGCGGGGTGCTGGGGGGCGAGGCGGGGTCGATCTTCTGGCGGACGTTGCGGGTGGAGACGTTGATGAGCGCGGTCTCCTTGGTGATTTTCTTCTGCTGATACATCTCGAGGACGACGTTCTCCATGATGCACATGCCTTCCTTGACGCCGGTTTCCATGACGTTGCGCAGGCCGGCGGTCTTGCCCTCGCGGATGAGGGCCTGGATGGCGGTGTTGGAGATCATGATCTCGCAGGCGACGACGAGGCCGCCGCCGATGGCAGGCAGCAGGCGCTGGCAGACGACGCCGCGGAGACTCTCGGCCACGCTGGCGCGGATCTGCGTTTGTTGCGCGGGGGGGAAGACGTCGAGGAGACGGTTCAGCGTCGTGGAAGCGTCGCTGGTGTGCATCGTGCCGATGACCAAGTGGCCGGTCTCGGACGCGCTGATGGCCATCTCGATGGTCTCGAGGTCGCGGAGTTCGCCGATGACGATGACGTCGGGGTCCTCGCGGAGGGCGCCTTTGAGCGCGGTGAAGAAGGACTTGGTGTGCGGGCCGACCTCGCGCTGGGTGACGTTGCAACCCTTGGGCGGCTGCACGACCTCGATGGGATCCTCGACGGTGATGATGTGGTCGGTGCGCTGCTCGTTGAGCTCGGAGACCATGGCGGCGAGCGTGGTGGTCTTGCCGGCGCCGACCGGGCCGGTGATGAGGATGAGGCCGTTGTGGTAGGTGAGGAGTTTGCGGATGGCCTCAAGGTTGCGCAGGCCGAGCTTGTCGAGCTGCGGCATGGTGGACGGCACCATGCGGTAGGAACCGGAGGGACCCCACTTGTGGAACATCAGGTTCACGCGGTAGCGGTTCTCGGGGCTGAGCGAGAGGGCGAGGTCGTAGTCGCGGCGTTCGAGAAAGATATTCTTCTGGTGCTCGGCGAGGAGGACGGTGTTGAGTCGCAGCGATTCTTGTTCGGTCAGGGTGTGCTCGGTGATGGACGTGAGCACGCGGTGCTTGCGGACAAAGGGCTTGGAGCCGGCGGAGAGATGCAGGTCGCTCGCCTCGTATTTGCACGCGTCGATGAGCAGCTGGCGGAGCGCCTTCGCCAGCGCGTCGTCGTCGAGCGAGGCGATCTTATCGAAGGGGAACTGCGGGGTGCCGTTGGCGCCGGCGGCCTTGGCCGGGCCGGGCTGGCCGGCGGATTTTTCGAGGAGCGGGTTGTCCGCTGGCGGGCCGGCGGGAGCGCGGGCCATGGCGTCACCGGCGATGGCCTCGAGCTTTTCCACATCGCTGACGATGCTGTCGTCGATGAGCTTCTGGGCGAAGTCCATCAACGCGGCGTCGGGACCGATCGCTTTCAGCACAGCCCGCGCCTGGTCGCGCGTGAAGAGTTTCTGGTCAAGGCCGAGTTGGATCAGCCAGAGGATCTCGTGGTTCATGCCGATGGAAGAGCGAATGGTCTCCAGCCGGCCTTGGTTGGCAAGGCCGGACTGGGGGACCCGTTATTTCGGGCTGATGGGATTGCGTTGGTTCATCTGGGCGATGTATTCCGCCAGTGGCCCCAGGCCGACCGCGCGCCGGCGTTCATCTACGTTGGCCTCGTCCTCGATGGGATAGGGCACCCATTTCGTGCCATCGGGGGCCAGCTGGGACTGCGAGCCATAGACCTGCAGCTTGCCCTCGCCGACGCGGACGCGATCGAGGAGGTAGGCGTAGTTCTGCGCAGGGATCTGGCCGGCTTGGTAGGCGGCTTGCACCACAGACAGCATTTCCCGCTGGAAGGACCGGTCGCGGTCGGCGTGCTGCACGATCAGGAAGGCGGCGAGCGCGCCGTCGGTGCCCACCAGAGCAGTGCCGGGCCAGCCGTGTTGCGCGACAATCTCCTTCAGGCGGGCCGTGTTGGCCTCGTCAATCGCGGTCCAGCGAGCGAGGTAAGCAGCGTCGGGGTTTCGCGCGGCGGGAGCGGTGCGGATGCCCTGATCCTGTTCCATCATGCGCAACAGCTCCTCGCGCAGGGCCGGTTCCTTGACGGCGGGTTTATCCGTCAGGTGCCATCGGCTGTCAGCCTCATGCCTAGTGAGGAAGAAAGAAAGCGGGGCCGCGCCGCCCGGAATCTGAACCTCCAAGGTGACAGAGAGCGGGAAAATCAGTTTAGAGCCGAAGGGCGGCAGGTTCTTCAGCATGAACTTGCCTTGGGAATCGGCCGGCACGCCCGGCAGTTGGCCGGCGCTCCGCAGGCTGGCGCTTTCGGCCAGGGCTTCGTTCATCACTTTCGCGTAATCGGCCTCCTGACCGAATCCTAAGGAGACCCGGAAAAGAACAGCCGAGCAGAGAAGAAGCCAGCGTAACATCGGCTCACTCCTCGCTGTTGACCAGCTTGAA
>JAHFTH010000253.1:2992-4149 GCA_023269445.1 Lacunisphaera sp.
CAGCTTGAAGGCGGTCGCGGCGACGATGGCGCCGGCGAAACACGCCACTAGGTAGATCCAGAAGCTGCCCCAGGCGACAATTCCCATCAGGCAGAGACCGAGGGCCACGGCCGGATTGAAGGCTCCGCCGGAGATGCCGCCGACGGCGAGCGCGCCGGCCAGCACGGTGAAGCCAATGGCGGCACCGTAGAAGGAGTTGCCGCTGGTGCCCTTGGCCGTGGCCACGTGGAGGATCACCCACACGAGGGCGAAGGTGAACACGAACTCGACGATGAGCGCGGGCAGGACCTCGGGGGTCATCGGGCCGCCGAGCGCGGCGGCCTTGGCCACGAGGCCGGTCTTGAGGGACTTGACCAAGAGGGAGGCGATGACACTGGCGCCGAGCTGGGCGACGATGTAAGGGACAATGTCCGCGGCCGGGCACTTGCCGCGCATCCACGCGGCGATGGTCACGGCGGGATTGTAGTGGGCGCCGGAGATATGGCCGCCGGCGTAGATCATGACCATCAGCACGGCGGCGATGGCGAACGGCGCCAGGTTGCCCGCGCCGGGGGCGATCACGGTCATGCCGATGGTGAAGACGAGGAAGAAGGTGGAGATGAATTCGACGAGATATTTCTTCATGGAGGGGAGTGGGTGGGTGCCGGCCCATCCAAGCCGGCCACGCCGCCCGGTCGAGCCGGAAACCGTGACGTTCTTGCTTCCCCGAGGCAAACCGGGGCTTGCTTGCGAGGGCTCACTGCGTCTCCATGACCCTTTACTTAAATGAAACTCCTCGACCTTAACCGCCAGGGCGGCATCGGTGCCAATTCACTTTTGCTGATGATCGGCGACCTCAATATCCTCGTGGATTGCGGGCTGAACCCCAAGACTCCCGGCCTCGGCGCGCTGCCCGACCTCTCGCTGTTGCGGGACATCGAGCTCGACCTGATCATCATCACGCACTGCCACCTCGACCACATCGGTGGCCTGCCGGTGGTGATGCGCCAGCACCCGAAGACCCCGGTGCTGCTCACGCAGTCGAGCCGCATGCTCATCGAGAAGATGCTGCACAATTCGGCCAACGTGATGCAAAAGCAGAAACAGGAGGACAATATTCCCGGCTATCCGCTCTTTACGCACAAGGAGATCGAGGGCCTGTCGAAGCGCTTCGTTGG
>JAHFTH010000063.1 GCA_023269445.1 Lacunisphaera sp.
CTGGATCTGCTGGCTGTGGAGATCCATCGCGAGCACGCGGTTGGCGCCGGCGGCATGGAGGAGATCGGCCACGAGCTTGGCGGTGATGGGCACGCGGGGCTGGTCCTTGCGATCCTGCCGGGCGTAGCCGTAGAACGGGATGACGGCGGTGATACGCTGGGTCGAGGCGCGCTTGGCGGCATCGATCATGATCAGCAGTTCCATCAGGTGATGGTTGGTCGGCGGGCAGGTGGACTGGATGAAGTAACAGTCCGCGCCACGGATGTTCTCGTTGATCTTCACGAACGACTCCCCGTCCGGGAAACAGGTGACAGTCGCATCGCCGAGCGGGACGCCGATGGACTGGCAGATTTCCTCTGCGAGCGGGCGGTTGGAAGAGCCGGAGAATATCTTGAGCTTCGTGTCCCTCATGTGCGGCCAACGTGACGCAGAAGGGGAAACGCGGGAAGATTATTCTAAATTTTTCTCCAAGGCCTCGACGCGCTTGAAGAGCTCGGGCAGCCGCTGCGAGAGCACCGCGATCCGGCGTTCCAGCATGTAGGGGATGGCCGGGGTGCCGTTGACATAGCCGCCGGCCGGAACATCGGTGGTCAGCCCGGCGCCGCCGCCAACTTTGCCGCCTTTGTGCACGGTGATATGACCGCCGAGACCGCACTGGCCGCCCAAAATGACGTAATCTTCCAAGGTCGTGCTGCCGGAGATGCCCGACTGGGCGCAGAGGATGCAGTGCTGGCCGATGATGACGTTGTGGGCGATCTGCACGAGATTATCGATCTTGGTGCCCTCCCCCACCACGGTCCGGCTGAAACGCGCCCGGTCGAGGGTGGAGTTGGCCCCGATCTCGACGTCGTCGCCGATGACGACGTTGCCGATCTGCGGGACTTTTTCGTGGCGGCCCGCGACAAATTCATAGCCAAAGCCGTCGGAGCCGATGACGACGCCCGGCTGAAGCCGCACGCGATTCCCGAGCGAGCAGCTGGCGGCGATCACACAACCCGGCATGATCAGGCAGCCCTCGCCCACCCGGGCCTCACGGCCGACAAACACGGAGGCCTGCAACACGGTGCCGGCGCCAATCTGGACGCCGTCCTCAATGACACAGAGCGGCCCGATGTGTGCGGTGGCATCAACCCGCGCCGTGGGAGCCACGACCGCACTGGGGTGGACGCCGGGCGGCAGCTTGGGCCAGAGCGACTGCTCGATGCGGGCACAGACCCGAGCGAGGGCGACCGAGGGGTTTTTGACAAAGAGGAAAACCTGAGCGGCCTGGGGCTCGCCCACATAGTCGAGGGGCAGCAAGACGACGGTGGCGGCAGTGGCGGCCACCTGGGCCTTGTATTTGGCGTTACCGAGAAACGTGAGGTCGCCCGCGCGGGCCGCGCTGAGCGAGGCAATGTCCGTGATGGAGCGGGTGGTCGTGCCGGCGGTGCGTTGGGCGCCGACCAGGGCGGCAATCTCGGCGGGGGTGTAAACGACCTGCATGGACACAAAAAAGCCCTGTTCGGTGGAACAGGGCTTGGCAAGATTTCTCGTTACTTCTTGGGCTCGGTCGTCGCGGGCTTGGCCGGTTTCGCGCTGACGTTGGGCACGGTGAACTGGGCGGGCGCGGCAGGCGCAGCCGGCGTGGCTGCGGCCGGAGCCGCGGCGACCGGGGCCACTGGACGGTCCTTGTTCACTTCCTTGATCACCTCGTCGGTGATGTCGTAGGCGGCATCGGCATAGAGCACGACCGGGATCCGGAAGACGGACGGGCCCGACTTGTCGAGGACGAGGGTGGCGCCGTTCCTTTTGGCCACTTCAACGACATGCTTGCTGATTTCCTCGAGCAAGAGGTCGCGGTGGGTGCCGATGCGCTGCTGCAGGGAGCGCTGCGTGTTCTGGATGAAGTTCTGCACATCGGTCTGCTTGCGCTGGATGTCCTCGAGTTTCTTCTGGGCGTCAGCCTCGGCCTTGCTGCGAGCTTCGGCGGTCAGCAGGGTGTTTTTGGCCTGCTCGACGATCTCCTTGTATTCTTCCACGAGGGTCTGGCCCTGTTTACGGAGTTCCTCCGCCTGCTCCTGCGCCTTCTGCTCGGCGTCGCGGAATTTGATGTTGGCTTCCTCGGATTTGTAGTGGCCGTCGAAGACCTTGGCCATGTCGACCACGACCAGTTTCACGGCCGGCTGCGCTTGCAGGGCGATGGAACCGACCGCGAGGGTGGCCAGGGTAAGGAGGGTGCGGAGTAGTGTTTTCATAATGGGTGGTGCGAGGGGTGATCAGAAGCGAGTGCCGAAGGAGAAGTTGAATTGGTTGCCCTTCTTGTTGAATTTATCGTGGGTGAGCGGGATGCCGAAATCGAGGCTGAGCGGGGCGCCGGCCACGAAGAGGCGCAGGCCGATGCCGAAGTTGTCGTTGTAGTCCACCGGGCTGAAATCGTAGGCATTCACGTTGACGAAACCGCCGTCATAGAAAATGGCGGCGCGGACGGGCTTCACCACGTCGAAGGAGTATTCCAAGCTGAAGAAACCGTAGCTCTTGCCGCCAATCGGTTCGCCCGAGGCATCCTTGGGGCCGACATTACGGAATTCAAACCCACGCAAATCCTGCGGACCACCGAGGAAGAAGCGGTCGTAGAACGGCACCCCGGGCGCAATGGGGATCGTCACGGTGCCAATCAATCCGGTGGTCGGATCAGTAATCCCCGTGCTAAAGACGCGGTCTATCTTCTTGTCGCTGTCACCAAAACTGTCGACCACGCCGGCGCGCCCGATCACCGCCAGCACCTGCTCCTGAAATTCCGCGACCGGGAAAAATTTGGACCCACGGAACTCGATCTTGTAATAGTGGTTGTCGCCGCCCAACGGCCCGCCCGCCAGCTCCAGGCCCAAATTGACGTAGTGGCCCCGGGTGGTGTTGATGATCTTGTCGCGCGTATCCTGAGTGAGGTTGAGGCCGAGGCGGGAAGTCGTGGTTTTGCCTTCCAGGAAACGAATCTCGTTCGGCGCGTTCGTATTCACGTTGGCGATATCGATGACCTCGTAAGTGTAGGAGAGGCGCGACTCCAGCCAGTTGAAGAGCCGTTTGCGCAGATAGACTTCGCCGCCGGTGCGGATTTCCTCATAGTAGGAACTGTTGTATTCGGAAGTCGTGCGGTAAATCTGGAAACCGAGCGCGAGCTCGCGCTCGAAAAGGTAGGGTTCCTCGAAGGCGAGGACGAGTTCGCTCGACTGCGAGCCGACTTGGAATTTCAGCCGGAACTTCTGGCCGTCGCCCTGAAAGAAAGAGCGGCGATTGAACAGGTCGAAATTGGACTGGGTGACTTCGGCGAAGACGACCGCCTTCTCCAGCGAACTGAAGCCGGCACCAAAGGTCAGGTTGCCGGTGCGAGCTTCCTTGACCGAGATCTTGAGGGTGCGGCGGCCGGGGATGTTGGTCGATTCGTCTGTGACGTTGACCGGGTCCTCGAAAAAGCGGGTGTTCTCGAGGCGGAGCTTGCTGATCTTCATGCGCACGCCGTCGAAAATGTCGCCGGGGCCGAGCACCAGCTCGCGCAGGATAACAATGCTCTTGGTCTTGTCGTTGCCCTCGATCTTGATCGACTCGACTTGGAACTGCTCGCTCTCGTTGATCTGGTATTCGACGTCGATGTTACCGGTCTGCAGGTTGGGCTTGCGGACCAATCGGACGCGGGTCTGGAGGTAGCCGCCGCGACTGTAGAAGTCCTCGATGGATTCGGTATCCTTGTCCAGTTTGGACGGCGTGAAGACCTGCCCCTTGTGCTGCCGGGGCAGCAGGCGCAGCAGGGTCTCGGGGAATATTTTGTTGCCGCTGAAACTGATGTCGCCGATGCGATACTGCCGACCCTCCACCACCCGGATGGTGATGACCAGTTTGTCCGACTTGGGGTAATCGAAGGTCACCTTGTCCTCGGCGATTTCCACGTCGAGGTAGCCCTGTTCCTGATAGTAGTCGCGCAGTTTCTTGAGATCCTCGTCAAACTCGTCGTCCTTAAGTCGCCCGTTGCCCATCAGCCAGGAAAACATGTGCCATTTCTTGGTCTCCATCTCCTTCTTGAGCCGGCGCGCCTTGACGTGGTCGTTGCCGACGAAGTTGACGGCGGCAATCTTCACGCGGGCACCCTCGCGCACCTTAAAGGTGACCGTGCTGAAGCCGGTGGTGCGGTTGCGATCGATGGTGTAGGTGGCCTGAGCCTGATTGAAGCCGCGTTTCTGGTAGAACTCGTAGATTTTCTGCGCGTCCTCCTTGATCAGGCGCTCGTCGAGGGGGCCGTTGGCCACGGTCTTGATTTCCTTGGAGAGCCGGCGCGACTTTACCGTCTTGTTGCCCTCGTAGTTGACGGTGAGCACTCGGAACTTCGGGGTCACCTCAACCACGAGATTGACCAGATTGCCCGAGAGTTGCTCCCGCTTGACCTCGATGAATTCAAAAATACCCGTCCGATAGAGCGAGCGGATGTCACGGTCGATCAGCGCCTCGTCCAAGTCGGTCTCCTCGCGCAGCACCATGTTGGCCCGGACGATCTGCTCACTGACGTTGGCCATGCCGACAAACTTGATGGTGATCTTGTTGATGCGGCTGGGAACGGCGGCGGCCTGCTCGGCCGGTGCCGGTTGACTGAGCTCGGTCTGAGCAAAGAGGCTGCCGGTGCCGGCAGTCAGGAAAAAGGCGGCCACCAAGGCCGGATGGAACAGGTTACGGAGTAAAGTTTTCAAAGCGCGTAATTTCTTGAAGGAAAGTCAGTTTCAAATCACCTACTGGTCCGTTGCGTTGCTTGGCAACGATTAAATCCGCCGCCCCGGTGGCGGTCTGGAATTTCTCATCGGAATCCTTGGGGCGAGACAGCATTATGACGACGTCGGCATCTTGCTCGATGGAGCCGGATTCGCGCAAGTCCGACAAGCGGGGCGTGCGGTTCTCCTTCTCCGATGAGCGGTTGAGCTGGCTTAGGACTATCACCGGCAGGTCTAGTTCCTTGGCCATGGCCTTTAATCCGCGGGAAACTTCGGCGACCTGCTGTTCACGCGGGGCGCGCGCATCGGAGCCGCTGAGCAGTTGGAGATAATCGACGATAATCAGGCCGAGTTTCTTGCGGGCATAGATGCGCCGGGCCTTCGCCCGCATTTCCATAATGGTCAGGGCGCTCGAATCGTCGATCAACAGCGGACACTTCTTGAATTCTTCCGCCGCCTGACCAAGGGCGTTTACCTCGCGACCATCACGGCCCACCAAACCGTCGCGCAGGAGCTTCATGTTCACCCGGGAGCGCGCGCAGAGCATGCGCAAAGCGAGCTGGGAGGAACTCATCTCGAGCGAAAACACGAGGGTCGGCACGGGCTCCTTGCCGGCCTTGGGCAGGGCCGCAGCCTCGGCGATGTTCAACGCAAAGCTGGTCTTACCCATCGAGGGGCGGGCGGCGATCACGATCATTTCCTGCCGCTGGAAACCAAAAGTCATCGCGTCAAGATCCTTGAAGCCCGAGGTCACGCCCGTCAGCTCGCCCTTCTTCATGAGCAACTTCGCGATGACGGTGTTGGCTTCCTTCACGGCCTCCTTGATCTCCTTGGCGCTGTCGCTCACCCGATCCTGCGTGACCTTGAAGAGGTCCTGCTCCACCTTGTCGACAAACTCCTCAAGTCCACCCGTGAACTCATACGCCTGTTCCGACGCAGTATTCGCAGCTTTGATTAATTCGCGCAGCAGGTGCTTCTCGCGGACCTTCTCGATGAAATAGCCGGCATGCGCCGTGGTCGGAATCTTGCCCGTAACTTGGACTAAGTAGGGAAATCCGCCAATTTGATCGAAAACTTTCTTGGTCGTGAGCTCTTCAGCCAATACTTCAAGCGTCACAGGCTGACCTTTCTGATAAAGATCTATGATCGATTGAAAAATCAATTGATTGGAAGGCCAATAGAATGACTGCGCTGAAATCCGAGCCTCCAAACAACGAGCTATCGAATCACTGCCATCGAGAAGACAACATGCTATAACATGTTGCTCTGCCTCCTCACTGGTTGGCATTTGTCGCCCGCCCGGTCTTCCAGCGCTGGACACGCCCGGTTGAGGGCGCGCTGTCGAGGAACGAGGATCGGAACTAACTTCGGGCATGGCAGTTCAGTAAGCTTTCAAAACCTCGGTGCGGCAACTATCGAATATCGACAAGTTCTTCATTTGTTATTGGGCGCTCTAGAATTCGGGAAATGCCTACATGATATCCCGTGGATCGAATCGTTTCGGCTTCGATTTCTTAGCCGAATCCAGCAAGTAACGATTCAGGAAGACATAGAGTTTCATGTTTTCAACCAACTCGGCGCTTTCGTTCCGCATCATCATCGCGAGATCGTGGCAGAACTGATGAATCAGCGTATTTTGGGACTTTTTAATCTTAGAATCCAGCAATCCTCCCGGGATGATTCTGTTTCTACCGATCGGATAGCGCTTATCAGCACCCCACGGATAAACGCACTGCCATACATAGTGATACAGTGAAAGCGTAGGGTGGCTCAGGCTCTGCACTTTACATGCACCCTCTAACTCGCGAATGAAAGCGAGCAGGCTCGGATCCTCGATCTTGGCCAGCGGCGTCTGTAAAAGGTTTGAACCCATACGCGACGTCGGTGGGCGAACGCGGGGACGTTACGACGCGGCGGGCTCGATGGGGTTCTCGGAGACGACGTCGAAGCTGAGTTCGACGCTGACCTCGGGATGCAGGCGGATCTTCACCTCGTGCTTGCCGAGGGTCTTGATGGGCTGGCCGAGATGGATGCGACGCTTGTCGACGGTGATGCCGGCGGCCACGAGCTTGTCGTGGATGTCGTGGGTGGTGACGGCCCCGAAGAGCTTGCCGCCCTCGCCCGTCTTCACGGCGATGGCGATGCCGGCCTTCTCAATCTGCTTGGCGAGCGCCTGGGCACCGTCGAGCTCTTTGACCTCGCGGAGACCGCGGGCTTTCTTGAGGGCCTCGACCCGCTTGCGGTTGGCGCCGGTGAGGGGCACCGCCATGCCTTGGGGCAGGAGGAAATTGCGCGCGTAGCCGGCGCGGACTTTGACCTGGTCGCCTTCGGCGCCAAGGCCGTCGACCGGTTTGAGGAGGAGAATTTCGTGATTAGCCATTTTCGGATCGGAGTTGAGTGATTGGTTTAAAGTGAACGGGCGAGACGGCGCTTAAAACGGCACGTCTTCGTCGAGATTTTCCTGCGGGGCGGCGGGAGCCGCGGGCTTGGGGGCCGCGCCGGCACGGGGCGCGTAGGTGCGGGCTTCGCCGCCTTCGGCCCCGGGGGCCCCACCCTCGGCCCGGCCGCCGCCGAGAAACTGGAAGTTCTCGAGCACGACCTTCATGCGGCTGCGTTTTTCCTTGGTGGTCTTGTCTTCCCACTGGTCGAGGCGCAGACGGCCCTCGACGAAGAGCGGGCGGCCCTTGGTGCAATACTTGGAGATGTTCTCGCCGGACTTGCCCCAGGCCTCGATGTCAACGTAGGTCACTTCTTCGCGCTCGCCGCCGCTGTCGTCCTTGAACTTGCGGTTGACCGCGATGCTGAAGGTGCAGATGGCGGTGCCCTTCGGCGTGACCCGCAGCTCGGGGTCGCGCGTCAGGTTGCCGATGAGCATGACTTTGTTGAGATTGGCCATGGTGGTGGGGCGGCGCGGGGCGCGCTTTAGGCGTTCTCGAGCAGCGCGCGGTAGACGGCGGCGTTGAGCCGCAGGCGCTCGTGGAGCTGGGCGGGAGCGGCGGCGGGGGCCGAGAAATTCATCGAGACGTAGACGCCACCGGGAAACTTGTCGTCGGTCTTGCGGACGAATTCACGGCGGCCGATGTTCTCGACGGCGGTGACTTCGCCCTGCACGGCGGAAATTTCTTTCTTCACGCCCTCGATGATGGATTCGACGGAGTCTTCCTTGCCCCGGTTGTCGAGGATGAAGGTGGCTTTGTAGTTACGCTTGTTCTGGCTCATGGTGGTCGCGGCGGTTGAGGAGGTTCATGGCGTGGGCCGGACCGCTCGCGATGAGCAGGCGGAGGCCGTCCACGATAGTGTTTAGTTTTTGGTCAATGAGAGTTGTTTCTTCGGGTGAAAATTTTCCGAGCACGAAGTCCTTGAGGTCCATCCCGCCGGGCCGGAGGGCGCCGATGCCGAGCCGGTAGCGGACGAATCCGCTGCCGAGGTGCTCAAGCAGGCTGGCGACGCCGTTGTGGCCGCCGGCACTGCCGGTGACCGACACCTTCACGAGGCCGAGGTCGATGTTGAGATCGTCGTAGGCCACGATGAGGGTGTCCGGCGCGACCTTGTGGAAGTCGAGCAGGGCGCGCAGGGCGCGTCCGCTGTCGTTCATGAAGGTCGTCGGCTTGACGAGCAGTCGCGTGACGCCGGGGCGGACATCCCAACGGGCGGTCGCGGCCTCAAAGCGGGAGTCGGACTTCCACTTGAGACCTTCGGCGGCAGCGAGCGCCTCCACCACGGTGAAACCGAGGTTGTGGCGGGTGCCGGCGTATTCGCGCCCAGGGTTGCCCAGTCCAGCGATCAGCGTGACGGACATGACTCAAAGAACAGTGTGCAAAACGGCCCGCCCGCGAGCGGACGGACCGGGAACGAAAATTACTTCTTGGCGGGGGCGGCGGCCGGCTTGGCGCCGGCGGCGGGAGCAGCACCCTTGGCGGGAGCGGCACCGGGTTTGGCCCCGGCCGCGGGAGCGGCAGCACCAGCAGCACCGGCCGCGGGAGCGGCGGTGCCATCGGCGGCGGGAGCGGCGGTGCCATCGGCAGCGACCGCACCCGCGACAGGCGCGACCACGGCGACGACTTCTTCGGCTGGCGGCTCGACGCAGAGGACGACGGTCTGGTTCTTGTCGTCGAGGAACTCGACGCCCGGGATGGCCTTGAGCTCGGCAACGTGGATGGCCTCGCCGACCTTGAGCTCGGCCACGTCGACCTCGATGAAAGCCGGCAGATTCTTCGGCAAGCAGCGGATGCGCAGGCGATGGGAAGCGGTCTCGAGGATGCCGCCCTCGGTCTTGACGCCGTAGGCTTCGCCGACGACGTGGATGGTCACGCTGATGATCATCTTCTCGTTTTCCTTCACTTCCTGAAGGTCGAGATGGAGATACTTGTCCGTGATCGGATCGCGCTGGATCTCCTGCAGGAAGGAGAGCGCGGTGGCGCCGGCATCGCGCTTGAGCTCGATGAGGGCGGCCTTGCCGCCGATTTCTTTGCGGAGCTTGACGAATTCCGGACCGTTGACGGCCAGATTTTCGGGTTTCGTGTGCTTGCCGTAGAGGATGGCCGGTATCTTCTCGGCTTTACGGAGGCGACGGGAGGCGCTGCGGCCGGTGCCCTCGCGGGACGTGACGGTGAGTTGGTATGTCTTCATGGTTTCGTTCCCCCTGTGACTCCGGAATTGGAGGCAGGCGTAGTGGAAAAGGGTCGAGAGTTGAAGGAGCGCGCGCGAGCGATGCAACCAAAACTTTGAATTGCCCTGCAAATTCCCGGATTTTACACGACAGAGGGATTGACAAGCCCGAGGGGCCGTATCTTTTTGGCCATTCTTTTTGCCACACTGCCTGGTAGCTCAGTGGTAGAGCAGGTGACTGTTAATCACTTGGTCGCTGGTTCGATCCCAGCCCGGGCAGCCATTTCGCATCGATCCAGAGCCTAAGGCCATGGCCGGTCGTTATCACGCTGTGTATTATACGTATATTCTGCAGAACGCGGCGGGCCGATATTACATCGGGCACACTGACGACTTGGAACGTCGCTTAGCTGAGCACAACTCGGCTGGCCCCAAGTGGGGAAAGTTCACCCATAAACACGGTCCTTGGCGCATGGTGTGGTCGGAATCTCATCCGACCCGGGCCGAGGCGATGGCTCGCGAGCGAGAGATCAAATCCTGGAAATCCTCCCGCACCATTCGTGAGCGAATTTTTGGGGCTCCGTAGAGTCCCGGCTGGCCGGGATTAATCACTTGGATCGTAGGTTCGATCCCTACCCGGGCAGCCATTTACGTTCTATGTCCATAAGTCCGAGGCAGGGGCGTGCACTCGTGGGACTGGAAATATTCTCAAGAGAAACTAGGGTTGCGCCGTTAATAGGGTATGCCAACGCCTTCCCCGCTCTTCAGCCAGGCGGCTGTGCCGCCCCCGCGGCGGACCGAGGATGTAACTTGGGGCCGTATTCTGTTTCAGCCCCCAGCCCTGTTGAGTCCCCGCATGGTTTTCGAACCCCTGCCCTTCCGCACCCAGACGCTCCAGCGGTCCCCGCGCAGCCGGTTGCCCTTTGGCCGCTAAGCAGGCTGACTTAGCGGGTGATACCCGGATTCGGTTTGATTTGTATTTGTGGGAGTGAGCTTGCTCGCGACTCCCTACTCCTATCGCGAGCTAGCTCGCTCCCGCAAAACCGGAATCAATCGTTCCACTCCATTGCCGGGACTTTCGGGGCGACGGCACTACTGCTGGAGCGAAGCACTGGTTTCTTAAGGACATTATCCCGGGGAAAGGGGGCGCGCGAAACCGCGTGGGCTGGAGCGGAGCCGGGTTTCGACAACTTCGCCTGCACCGGTTCCTGCGTGTAGCCCTGCACCATCTGCAGGAGCTCGTTCACCGCCAGCTTGACCTGGCCGGATTGAGATTTCATGTCCTCCGCCGAACTCGCGGACTGCTGGGCCAGAGCGGCGTTGGACTGGGTGATCTTGTCCATGCCCGCGACAGCCCGGTTGAGCTGGCCGATGCCCTCGCTCTGTTCGGATGAAGCCTGGGCAATGCCGCCGACCATCTCGTCGAGCTGGCGGATACGCTCCACAATTTTGTCGAGGCTGCCGGCCACCTGGCCGCTGATGGTAGCACCCTGCTCGCTCTTGGCCGAGGCGTCGGCGATCTTGGCGGCCGTTTCCTTGGCGGCTTGGGCACTGCGTTGGGCGAGGCTTCGGACTTCCTCGGCAACAACGGCAAACCCCGCGCCCGCTTCGCCCGCCCGCGCGGCCTCGACGGCGGCGTTGAGGGCGAGGATGTTGGTCTGAAAGGCGATCTCGTCGATGGTCTTGATGATTTTGGAAATATCGGCGCTCGACGTCTTGATGGCCGTCATGGCATCGCGCATGGCGGTCATGTCACGGGCTCCGGCATCGGCGGCGGTGCGGGCATCGGCGGCCAGGCCCTTGGCCGACTGGGCGCCCTCGGAATTGCGCACGGTCATGCTGGCCATCTCATGGAGCGAGGCGTTGCTCTCCTCCAGCGAGGCCGCCTGCCGGCCCGCACCGTCGGCCATCGACTGACTGGCTGAAGAAACTTGGACGGCGGCGTTGTGGGTTTGACCGGCTTCGGTGGCCAGATGCCGGGCGATCTTGAGGATGGGCCCGGTAATGCCGCGGATGATCATCCACGCCACCAACAGCCCGAGGACGCTGGCAATGAAGGTGCAGCCGAGCACAAAGACTTCATTGCGGGACTGGTCGGTCCGGCCGTGCTGGCCAAGCTCGGTTTGGAATTTGGTCACGGCCTGGCGCAGGCGACCCAAGGCGGCGGTAAACTGGGGCGCAATCTTGTTGAGCTCTTCGCTGATGCTGGCGTTGCGCTGTTCCTTCAGGGCGATGATCTGCTCAAGGCTGGTGGTATAGCCCGCGGCCGAAGCCTGCAACTTCACGAGCAGGATGTCCTTGGCCTCGTCCTTGAGCGTCTCGTCGAGTTTCACGAGTTCGATCTGGTCTTTCTGGAGGCGCGCAATGGCGGTGACCACGGTCTTGATCCGCTCCTTCGCGGAAGTGGCATACTCGGCCTTCGAGGTGAGGAGATAGGAATTGGCCAGGCTGCTGCATTCGAAGTAACCCTTTAGCGCGCTGGAAACTTGAAAGGCTCCGTTCATGTCGCCATTGCTGCGGGCATCGGTGAGGATTTTTTCCAGTCCTTGGGCGATGATCTCGCCGCTGGGATTCAGTCGATCCCGGACCACTTGGTCCATCTGCTCGGTGTTGGCGATGACCCGCCGGAAGGCAGCATCGTATTTGGCCAGTAAAGTGGCGGCCTCGTTCAACTCGGCGGCCCGAGCGGGATCGGTGATCGTCTTGAGCGCGACGGCAAGCTGCTGGTCGAGCCGGAGCTTGGCCTCCTGATAGGACTGGGCGCTGGCGGGGGAGCCGGTGGCGAGAAATTCGTTCACACTGAGCTTCAACCCCAGCATCGCCGACTCGACGCCGGCCGCGTTGTTGGTCTCTTCCGTGCTGCCGGCGTATTGGCTCAGGCGGCGACCCGAGGAGCCGAGCGCGATCCAGGCCGTGATGGCGACCACCCCGAGTAAGACGAGCACAAGGGAGAAACCCAGCGCGATGCGCCGGCCGATGGTGAGAGAACTGAATTGCATGAGGACGGGGGCGCGAGTGGGGCTCAATCGATGGTGAACTGAACCGGAATGTTGACCCGGATGGCGACGGCGGCCCCGTCTTTCTTGGCCGGCTTGAATTTCCACTTCTTGAGCGCTTCGAGCGCGGGCTCCGAGAAGGCATCGTTGCTGGCCTTGATGACTTTGGGTTCGGTGACGTTGCCTTTCTCGTCGATCAGGCAACTGACCGTGACCAGACCAGCATTACCACTGCGGCGCATTTCTTCGGGAAATCGGGGCGCGACGGTGCGCACCGGCACGGGTGGCTCCATGCCCTCGGCCCCAGCGGCCGAGCCCAGCATCAGTCCCAGTGCGAAAAGTAATGGATAGATGACCTTTATCTTCATGACTGCAGGGGTGGATTCGGCACATTCCCGGCCGGATTGAGCGTATTTTGCGCAAGACACGCCCTTCCACTGCACTCCAAACGGAGAAATGACTTAACTTTACCTCAACGACCGCCGATAAAAGGGTTTGGCCTGATCCACCCCGATCGGCTGCGCTCTGATGCCGGTTAACTCCACCCCCGCCCAGCCTCCTACCGGTCGCACGGAAACCACCCTGCGTGGCATCAGTCATGCAGCCACTTTCCTTAGCATCGGGTGCGGGCTGGCCGGACTGACTGGGTGGTTCCTCGACCACCCGGCACTCCGGTCCATCAACAGTCAGTGGCCGCCGCTGATGCCGGGCCTAGCGCTCGGGGTGATTCTCTGCGCTATCGGCCTGATGCTGCAATGGTCGCCCCGCCCGCAGCTCTACGGGATTGGCCATGTGCTCGGCAGCATTGTCCTGCTGTGCGGCCTAGCCGGATTCCTGCCCGAATACTTCGGGTTCAGGGGAAACTGGGAGGAAAAAATCTGGCGAGTGCTCGCCGGAGTCCACGCCACCAGCTTGCCGCACCAGCCGGGTGTCACCAACAATTCGATCCTGATCCTGGCCGGTCTCGCCCTGTTGCGCTTCGAGCACACCAAGCGCATCTGGCTCGGCCCCTCTGCGATTTTAGGTGCCATCTTGCTGGCCCTGTCACTCTTTGGCCTGCTCACCCGGTTCGTGCTGCCCGCCGAGGCGGCCCCCGGCATATCCGGGCTTGGTGCGCTCGCCGCCCTGTTCCTCGGTCTCGCGTTCACCTCCGCGCATTTCGAATCGGGTTTCATCGACACCCTGAAAGCCGACAACGCCACGGGTATCATCGGCCGCCGGCTGCTCATTCTGGCCGGGGTGCTGCCCCCGGTGCTCTACCTGCTGCAATTACACGGCGGGGCCCCGGTGGGTGACGAGGGCTTGGAACAGGTGATGTTCATCACGGTGGCCTTTACCTTTACGCTAATCGCCGTGCTCGTGTTTTCCCTGCACCGGTTGCAACGGCTCGATGCCGACAAGAAACGCACCGAGGAGGAACGTGACCGTTTGCTGCACCGCGTGCAGCACCAGGCTGCCCTGCTCCAGCAGGAAGTCTCCACCCGCACCAATGAGTTCAAGCAGCTCCATGACCGCCACCGGCTCGCACTCCGGGGCTCGAACTACGGGGTGTGGGATTGGGATGTGCTCAATGGCGAACTCGTCTGGGACGCCACCCTGCTCCAGATTTACGGCCTGACTACCGCCACCTTCACCGGCA
>JAHFTH010000064.1 GCA_023269445.1 Lacunisphaera sp.
CTCGAAGGGCTGGTTATCCAGCTCCATCTTGCCCGCCTCGATCTTGGAGAAATCCAGAATCTCGTTGATGATCGAGAGGAGTGCGTCACCGCTGGTGCGGATGGTGCTGACGTAGTCGCGTTGCTCGGGATTGAGGTCGGTCTCGAGCAGGAGACTGGTCATGCCGATGACGCCGTTCATCGGCGTGCGGATCTCGTGCGACATGTTGGCGAGGAATTCGGACTTGGCGCGCGAGGCGGCGTCGGCCTCCTCCTTGGCGCGGCGGAGCTGCTGCTCGGTCTCGACGCGGGCGGTGATGTCGGTGGCGATGACGATGAAGTTCTCTACGTGGCCGTCGTCGCTGCTGACGGGTTGGACATCGAGGTGGACGTGGAAGCGACGATCCTCGGTGGCGAGCTGGATCGCCTTGGTGGAGATGGGCTCGCCGGCGGCGACGGCGGCCTCGATGCGGTCGACGACGGTGGGATCATCGTCGGGGCTGGCCAGATATTGAAGCAGGGGATGATGGGCGACCTGCGTGAGGAGGCGGCCGGTGAGGCGGGTGTAGCTCTCGTTGGCCCACTCGATCTGGCCGTGCGGATCGGTGATGATGACGGCGTTGTCGGTCTTGCTGGCGACGAGGGAAAGTTTGCGGCTCTCGGCCTGGCTGAGGCGGAGCGCCTCGTCGGCGCGCTTGCGGGCGTTGATGTTCTGGACGGTGCCGAGGACGCGGCGGGGGTGGTGCGCGGCGGAGAAGGAAGTGCACTTGGCGCGCAGCGCGAGCCAGAGCCATTCGCCGGACTTGAGGTGGACGCAGTGCTCGATCTCGATGAGGGGCGTCTCCCCGCGGAAATGGGCGTCGATGACGGCGCGGACCGCCGCGCGATCCTCGTCGTGGAGCAGGTCGAGCCAACCGGTGCCGGTGGTCGGCATGTCGGCGGGATCGGCGTGGATCATTTTCCAGATGCTGGCGGTGCAATACACCTGGTCGGTCTCGACGTCCCATTCATAGACACCGGCGAGGGTGGACTCGAAGGCGAGGTTGAGGCGTTCGTCGGCGGACTTGAGCCGGGCCTCGATGCGGCGGCGCTCCTCGTTCTCCGCGCGCAACTGGCGGCTGGTGAACTCGGCGGCGCGCTGGCGGCGCAGCGCGGTCTGGGCGAGATTGGTGACGAGGCCGAGCAACAGGCTGACGCCGATACCGGAGAACAGGGTGAGCTCGGGCAGGTATTGCCGGCTGGCACCGACGAAGGCGGGCCGGGGCGTGAGCGTCACGGTGAGGTGCTGCTCGAGGATGTTGTAGTGGGCGGTGCGCTGGAGCCGGCGGTCGAGCAGATCCAGCCCGGCCGCAGTGTCGTAGACCTTGAGCCCGGGATCGGCCCCGGCGCGTGGGGCGGGATCGTCCACGCGAATACTGGTCTGGTAGCGGCCAGCGAGGTTGAGCCGGCGGTCGATCGATTCGAAGAATTTATCGTAGTAGAATTCGCCGATCAGGAAACCGCCGGTGGTGACGGGCACATAGACCGCGAAGACGGGCGCGGCGGTGCGTGTCGTCAGCGGCGCGGCGATCCCGAAACCCGCGGTCTGCCGGGCGGCGGTGAGAGCAGCCCGGCGCAGGGGCGCGGAGGCGTGATCCAAGGCCGGGGTGTCCGCATCGCCCTCCTGCGACCAGAACCATTTGGCACGCAGTTCATCGTCGATCAACTGGAGGGAGTGGAAGCCGGCAAAATCGTTGGCGTAGCGGGCGGACTCGCGTTCCCAATCCGCCGCCGTGGCCGTGCGCCGGGCGAGGCGGGCGAGGTTCTTGACGTGCAACTCGGCTTCGCCGCTGAACAAGCCGGCGACGTAATCCATCGTGAGCTGGGTGGTCTGGTGGATGTAGGCGCGCTCGCGCTCGCGGAGGCTGATCCAGAAACTGCAGGTGATGGTGACGCCGCAGAGCGTGACAGGCAGCCACAACCAGCGCGGGCCGGTGCTGGCGCTACTGGGTTGGGCGCGGGCGGCGAGGATAATCAGGGCGCAGCCGAGCACGAGCAGGGCGGCGGCGGTGTGCGGCCCGATCTGCGCGTAGGTTTGCCAGGCCGGAAGATCGTTGAGCCCGTTGCGGTAGGCAAGCAGGCCGGTCAGGGCATACGCGAGCACGAGTGAACCGACGAGACCGAGGAGAATCGGCAGTCGGACGTCGCGGGGTCGGATGGCGAGCCACGTGATGAGCAGGGCGGCGAGGGTGCAGGTGCCGGCGAGGGCGGCGGGCATGCGCGCCACATGCGGCCCGATGACGAGGGTCTCGTGTCGGACCAGCAGCTGATCGAGGCCGAAATCCACGCCGAAAGGATCCTGGAGCAGCGTGAGCAAACCCAGCCCGCTGGCGAGTAGGCCCAGGGCCAGGCCGGTTTGTTTCCAGCCGATGTCGAACAGCAACGGGGCCAGCCCGATCAGTAGAAAACAGGCGGCGGCGTTGGCCGGCAGCACGGCGTCGTAGGAGCGCGGCTGCACCAGCGCGACGGCACCCGACCACCAGCCAGCCAGCACGAGCAGACCATAAAACGCCAGTGCGGCGAACGGGACGAGATGACCGTAACGGAGCAGGGGACGCTGATGACGGCTCGGATTTTGCGGCATGGAGGACTCGGCCAAGTGCTACCGCAGCACTTTTCGCATGGCAATGGTATTACCCGGCGCGGCCTACTGGGGAGCGGGAGTGGGCTTCACCGGCTCGGCCGGCTTGGCCGGCTTGGCCGGAGCGGGGGCATTGGGCGCGGAGGACGAGCCGATGCTGACCGACCAGTTGGGATCGTCGAGCCGCCCGCCGAGCTTGAGCTCGAGGATACTGGTGAGGGGATTCAGGACGAGGCTGAAGGCGGCGGCGAGCAGACTGCCGGGCTGGTCGTAGGGTTTGAACTTGGCGCTGAAATCGAGCGCATTGGTGGCGAGGGTGTAGTTGCCGCGCGCGTCGATGACGGCGCTGGGGCCGGTGACTTTCAGGTCGCGAAAATAAAGCGCGCCGTCCTGCAGCTCGAAGCTGGAGCGCGCGGCATCGAGTTTCAGCGAGGAGAAACTGAGCGAGAGGCCGCTGAGCACCTGCGAGAGCAGGCCGAAGAGGTGGACCTCGCCGAGCTCGGCGCCGGTGAGTGCGGCGTTGCCGGTGCCTTTGAAACTGCGGACGCTCGCCGGATCGCCCTGGGCGGAGAGGGCGACATCCAGACTGCTGTTGGCGGTCTGCTGGATGAATTTGCTCTCGGCGCTGGCGACATAGGGTTGGCCGAGGCGGTTGGCCTCATATTCCTGCACCGCGCGGACGCTGCGACCGAGGTTGGCCTTGTTGACGAAGACATCGAAGCCCAGGCGGCGGCTGGCCGGCGGGCCGGTCAGGGTGGCGCGGCCCGAGCCCTGGCCTCCGGCGGCGGTGAACTCGATCTCCCCGAGATGGACTTCGGATCCGCTGACCCCGCCGGCCACGCGCATCGTATCCACAGGGAAACCGTAATAGTGCAGTCCGCCCTGCGCCTCGCCGGTGAAACGGTAGGCGGGCGTGCTGCCGTTCACTGCGCCCCAAGCATGCACTTGCGGAGGCTGGGTGAAGCGCAGCGAACCGAGCACCTCGTCGGCCCGCCCCTCGAGCATGCGACCGAGCACGGCGGTGTCGGCGTTGGTGTTGAAATCAAATTCGAAGCGCGCCGTCTCGCGGCCGCTGGGCCCGCCGAAGCGCTTGAAATTTCCGGTCACGCCTTGAGTGCCGCCGGCGCGCGTGCTCGCGAGATTCCAGCCGTGCGTGAAGTTGGGCCGCACGAACACGGTCGCATCCACGTGCTCGAAGTCGCCGCCCCACACGGTGGCGGAGCGGGCGAAGGCCCGCACGAAACTGGTGCTCAGCGACGGATCCTTCCAGCGGCCCTGCACGTCCACCTCGGCGGTCGGCGGCGCGACGGGGAAGGCGAAATACTTGTTCCAGAAAGCCGGCCACCAGTTGCCCGGGAACCAGCCATTGATGTCAACCGGCCGCAGCCGGCCGTCGAGCAGCATACGATAATCGGTGGTGGTGAAATCCATCCAGTAGGAACCGCGGGCTTCATTCTCGCCCATCGTCACCCGGGCGTCGTGGGCGAGGAAGCTGGAGCCGACGATGTCGATGCGGCCGCGGGCGGCGGTGATCTTGACGCCGTGCGAGTCCAGCCGGCCGGCGTCGACGCGGCTGGCGACGCGGTCGAAATGCCAACCGGGCGCCAGCACCGCGTCGGCGGAGAACGCCACGGGGTCGCCCATGATGAAGTAGGTCGCGGCGCGCGGGGTGTTTTTGGCGAGCACGCGGTTGATGAGGTCGGGCGCCACGCGGCCTTCGGCGTGGATCCGGGCGCTTTGCTCGGTGAGGCGGGCCTCGACCTCGGCGGCGAGGAATTCGCCGTCGATCTGCGCCGCCGCGGTGCTGTGGACGACAGGCCACGCGGAGAGATCAGCGCGCAGCACCGGGCCGAGGGCCTGCTCGCCGAGGTAATCCACGGAGCCGGCGGCCGCCTGCAATTCCAGCGCGCGACCGGTAACTTTCTCGGGCTGCACCTCGGCCTTGAGAATGGCGCGGACGTTTTCCGCCGTGATTTCGCCCCGGTAGCTGACCCGGCGGGTGGCGATATGCACCGGTAGTGCGCGGGCGCCGCGACCGTCGAGCCGCAGCCGGGTGCCGACGGCGAGGGGCCCGAGCACCAGCGGCTGGTCCCACGGCTGACGCGCCGCGGTGGCGGAGAACAGGAGATCGGCGGTGTTACCCAGGGCGGGGTTCACCTCGAGCCGCACGGCGAGGGTCGGTTCGTCGAAGGCCTCCAGCCGGCGTATGACCGGGGCGAGGTTCCGCGCGGTCGAGAGAAAACGGGCCGTGAGCGCTTCCAGCGTCAGCGGAGAGGAACCGGCGGTCGGAGCGGAGCCGGCGATCTCACCTTGCACCGTGAGCGTCAGCCGGCCCATGTGGCCGGCGAATTGCTCCACGCGCCAGACCTTGCCTTCGGAGCGCAACACCGCGACGAGGTCACTGACGACCGGTTCGGTCGTGCCGGTGGGCGAGAGCATGGCGGGCAGTTGCAGCGCGGCGCCCTCGATGCGGATTTCCTCGGGGAGGGTCCAGCCGGCGAGCAGGGACCAGAAGTTGTGCCGCACATAGAGCAGGCGGCAGGTGAGCAACGGATCGTCGAAGGGCTTGGTGCGCAGTTGCACGTCTTCGAGCAAAATCTGGCCGGTCGGGTCGAAGCGGGCGCGGCCGAACTGGAGGGCGAGGCCGGACTTGGCCAGCTCGGTCTCGGCGCGCCGCAGGACGAAGCCGGGCACAGGCAATTCCCGCGCGAGAGCGATATAGGTCAGGCCGACGAGCACCGTGCCCAAGACGATCCACGCACCCCAGCAGGTGACCGTGAGGCAGCAGGAGGCGCAGAAGCGCAACCCGGTGTTGAACCAGTGGTGGGTGGGCGCGGGCACGGCGGGAGTGCGGTGCGGTTACGGTTTGGCCGCAGGTTCGACGGGAGTGGTGACCGGGGCGGCAGGAGCAGGAAGCGTGGTGGCGGGTGCCGTCGTGGCCGGAGCCACCACCGGGCCCGGATCCTGCGGTCCGCCGTAAGTCACCAGGAAAAGGGCATCGAGCAATTCCTGGGTGACGTGGAAAACCACGCCGCCGAAGTCGGCGGTGCCGGCGAGCTGCGTCATGCCGCCGAGACGTTCGGTGAGGAGGATGCTCGCGGGGGTGCTTTGGGCCGAGCCGCCGCCGTTGAAGGAGATGGTGTAGTCTAGCCGGTAGCGCCACGGCCGGGGACCTTGGGGCGTGTCGGCGTGGTCCGGGGTAAAGGTCTCGGCCGTGAAACGCTGCGCGCGCAGCACGCGCAACTGGGCGAGGATGCCGGCGATGGGCTTGCGGGCCCATTCCGGTTCCACGGCGATGGCGGCGTCCCAATTCTTGACCCCTTCGGCGAGTTTCTGGGAGTAGAGCGATTTGTTCGTGGTGAGGTCGATCAGCGCGAGGCTGGTGAGGAGGGCGCCCTCGGGCAGTTCGCGCAGAAGGCGTTGGCGGTAGTGCAGGGCTCGGGCCGGAGTCTCCTCGAGGATGTCGGGCAAAACTTCATAGACGAAGGTGGGATTCGTGAGCCGGGCGAAGGCCTTGCCGGGCTGGTCGGGGGAGAGGCCGATCTGGAGCACGAGGGTGGTGGGCTCGTTGCCGCGGGGACCGCCCCCGGTGCTGAGGCCGAGGGTGATCTCGCGCTCGGGCCGGTTAAAGCCGTAGTTCTCGGTGTCGGCGGCGGAGGGGGCGTCGCTCAGGAACGCGAACTTGGACTTGCCTGCGGCATCGACCACCTGCCGGGCGGACAACAGGCGGATTTTCTGGAGGAGCTCGGTGAGCAGCTCGGTGTCGGCAGCGGAAGTGACCGGGGCCTGGCCGGGAGCGCGGACGACGAGCTGCCAGCCCTCCTTGGCGGTGGCTCTTGCGGTCGAGCCGGCGGCAGGGGCGGTCGGTTCCAGTTTTTGGAGCGAGAGCTCGGGCTGGCCGGGGGCGGCGAGGGTGAGGGAGGTGACGATGGCGGGATCGAAGTCGGCGACGTGGGGATCGCGCAGGGTCTCTTGCGAGGTGCGGAGCACCTCGAGCAGCGGCGCGGGCACGGTGGCGATGAAGACGACAGGCTTGTCCTCGATCTTGGCGAAGTAATCGCCGGCGGTGGCGGTGGCATTGCCGAGGAGGAGCGTCTCGCGGCGGGCGTTGCCCTCCAAGGTGACGCGGAGGGCCGGAGAAGTGAGGCCGGCGCGGTCGAGGTCGGTGTCGCGCGTTTCGAGGAAGGTTTTGGCGTTGAGCGCACTGAGGGCGTTGATGGCGACTTCGACGGCGGTCTTGGCGGCGCGGGCGAGGATGGGGCTCTCGAAACTCCAGCGGGCGGCGGCATCGCGGCGGAGGCGGACCTTGAGGTTGGAGGGCGCGGCGGTCTGGATGTTGAGGGAGCGGATCTCGAAGACGGGAATGGTGAAGATGGATTCGGCGCGCAGGTCGCCGAGGGCAAGGCCGATGCTCTCGGCGAGGCTGCGGCTGACGACGTGGACGCGGGTGCCGTCGGGCGAGAGGATGTAGAGGCGGTTGCCGCTCTTGGTGTCGTCACCGATCAGGAGCTTGAAGGTTTTCTTGGCGGCGGTGAACTCGACGGTGTAGGCCGGCTCGGCGAGACCGTAGTCGGCGAGGGTCTGGCCGCTCTTGGCGAGATCGGCGACGGCAAAGCTGGTGATGTTCTTGAGGAACTGGAGCTCGTTGTGGATGAGGGAGACGGCGTTGGGATTGGCCGGCCAGTCGTAGGGCGCGGTGAGCCACCACGCATCGTTGCGCTTCTCGAGCCGGACGGTCTCGCCGGTGCGATTCGTGCGGGTGAGGGAATCCATGCTGGCGATCTCGGTCGGGAGGACCTGGTGGCTCGCCTCGAGAAGCTGGCGCGCATCGATCAACGGCCGGTCGTAATAATAAATGTAGCAGAACAGGACGACGTTCAGGAAGAGAAGGACGACGGTGACTTTGGAGCGCATGGCGGGAAGGGCGGCGGTTAATTGCGACGGGTCAGATAGACGACGAAGCCGAGCGCGGCGACGAGTCCGGGCACGCCCAAGAGGAGACCGAGGCGGAGGCGGACAAGTTCCTCGGCGCTGAGGGCAAGTTGGAAACGCTCGATGGGTCGGACGGGGATGTTGAGCTGAGTGTCGCGGTCCACGGCCCAGTTGACGGTGGCGAGGAAGAGATTGAGGTTACCGACGGTGATGATGCGGTCGTTGGTGACGAGGTCGGCGGTGCCGATGACCGCGAGCCGGCCGCCGCGCACGCTGAGGGGCAGGTTGGCGGGCTTGAGGCGCTCGGAGATGACCATGACGCCGAGCTCGCCCTTCAGATCCTGGCCCGGGGTGTAGGCGGGGAGGACATTGCGGATGCGGTAACTGGTCTCGCCCCACGCGGAGGCGCTGGTGGCAATGAGTTTCTTGACGCGGAGGCCGTCGTCGAGGGAGCGGCCGAGGTCGTCGCTGACGGTGCGGGCCGGGCCGACGATGAGCGACATGTCGTTATTGATGAGATTGTCGGTGATGTGGCTGGCGGGATCGCGGCTGAAGCGCCACAGGCGCATGTCATTGGTCTCGGTGATGCTGCTCGGGTCGAGATCGATGATGAGATTATCCTGCACGATGATGCCCCAGTCGAAGAGCAGGTTCTCCAGTCCATGGGGGATGCCGTAGTCGAGGAGCAGGAAAAGCCGGCCGGCGCGGGTGGTGAGATAATTGCGGAACAGCTCCTCCTCGAAGGGTTGGAGGCGGCCTTGGGGCGAAGTGACGATGATGAGCGCGGCGTCGTCGGGGATTTTCCGGCTGAGGCTAAGATCGAGGCTGGCGACCTCGAAGTTGCGCGCCCGGAGCTCGTCGCGGATGCCGGAGAGGCCGCGGCGGCGGTCGACGTCCTCGGGGCGCATCTCGCCGTGGCCGGCGAGGAAGTAGATTTTTTTCTTCTCGGGGCTGGAGACGTCGAGCAAGGCGGCGGTGAGGGTGGACTCGCCGCGGAAACCCTCGCGGCGGCGGTCGCGCGTCGAGTAGAAATCGCCGAGGGTGAGCACGCGGCGGTGATTGTCGCTGATGAGCACGACCTGGTTAGGCGTGTCGAGGCCGAGGGCCTCGGCGTCCTTGCGGCTCTGATAGACGTCGAGGTAGCGGACCTCGACCTTACCCTTGGCATTGTTGCGGGCGAGATAGGTGTATTCGCGGAGCAGGCCGCTGATGTCGCGGTAGGCCTGGGTGATTTCCTCGTCGGTGCCGTCATTGGCGATCGTGACGATGATGCGGACGTCGCGGTCGAGCTGCTCGAGGTAGGAGCGGGTCTCGGCGGAGAGGGAATGGCGGCGGTGCTGGGTGAGGTCGAAACGCCAGGCGTGGTTCAGGGCGATGTAGTTGAGCCCGCCGAACAGCGTCAGGAAGAACAAGGCCTGGAGCACCAGGTTGATGAACCTGATCCAGCGGGCGGCACGGAAGCTGTCGTAGTGGGCCATGCGCTTAGCTGCTCAGGATCTTGGCCTCGACGCCGAGGATGCTGAAAATGAGGGAGAGGATGCAGCCGGTGAGGTAGAAGAAGACCTGCCGGGTATCGACGATGCCGTGGGTGAAGTCATCCACGTGGCCGGGGATGCGGAGCGATTCGACGGCGGATTTCACGGGCGAGAGCAGGTCGTTGTTAAAGGCGGAGAGCTCGCCCAGCGAGCTGAGCCCGACGATGAGACCGAGGAGCACGGTGAAGGAGAGAATACCGGCGACGGCCTGGTTGCGGGTGATCGCGCTGGCCAGAATCCCGACGGCGATGAAGAGCAGGCCGCTGACGGCGATGAAAAGGTAGCCGCCGATCAGCGGGCCGGAGTCGAGGTAGCGCGCGTCCCGGGCGTAGAGTTGCAGGATGTAATGGAAGCCGATGGTCAGGGACCACAGCAGGATATAGAACAGGTAGGCGGCGGAGAATTTGCCGAGCACGACCTCGGTGGTGCTGACCGGGGCGGTGAGCAAGGTCTCCAGCGTGCCGAGCCGGCGTTCCTCGGCGAAGGATTTCATCGTGAGCAATGGCACCATGAACAGCACTGGGATGATGAAGGCCTGGAAGAAGACCACGGCGGGCGGGGTCTCCTGCGGGGTCTTGCTGTAGACGCCGAGAATGTCGGTGAAGATGAAACCCATCACCAACAGGAAGAGGACCGCGGCGATGTAGGTGCTCGGGTTGTAGAGCAGGGCGCGAATCTCGTGCGAGAGGATGGTGAAGTAGTGGCGCATCAGGAAGCGAGGAGCGGGAAGCAGGGAGCAGGGAGCAAGAAAAGGCTGATGAAGGTGGGCGTCGGTTTCCATACCGACGCCTGTCGCCAATATGGAAATTGGCGACCACCCTGGGAGCTGCGGCTTTGGGGCGGGGTGTGTTGGTTCGGTTGCATTTCGATCAGATCCGGGGGAGCGGGGCGCGGCTGTCGCCGGGGAGTTCCTTCTTGTCCGGCAGACGGGCGTCCCAACTGCGGCGGGTGGCGGCGAGGAAGACGTCTTCCAGCGAGGGCTGGGTGCGAGCGAGCGAGCGCACGCGGTAGCCGGCCGCGGGGAGGACGGCCAGAAGCCTTTCACCGAGGTCGGTCTGGGCGTCGGTCATGAGCGTGACGATGCGGAAGCCGTCGGGAGTGTTGTCGCCTGGAGTGACGATTCGCAGCGTGGGCTCGATGCCGGGGAGATGGGCGGCGAGGCCGGCGGGATCACCGGAGAGCTCGAGGCGGTAGGTGGTGTGGCCGAAAATCTCGTGGCGCAGATCGGCGGGCGAGCCCTGCGCGACGATGCGGCCGCCGTTGATGATGAGCACGCGGTCGCAGGTCTCCTCGATCTCGGGAAGGATGTGGCTGGAGATGATGACGCTCATGCGGCCGCGAAGACTGGCGATGAGATTGCGGACGATGATGATCTGGTGCGGGTCGAGGCCGATGGTGGGCTCGTCCATGATGATGACGGCGGGTTCGGCGAGAATGGCCTCGGCGATGCCGACGCGCTGCTTGTTGCCCTTGGAGAGGCGGCCGAGGATGCGGTGCCGGTTGCGCTTGAGATCGCAGAGCTCGAGCACCTCGTCGATGCGGGCGCGGAGTTTGGCGCGGGGCATCTCTTTCAACCGGCCGCGGAACCAGAGGTATTCGGAGACGCGCATGTCCTCGGGCAGCGGGTTGTTCTCGGGCATGTAGCCGACGTGGCGCTTGCTGGCCTCGGGGTGGCTGGCCACAGGGAAGCCGCAGATGCGGACAGAACCGGAGTTGGCCGGCAGGTAACCGGTGAGGATGCGCATGGTGGTGCTTTTGCCCGCGCCGTTGGGGCCGAGGAGGCCGACGATCTCACCCCGCTTCACGGTAAAACTCAGGTTGTTGACCGCAGTCAGTGAACCATAGGTTTTGACCAGTTGGGATACCTCAATGGTGATTTCGGGAATTTCAGACATGCCACGTATACGGAAAGAAGTGTGACGGGGATTCCGACCCGCCGGCAAGCCTGCGTATCAGGTAGCGGGAGATGCGGCCCGACTAAGCGTGACCTCACCGGCGCGGAAGCGTTCCGTGCGGGCCGGCCCGGTGCGCACGATAAGCGAGCCCTCGTCGTCAATGCCGGTGGCGGTGCCGGTGACAGTGCGGTCGCCCTGGGTGACGGAGACGGTCTGGCCGCGCAGCACATCGAAGCGCTGCCAGAGTGCGGCGAACCGGTCGCGATAGTCCCGCTCGACGAACTGGCCGTAGGCGGCGAGCACGCGGGTGATCAGGGCAGCGGCGAAGCGGTTGACCTCGACCGGAGTGCCGGCGGCCTCGGCGAGCGAGATGGCGCTGCGGTGGAGCTCCCGGGGCAGGTCGGCCGTGCGGGCGTTGAGGTTCAGGCCGAGGCCGAAGACAAGGTCACGGACCTCATCGGCGTCAATGCGGGCTTCAGTGAGCATGCCACCGGCCTTGCGACCGTGGATGAGCAGGTCGTTGGGCCACTTGAGGCCGGGCTCGAGTTTGCAGAAATTCGCAACGAGCTCACAGATGTTGAGCCCCATCCAGAGGGTGAAATCCTGGAGGCGCGCGGGCTCGAGTTTGGGCCGGAAAACAAAAGTGCTGTAAAGATTGCCGGCGAGCGGACTGTGCCAGGTGCGGCCGCGCCGGCCGCGACCGTGGGTTTGCTCCCGGGCAAGGATCACTAGCGGGGGGCGGGCACCGGCGGCGAGGTGGCGCTCGGCCTCACTGTTGGTGCTGTCCACCTTGTCGAGGGTGAGGAAGTTGACCTGCCGGGTGCGGCCGACGAGGTGCGCCTGGATCAGGGCGTGGTGCAGCTGCGGTGGCGTCTGCGTCAGCCGGTAGCCGCGGCTGCGGGCGGCCTCGAACACGAAGCCCTGCCGGGTGAGCTTCTGCAATTGCATCCAGACCGCCACGCGCGACAGGCCGAGGAGTTGGGCGAGGTGGTTGCCGGAGACGTAGCCGGAGTCACAGGCGAGTAGTTCGCGGAGGATGGTGACTTCGGTGGGCAACATGGATTTCAGAGGGCGCGGAACGTTCAACGGTCAGCACCGAACACTCAACGCTCAAGTGGTGCTGAGGTAGGGCGGGTTTGAGTCGAACCTGTAGCGGCGGTCTATGACCGCCGGGATTGCGGACGGCGCTCATAGAGCGCCGCTACAGTAAACGCCCGAACCAACTCAGGGCTTAGTGGCGGCTTCCTTCAGCGACTTGGCCTCGGCCGGATCAATGGTCTCCAGCGCTTTCGAGATATTGAGCGCGTCGGCGGCGAGCTGCGCCTTCTTCTCGCGTTCATGATCCTCAAGGGCGCGCTCGGCGAGGGAGGTGCCAAAGAGCGGGAGGGTGAATTTATTGAGGGCTTGGTCGAGGGCGCTGAACTTCTCCTTGGCGAGCTGCTCACCGAAGGCTTTTTTGGTGACCATGATCTCGGGCGTCAGGCGCGGGCGCGGCTTTTGCTTGATGACCATCTTGGGCAGTTCGAGCACGTCGGGATCAGCCGGTTTCTCGGCGGACTTGGCGTCGACCAGCGGCGTGAAAGGGACCTGGAATAAATACGGGGCGGCGGTGGCTTCCGTTTTTTGGGGTTCCACGGGCGGAGTCGCGGCGGGTGCCGGGGTGTCGTCAGCGAGGACGGTCACGGATAGGGCCGCGAACAGCAGGCCGAGAAGTTGTGCCGTGGGTTTCATAAGATGAAGGATAGTCAGGTAGGCGGACCTATCGAGAGGAAATTCGGTTAGGGTGATGACCTACTTGTCCCCGGCCGGCCGGGTGGTCCAGGAGTTGTCTATCTCCTGTTTGTATTTTGCAGCGGTCGTGCGATCGAGGTCCTTGCTGGTATCGATCACGTGCTCCAGCCGCTCGATTTCCTTGGCGCGATAGATCGCCCGGCCGCGCTGGGCCTTGGAAGGGCTGAGGAAGGGGATGGTGAAGCTGTTGAGCAGGACGTTGAGCGGCCCGCCCTCGGCCACCGTGTCGAGGTAGAGGTTCTCCATCTTGCGGTTAAAGTCGCGCTTGCTCATGAGGTGATCGGCGGCGTCGCGGGGGAGACGTTTCTCCTTCACGGTCATTTTGGGCAGGACGAGGACGTCGGCGGCGGGCGCGGACTCGGGGGCGCCGGCCTCCGCGTCGGTTTTGGGCGGAGGCGGCTGAAAAGCGGGCAGGCCTTCGCGGATGCGGGCCTTGGTCTCGCGCGAGGCGAGTCCGGTCACGGTTTCATCCGCCGATGCCACTGCGATCAAGCCGGCAGGAATGAGCATAAGGAGGCCGGCCGGTTTCATCAGGGGTGGTGGTTGGAACCCTCCGCCGCGTGATGGTTCCGCAGAAAAACCGGCCCAAGATCAGGGAACCAGAAACCCCAACGGCGAAGCCCGCACTAGTGCACGGTCTGGGCGAGCACCGGCCGCAGCATGTGATAGGGGAACTCGCGACTGAAGTTCAGCTTCCGGGCCATCTCAAAATAGGTGGCTTGGTTGGCGGGTTGACGCAGTCCGAGGGCCGTGAGGAGCACGCGCTTGTCACTCACATCAATATGCAAACCGCAGATGCTCCGGGCATCGGGCACCGGGGCGGTGAACAAGGCGACGACCTGACGATATTCCTGAGACTCGGTTTTCATGGCTTCCTGCGCGTGGTTGAAGTTCAGCTCGGCCGCCGGCGCGTCGCCGGTGTGATGCGCGAGCAGATAGAGCATGAGCCATTCCTGGACCCGCGGCTTGGTTTTGGCCGCGATCACCGCGGTGGCGGCCTTCAGATCGTTTCGGGCGCAGGCGGCGCGGAATTTGTAGTAAGGCGAGTCGAGCCGGGAGAGTGACTGGACGTAAGCCGGCAACTCGCCGAGCTGGTAGTCGATCCCCGATTGCAGGTAGGCTTCGATATCAGCCAAATTGTCCGCGCTGGGCTTGGTGGCCTTGTAGGCGGTGAGGTAGGTTTCCTTGAGCTT
>JAHFTH010000065.1 GCA_023269445.1 Lacunisphaera sp.
CGACAAGCGCCACGGCTACTCGCCCAACGTCACCGCCTCGCACACCTTCACGCCCGAGTTCTTCGAGAGCGCCGGCATCCCCGTGCAGCCCATCCACACCTTCGGCGTCGCCAAGGCCTACGACACCAAGGTCGGCACGCACACGTTCCTCACCCAGATGGACGACGCCGCGCCGCTCACGATCAAGCTCAAGCAGATGGAATTCGGCGCCACCACCGGCCGCCAGCGCATGGTCGGCTGGTATGACGCCGTGGAGAAAGGCGACGTCCTCCGCTACGGCGGTTATCAGGATCTGATGATCAACAAAATCGACGCCCTCAGCGGCGCGACCGAACTGCTCATCTGCACCGCCTACGAGGACGCCGCCGGCAAACGCTACGGCCACGTCCCCCGCAACGAAGCCCTGCGCAAGACGCTCCGCCCCGTCTACTCGAAGCATGCCGGCTGGACCGAAGA
Organism: Lacunisphaera sp.; assembly: GCA_023269445.1. GTDB lineage: Bacteria > Verrucomicrobiota > Verrucomicrobiia > Opitutales > Opitutaceae > Lacunisphaera. Next base: position 457 of record JAHFTH010000065.1, read on the forward strand.
CATCTCGGGCGTCCGCAAATTCGCCGACCTGCCCAAGAACGCGCAGCGCTACACCGCCGCGATGGTCCGCAGCCTCGTCGATGTCGCGTATCCGGACAAGCTCCCGGCCGTGCTGCCCAATCTCCGCTACCTCGGCGTCGGTCCCGAGCCCTCGCAGATCATCAAGGACGTCCCCGCGACGAGCGACCTGCTGAAGTTGGCCTAATCTAGCCGCACTGCGGGTCTCTCTATTTTGTAGGCTATTAACCTACAAAGCCCGGCCAATACCTTTGTAGGTTAATAGCCTACTTGAACCGACCGGACTCAGGCTGTGAGATCTCGTCCTTTGTTCCGGGCGCATAGCCAAGCGAGCAACAGGAGCGTGCGCTCGGCGTCGAGGCACCCTTGCCCCGCCTTCAGACAGAAGTTCACGCGCTGCCGCGGCACGCCGAGGATGCGCCCCAACTGCACCTTGCTCCCGCGCTTGCGCAGATGCGGCCGCAGCTGCCGCACGAGTTCGTTCCAGAGGGGCGTATCGGGCCCCGGTTGCAAGGTCAGCCCGCGTTTCGGCGTGCGCCGCCGTCGGCGGGCATCGGCGGCGCGACTCGCGGCGCTTAAGGCCGCTTCAAACAGCATGATCGCGAGTTCAGCCGGCAAGACGGCGAGCGATAGCGAGGCAGATGGGTTTAGGCTCATAGAGGGATTGGGAGTTTGTAGGTTAATAGCCTACTTAGGTTTCAGGGCATCATCACTGATCCAGCGGGCTGCGCACGCCCAAGCCGGGTTTCTTCATGACGTGGGTGTAGATCTGGGTCGTGCGCACGTCAGCGTGGCCCATGAGCTCCTGCACGGTGCGGATGTCCGTGCCGCCCTCCAGCAAGTGCGTCGCAAACGAGTGTCGCAGCACATGCGGTGTCACCCGCTTGTCGATGACGGCCCGTCGCGCCGCTTGGCGGATCGCATTCTGGAAAGCCCCGTCCAGTGCGTGATGTCGGCGGGTAATACCGGTTGTGGGATCAACACTAGCCTCACGTGATGGGAACAACCATTGCCACTCCCAGCTCACTCCCGCCTTGGCGTATTTCTTGTTCAAGCCGTCGGGCAACCATACCCCCGGCAATTCCGCCTTTCTGTCCTCTGCATGCAGCACCCGGAGTCGTTCGATATGGTGTCGCAACCGATCCACCAAAGCATCGGGCAGCATCGTCACGCGGTCTTTGTCGCCTTTGCCTCCGTGCACGACCACTTGTCGGCGCTCTAAGTCCAGATGATGGATGCGCAGCCGCAGCAGCTCCATGAGCCGCAACCCCGAGCCATAGGCCAACTCGGCCATCAACAGCGTGGTTCCCTCCAACTGCTGAAACAACCGCCGGGCCTCTTGGGGTGACAGCACGGTCGGCGTTCTTTCCTTCGGATAAGCCCGCTTGAAAGGCAGCTCACCCAACTTGCGACTCAAGGCCTCCTGTATGAGGAACACGAGCGCGTTGAGTGCTTGCTTTTGGGTCGAGGGACTGGCCCGGCCGCGCACCGCCAGATCACTGAGAAACGCCGTCACCTCCTCTTCCGCTGCCGCATACGGACTGCGCGGGGCGATAAAATTGGAAAAACGAGCCGCCCAGCCCCGATAGGCCATCTCAGTGCGCCAGAGCAGACCCCGCTCGCGCATGGTCTTGATCAGTGCCTTTTCCCAATCAGTTGAGCCCAGGTCAGCCGCCGCCGGACGTGGCTCCATCGGGCGCAACGCCCGGTGTTGCCTTGGCGGCTCTGCATCCGTGGTGGAGCGACTCGATCCCAAGGAGCTTGCGTCTTGAGCCGGACGCGGACTCCCCCTCTCGCCAACATCCTGCTTGTCGGCTTTGCGCGACCCTTCGCGGAAAAACCATCTCAACGCCATCCGCGCCGGCCCGGTGGACTGTTTCTCCCTCACGGCAAGGTGCTGCTTGACCAGCTCAACCGTAGCCGGAGACCGCGTGGTTTTGCAGAGCCGGAGAAAAGTGAGGATTTCTCGGGTGTAGGCCGCCTTGATCTCAGGCCCCAGCGCGGCACGCGCCAAAGCGTCTTTCCAGTCGGGAAAACTAATGGGCCGATGATTCATACACTTGGCCCGTGTAAAACTGAGTTGAGCTTTACGCCGGTAAAAAGCAACGCGCAAAACCTCAACCCGAGGAAGTCCGATATTGAGTCCGAAGGATTTATCCCATCTCCTCCCTACCCATGACCGCAAAAGCAAAAGCTCAACCCAGTTGCGGTAAATAACACTGTTGGGCCAAAACTATCATGCGAGAATTGCGCCTAGGTTCCGTGGTTTCTGCAGGCCTTTCGATGCTCTTGATGGCCGTTTCTGGAGTGTCGCTTGCCGGAGGCAGCTCAAGCCCGAAAGAAACGAACCTTTGGATCGTCGCGATTGTCGCCGGTTTTGTCCTTGCAGTGACTTCGGTGGTCTACACCGCCACGGATGGAAAGAAGTTTGGCCTTTTGCATGGCTCGCTCATGGCTATCGCTGCGATAGCGATCTTTTATGCTGGGATTCGTTGCCTCCCTGACCGCAAGAATTGGCGAGGAGGATTTGTTGAGATGGTCCAAGTGCCCGTCGCTGGCGGCCTGATATTGTTCAGTATCGCAGCCGCAGGTTCTGCACTTCAGACGTTTTTCTCTGCCTCGGAGAAGAAGAAGCCCAACCAGCGTGCTACAGACAACGACGGGGCTACGCCCCGTCGTGTCTGATCACAATCGTTAGGCAAAGAAAGATTCCAGTGACCCGAAACGCGGCGGTCCTGAATTTCTCTCCTGCCGCCTTATTCCGCGTCGCCCCCAACCCGGTCGGCGCAGTCTCTAGCGATACAGCGCGGTCACGGGTGTCGCCGTGAGCACGTTGTATTGGCGCATGGCCAGCCGCCACCACGGGGAGAGCTGGGCGGGCGGTTGCTTCCACAGTTGCTCGTGCAGCCAGTTCATCGACTCGGCATCGAGCAGCAGCGCCAGCTTCTCGCGCGTGGACAGCTTCTGCGGACCGTCGGCCAGCAGGCGCCGGCGCAATTCCACGAAGTAACGCCGCACCGAGTAACTGCCGGGGCGTCGCTGCCGCAGGAGCGACACGTGCACGGCGTTCATGTAGGGATCGAGGATCGCCTGCATCAGGCCGTAGTCCTTCCGCAGTTCGGGGATCGGCTGCATCTGGCGGTAGCACTCCTCCAGATTATTTTCCAGCAGCGCCAGCTCCGGCGCAGGCTGCGTCTCGTCGGGCGTGAGGAACAGTCCCAGCTCGCGGGCGCGGCGGCCGAGCCCGGCCCGGCTGAGCATGATCGAGAGCGGCGCGGCCAGCACCAGACCGAGCAGCACGGGCAGCAGCCACCAGAAGAACGACGGAGCCAGCACGTAGGCCGAGGCACCCCACACGAGGCCGAAGACGGTCTGCCCCGAGTGCGTGATGATCGCCTCGCGCCAGTCGGCCTCCTCGCTGGCCGCGCGTTGTTGCGTGACCCAGCCGACGCCCTGCCCAAGGAGAATGTAGACCACAAACTTGGCGTGAAACATCATGTTGATCGGCGCGAGCAGGGCCGAGGTGATGACCTCCAGCACCGCGCTGATAATCAGCCGCACCGGGCCGCCGTAGGCCGCGCTCTTCCGATGTTTCAACACCAGCCCGACGCTCAGCACCTTGGGCAGAAAAATCAGCGTCATCGTCAGACCGAACAGCGCGAGCGCCTCCGGCACCGGCACGGCGTAGTCGAAGATCATCGTGTATTTCTCGGAGCCGTCGCCGTGCGCGACGCCGTTGAACCGGTGCAGCGTGCTGAGCAGCATGAAGAGGAGCCAGATCGGCGAGCCAAGGTAGCCCATGATGCCTTGGAAAAGATGAAAGCGGTTGATCGGATGCAGCGCCTTGGCCGTGAGCAGCCAGCTGTGCTGGAGGTTGCCCTGACACCAGCGGCGGTCTCGCTTGGCGGCGTCGATCAGCGTGGGCGGTCCTTCCTCGAAGCTGCCCTCGAGGTCGTAGGCCAGCCAGACCTTCCAACCGGCCCGGCGCATGAGCGCGGCCTCGACGAAATCGTGGCTGAGAATGCGTCCGCCGAACGGTTCCTTGCCCGGCAGGTCGGGCAGCGCGGCGTGCTCCATGAACGGCACGACGCGGATCACGGCGTTGTGGCCCCAGAAATTGCTCTCGCCCTGGTGCCAGTAGTTCAGGCCGGCGAGAAAGAGCGGGCCGTAGAGCCGGCTGGCGAACTGCTGGATGCGCGCATAGAGCGTGACGCCGGCAATGATGCGCGGGGCGGTCTGCAAGATGCCGACCGTGGGGTTGCGCTCCATCATGGCCACGAGTTTCACGATGGATTCGCCGGTCATGATGCTGTCGGCGTCGAGCACCACCATGTAACGGTAGCTCTGGCCCCAGCGGCGGAGGAAGTCGGCGACGTTGCCGCTCTTCTTGTTGATCGAGATGCGGCGCTTGCGGTAGAAGATGCGGCCGAAGCCGTTCAACTGCTTGCACAGCTCGGCCCACGCGACCTCCTCCTGGATCCAGCGATTGGGGTCGTTGGAATCGCTGAGGATGAAAAAGTCGAAGTCGTCCAGCCGGCCCGTCTGCTCCAGCGAGCGGTAGATGACGCGCAGGCCCTCGAAGATGCGGCTGGGGTCCTCGTTGAACACCGGCATCACGATCGCGGTGCTGCCGAGCTGGAGTTTGTCCAGCGGCACGTCGTCGATCGTGCGGCTGATGCGCGCCGAGTCGCCGCGGTTGATGACGTAGAGGCCGAGCAGCGCGGTGCAGAAACCGGTGCCGATGTTGGCGAACAGGATCGCGAAGAGCGTGAGCAGCGGCAGGTCGAAGAAGTTCACCGGCCCCTTCCAGAGCAGGTCGGCCATGAACCACGTCGCCAGCGTGGTGAGCAAAAACACCAGGCTGAAGAACGTCGCCCGCCGGCGGCTCACCCGGGATTTGTCCACGTGCTCGACGGTGAAGGGCGAGGTCGTCAGGCGATCCGGGGGCGACCACCACTTGTTGAATTGATTGCTCATCGGTTCAGTGGAGAATCAGCACCTGGTGACGGATATTGCTCACACACCCCGCCCTGCCGGGCACCCCTCTCAAGAGGGGATTCAAGGCAACACGGGGTTGGATCCCCTCTATCAAGAGGGGTGGCGCGAAGCGACGGGGTGTGTTGGCTCGTCATGGCTCAGCGGGTGGCGTAGAATACGAGGGCCAGCACCGAGAGGAACACGGCCCACAACAGGGTGACGCGCAGGATCGGCCATTTCTCGATCTGCTCGAAGGTCTGGCCCGCCACCTCGGTCAGCGCGCCGAGCTCGATCGGGCGCGGCACCATGCTGGTGACCGTCATGTCGGGCCCGGCCTGGATGGTGCGACGCTGCATTTCCTGCGCGAACTCCGGGGGCACATGCCGGTCGTCGAGAAAAGCGTAAGGCCAGCGCTCCACGCCATCCGTCAGCAGCAGGGCGACGCGGCCCTCGACCGCGATACGTTCATGCGGCAGCGCCTTGTCGCCGAGCAGTTCGCCGAACCACTCGTCCATCATGTGGTCGATTTCCTCGGCGGCCAGCGTCGTGGGGTTGAGCGTGGTCTCGCGTTCGTGCCGCAGCGCCGCGCGGGCGAGGACGCGCTGGAGAATCGTGATTTGCTGCAGCCGGTTGTGCACGCGGTGCGCGCGGAGATAGTCCTCCACGCGGATGAAGGCTTCGTTCCACTGGTCCGCCGTGCCGGTGCGCGGCCGGAACGTGTTCAAGGATTCCAGAGATGGCTCCATGTTTCGGTGAGGACGGTGTTATCCTTGCGGAGGAAGCAGCGGAGCTCCACCGGGCGGCCGGAGCCGTCGGGCACGAGCACGAAGGCCGTGCGCCACACGCCCAGGGGGGCGATTTTCTGGACGAAGACCCCGTTGTCCAGCTTGGCGCCGGCACCGACGGTCACGACCGCCTCGAGGTTGGCCCCGTATTGGTCCAGATTTTCTCCGGCAAAATCCACCACGAACCGGCGGCGCTCGGGATGATCCAGCACGGCACCCTGCCGGGTGGACGCCACATGCCCGGCGGGCGGGCGGGCCGTTGCATCCATGAACCAGTGCAGGCGGTATTCATACGCCAGCGGCTCGCCGAGGGCGGGCAATTTGGCCGGCACCCAGCAGGCGACGATATTGTCGTTGGTCTCGTCGCGCGTCGGGATCTCGAGCAACCGGATGGTGCCCGCGCCCCAATCGCCGACCGGCTCCACCCACGCGCTCGGCCGCAGGTGGTAGTTGGCCACGATATCGTCGTAGTGGATGAAATCGCGGTCGCGCTGCAACAGGCCGAAACCGCGCGGCGCCTTGTCCTGAAAGGTCGAGGTGCGGGTGCGGACGGGATTGGTCAGGTCGCGCCAGATCCATTCGCCCGCGCCGTTCTGCATCAACAGCCCGTCGGAATCGTGCACTTCCGGGCGGTAATCATCGCGCGACCAGCCGGTGTTCTCGCCGTGCTGAAACATGCTGGTCAGCGGGGCGAGGCCGACGACCGCCGGCGAGCGGCGCAAATACACGACCACCTTCACGTCCATGACCGTCTCGATGCCGGGCGTGATGACAAAGCGGTAGGCCCCGGTGACGCTCGGGCTGTTGAGCAGGGCGAACACCGTGATCACCTTGGCGTCAGCGGCGGGCCGCTCGACCCAGAATTCCTCGAAGCGCGGAAACTCCTCGTCGCCCGGCTCGCCCGTGTTGACCGCGAGACCACGCGCCGAGAGGCCGTAGTGCATGCCCCGACCGAGGGAACGGAAGTAACTCGCGCCCAGAAAGGAAACCAGCTCGTCGAGGTATTCCGGTTTGTTCAGCGCATAGTGGATGCGAAATCCGGCAAAGCCCAAGTCAGGGGGCAGGCGGCCCGCGGCGAGACCGTCGAGGTAATTAAACAGCCCGGTGGAAAACGGAATGAGCTGCTCATTGGCGCCGAGCACCTCGTGCATCTGCACCGGCTGTTTGAACAGCCAACCCGGATGATAGAACTGAAGCTGGAAGGGAAGTTTTCCAGCCTTCCACCACGCATGGTCCGTGTTGAAGCGGATATCGCTATATTGGCTGTAATTGTAGGCCTGCAACCAGCCGGGCGCGCGCGTCGGCGTGACGGCATACGGGCGGGCCGCGACGGTTTTCGCCCGCGCCTGCAGCAGGTCGAAATCAAACGGCGACGGTGCGGCATGGGCGGTGAGAAGCAAGCCGAGCCCGAACAAACCGCAGATGATCCTACACACCCCGCCCTGTCGGGCACCCCTCTTCATAGAGGGGACTTCGGCTGCGTGGGTTTGATTCCCCTCTATGAAGAGGGGTGGCGCGAAGCGACGGGGTGTGTCCGACAAATGCACGAACCGCAAAAGTGCTTTCATCACAGGAAATAATTGCGCTGCTTTTCGGAGATGGGGAGCGCCGCGCGTTCCATGACACTGAGAATATCCTCCCAGGCGTCGCGCTTGATCTTCTTGGCCGCCGCCGAGGTCAGCCCTTCCTGGCGCAGCAGATATGAGGGATGATACGTCGCGCGCAGCGGCGTGTCGGCATAGGCGTGCCATGTGCCACGCGCCGCGCCCATGGACTTGAAACGATCGGCGCCGAGCAGGCCGTCCACCGCGGTCTTGCCGAGCGCGACCAGCACCTTCGGCTGGATGATCGCGATCTGCGCGCGGATGAACGGCAGGCAGTAATTCATTTCCTCGGCGGAGGGCGGACGGTTGCCGGTCTGGGAGCCGTCCTCGTTGCGCGGCATGTCGGGCCGCCAGTTCAGAATGTTGCCAATGTAGACCTGGCTGCGATCGAGACCCATGGCCTTGATCATGCGGTTCAGCAATTGGCCGGCGCGGCCGACGAATGGCTCGCCCTGGTCCTCCTCGTCGCCTCCCGGAGCCTCGCCGACAAACATGACCGCGGCATCGATGCTGCCCACGCCGAAGACCACTTTCTTGCCCGGGAAAATTTTTGCGCGGCAGACCGGGTCGTTGAGCACGAGGTCGCGCAGCGCGGTCCAGCGGGTGAGCTTGTCGCCCTCGGGCAGTTTGATCGGAGTGGGTGCGGGCATGGTGGACACGATTGCTTTCGGCGCGACAGCCACGCGGACCGGAACCGGTGCTTCCTCCTCCCTGACTCCACTGACCACAGATAGCGGAAAGGCCGGGACGGTATCCGCCGCGTGAGAATCCACGGCCACCCCACCGGCGATCGCCGCGCGCAACTCCGCGATGCTCTCCTCAGTCACAGACACGCTGCGCTTGCCCTCGCCTTTGAGCCGGCGGAGCTCTTCATTGAGGGCGAGGAGTTGTTCGCGGACGTTCACGGGTTAAGCAGACCGGCCCGCCGTGAGTTTTTCAACATACTTGGCAAGGAGATCGAACTCGAGGTTGACGGCGGAGCCGGTTTTCTTCTCGCGGAGATTCGTCGCGGCCAGGGTGTGCGGGATAAGCCACACAGCGAACGAATCGCCCGAGACCTCCGCGACCGTGAGTGAGATGCCGTCGATGGCGATCGAGCCTTTGCTGACGAGATAACGGCCGGAACCAGCGGGCGAAGCGACGCGCAGATAGTGGTCCTTGCCGCGGGCTTCGAAGATCTCGACGCGGCCGAGCGCATCAATGTGGCCTGAGACGAAATGTCCGCCGAGCCGGCTCTCGGGCTTCAGGCTGCGCTCAAGGTTCACGGCGGAGCCGGGCTTGAGTTCGCTGAAATTAGTCAACCGACGCGTCTCCTCCAGCAGGTCAAACCCCAGATGGCCGGCATCGAAGCGGGTGACGGTGAGGCAGCAGCCGTTGACCGCGACACTGTCGCCGACGGCGACGTCGGAGGGGACGAGCTTGGCCGCCAGCTGTAGCGACCACGCGTCCTTCGCGGGGGCGAAAGTGACGACCGAGCCGACTTCCTCGATGAGACCGGTGAACATACGCCGAAGTGGTTAGGCGACTGGCCGGCAAATATCCATCACAGAGACGCTGGCATACAGACTTCGGAGAGTTGACGGTATAGGTGAATATCTCACAGTGACGGGTTTAACGAATGTCTGCGACCAATTGCAAAGAATACGAGTTTCTCAAGATCGAGCCCCATTGGCAGGGAATCTGGGATAAAACCAAGGCGTTTCGCGCCGAGAACGGCTCGACCAAGCCGAAATACTACGTGCTGGACATGTTCCCCTACCCGTCCGGGTCCGGGCTGCACATCGGCCATCCGGAGGGCTACACGGCGACCGACATCCTCGCCCGCTACAAGCGCGCCCGCGGCTTCAACGTGCTGCACCCGATGGGTTGGGACGCCTTCGGTCTGCCCGCCGAACAACACGCGGTGAAAACCGGCACACACCCTGCGGCCAACACGCAGAACAATATCACGAATTTCCGCCGGCAGATCAAGGCGCTGGGCTTCAGCTACGACTGGGATCGCGAGGTGGACACGACCGACCCGAAGTATTTCCGGTGGACGCAGTGGATTTTCCTCCAGCTCTTCAAGAAGGGTCTCGCCTACGTGGACGAGCGTCCCGTGTGGTGGTGCCCGGAACTGCGCACCGTGCTCGCCAACGAAGAAATCGTCGACGGCAAGTCGGAGGTCGGTGGCTATCCCGTCGAGCGCCGCAATCTCCGCCAGTGGGTGCTGCGCATCACAGCCTACGCCGAGCAACTGATCGACGGCCTGAAGGACGTCGACTGGCCCGACTCGACCAAGCGCATGCAGGAAGCCTGGATCGGCCGCAGCGAAGGCGCGGAGGTGTTGTTCAAGCTCGAGGACGCCAAGCTCGGCGACCTGAAGATTTTCACCACACGGCCCGATACCCTCTTCGGCTGCACCTACATGGTCATCGCGCCCGAGCACCCGCTCGTGGATTCGCTCACCGTGCCCGCGCAACGCGAAGCCGTAAAAGCCTATCGATTCAAAGCCGCGAGCAAGAGCGACCTTGAGCGCACCGACCTCGCCAAGGACAAGAGCGGCGTTTTCTCCGGCAGCTACGCGATCAACCCGGTCAACGGCGCGCGCGTGCCCGTCTGGATCGCCGACTACGTGCTCATGGGCTACGGCACCGGCGCTATCATGGCCGTGCCGGCGCACGACGAGCGCGACTACGAGTTTGCCCTGCGCTACGACCTGCCCATCCCGCGCGTGATCGCCGCAGCCGACGGCAGCGACACGTTGCCTTACACCGGCGACGGAACCCTGATCAACTCGCCCGGCTACGACGGCCTCGCCTGGCCCGAGGCGAAAAAGAAAATCACCGCGGCGCTCGCCGCCAAGGGCATCGGCAAGGGCACGATCAACTACAAGCTCCGCGACTGGCTGTTCTCGCGCCAGCGCTACTGGGGCGAGCCGTTCCCGATCGTCTGGGTCAGCGAGGCCGATTACCGCAGCGCTGCCGCGCTGCGCCAGGATCTGCCGAAGCAACCCGTCAAGTTTGCGGAGAGCGGCGTCACGCTCTACGCCCTGCCCCTGCCCGACGCGGCGCTGCCGCTCGTGCTGCCGGAGGTGCAGACCTACCTGCCCAGTGGCAATGGCGAGAGCCCGCTGGCCAACGTCACCGAGTGGCTCGAGGTCTGGTTCAACGTCTCGACCGGCGCCAGCGTCCCCGCGACGCAGGCGAAACCCGCGGGCGACGCGTGGGTGCGCGCACGCCGCGAGACCAACACCATGCCGCAATGGGCCGGCTCGTGCTGGTATTACCTGCGCTACCTCGACCCGCAAAACGCCAACGCCATCGCCAGCCCGGAGGCGCAGAAGTATTGGGACGTGCCCGATCTCTACGTCGGCGGTGCCGAGCACGCGGTGCTCCACCTGCTCTACGCCCGGTTCTGGCACAAGGTGCTCTTCGACCTCGGCGTCGTGCCGCAGCCCGAGCCGTTCAAGAAACTTTTCCACCAAGGCATCATCCTCGGCGAGGACGGCGAGAAGATGTCCAAGAGCCGCGGCAACGTCGTCAACCCCGACGACATCATCAGCGCCTACGGCACGGATTCGCTGCGGCTCTACCTGATGTTCCTCGGGCCGCTCGAGGCCATGAAGCCTTGGAACACGAAAGGCATCGAAGGCGTGCACCGCTTTCTGAAAAAAATCTGGCGCGAGTGTCTCGACCCCGAGGGCGCGGTCAGCCCGCGCATCACCGACACCGGTGCGCTTTCGCCGGAAGCGGAGAAAGTTTTCCACGAGACGATCAAGAAAGTCAGCGAGGACACGGAGGCCTTGAAATTCAACACGGCGATCTCGCAAATGATGATCCTCGGTAACGCGCTCCAGAAGGAACCGGCCCTGCCGCGCGCCGTGATGCTCGACTTCCTGCGCATCCTTGCGCCCTACGCCCCGCACCTCGCGGAGGAATTGTGGGCCCGGCTCGGGCAGAACGGCTCGATCGCCGCCGCTGGCTGGCCCAGCTTCGATCCGACCAAACTCGTGAGCAGCACGATCACCATCGTCATGCAGGTGAACGGCAAGCACCGCGGCGATGTGACGGTCGATCCCGCAGTGAGCGAAGCCGAACTGCAGGCCCTAGCCGTGCAGCACGCAAAAGTCGCACCTCACTTGACAGGCAAGACGATCAAGCGGACTATTTACGTCAAAGGTAGGCTGATAAACTTTCTGGTCTAATGACTTACGCAAAATTGAGTAAAGCGCTCGGGTTTCCCCTTGTAATAGGTGTAACACCCTAGTTGTATCTGGGTATATACCAAACTGCTTATTGCCTTCATTCTTTCGCCAGCAAATTTATTCCGGCCATGAAAACAAATCCTCTTCGCCTGATTTTAGTGAGCGCCCTTGCTTTCGCCGTCACCGTCGTCACCGTCCCGAGCTCCCTTGCCCAACGCCAGCTCGGCAAGAAGAAGGGCCCGACCAGCAAAGTCTACATCGCGGAAACCAAGGGCGAAACCCAGATTCAGAACGGGGACAAAATCTACACGGCCAGACAGGCTACGGCGTTTGATGCCCCGGGCACAGTGATCGAAACTAAGGCCAACTCCCACAACGCCCTCGTTTACTCCAACGGCACCGGCTTGTTCGTGGATGAGAGCACCCGGGTGGAAATCAATCGCTTCGTGCAGGAGCCCTTCCGCCCGGAACGCAACAATCAGCTGGATTCGCCCTACGAACCTTCGATGTCGCAGAGTGATGTTTTCCTCTCCCACGGCGCAATCGGCATTTGCACCAGCCAACTGGTTTCCGGCAGCTCGATGCTTTACTCCACCCCACATGCCGCGATCAATATCCGCGGCGGTAAAGTCGCCATCGAGTCCAATCCCAATGAGACGATTGTCGATCTGCTCGAAGGCGATCTCACCGTCCGCTACAACGGACGCGATGTGGGCGGTCAGATCCTCCACGCCGGTGAGCGGGCCTTCATCCGCCCGGGCGCCACTGTTGGCGAGGAACCGACCATCACCATTGGACCGATCCCGCGCGAGGCCATGCAACGTGACGACGAACGCGTGGAGATGGCCTGCAATGCCAAGAAATCAGTTACCTTCGACATTATCGAGCGCAAGGCTGCGGAAGGTCTGGATCAGCCGACCGACACGGCGCCGGCCGACAACGAAGCCGCCGGCGCGGACGGTGGCACCCAGGAAATTGTCGCCAATCCCACTGTGCCCCAAACCCCGCCGACGAATATAGTCGTCAGCCCCGACCGGTTGCCCGGAACCTAAGACCACCACCACATGCCGCTGTCATCCCGCTCCGTCTGCCCCCGAGTTCTGCTCTTCGCCACCCTGCTGCTGGCGGCGGTGCCCCCCGCCGAGGCCCTGTTGAATTTCGACGGAACGCGCAACCAGCTGTTTGTCTTCGGCAGCCTCGCCTACGGCTACAGCGACAACATGTTCTCCGAACCCGTGGGCCGGGGCGATTACACGGTCACCGCGCAGGTAGGTGCCGAGTTGCAGCGCCGAGCCGGTCTCATCGCGGTGAACGCGACTGCCAAGATTGATTTCGTCCGCTACGGGGAATTCAGGGATGAGGACACGATCAATCCGAATTTCTCGCTGGAGTTGAACAAAAGCACCGGGCGCACCACCGGTGCCCTGACCGTCAAAGCCTACCGCGAGACCCGCTCCGACAGCGCGGTGAACCTGCGCACCAGCTCCTGGAACTTCCCAATCGGGCTCAACCTCAAGTATCCCATCAACGACAAATTCTACGTGACCTCGGAAAGCGGTTACCTGCGCCGCACCTACAGCGATAGCCAGGCCCTCGTCAATTATCGGGACATCAGTGAGGCCGTGGACCTGTATTACGTCTACACTTCCAAGCTAGACCTGCTCGCCGGTTACCGGGTCAGGTCGGCGACCACTTCAATCAATGGCCGCACGGTCGATCATTGGTTCAATGTCGGTGCCACCGGCGGCCTGTTCTCGAAAATGTCCGGCACCATCCG
>JAHFTH010000254.1 GCA_023269445.1 Lacunisphaera sp.
GTTGCGTCGCATCCCGTGGCACGATCGCGTCCCCTTTGATCCCGACGGTGAACGGCTGCATGATCGTGGCGATGAGCAGCAAATTATCCGGCCCTTGCTGGACCTGCAGGCTGCCCGGCGCGATTTCGAGCACGTCGCCCCGCAGGGCAAACTTGACGTCGCCCTGCGCCGTGACCGGCGCACCGGGCAACCAGCGGGTCAGCAGCTTGACCGCCGTGGCCGAGTAGTGCGCCTCCATCGCGACCTCCGGGGCCGCCCCGGTCTGCGCCGCGAGTTTGCCGGCCAGGTTGAAGGCATCCCCCGTCGGGGTCGTGATCTTCAAATTCAGCACCGGGGCCTCCACGCGACCGTTGACCACCGTCGCCTTGCCCTCCACCGCGACATCGGCATGCGTGAGCAACGGCCGGCCGGCTTGCACGAGATTGAGTCCGGCCACCTGCAAGCGGCCCCCGAGCAATGCCGCCGTGGCCGAACCGGGCACGCGGGCGAGGTCAATCTGCCCGGTGATATCACCCCCGGACACATCCACGGTCGAAATAAACGGGCGCACCCAATCCAAGGGCACGCCGTGCAGGCTCACCTCAAGCAATTTCTCCGCGGCCACGCCATCCGCGAGCAGCTGTCTCTTTTTCAGATCGTAATGGATCGCCGCCACGGTGCGGACTTCCGCAACCGGCTTCGCCCCGGTCAGCACGGCCTTGAACTGACTCAGTTCCATGATCCCGTCCCGCTGGCCCACATCGAAAGTGGTGTCGATCGCCAGCGAGCCAAAGACGCGCCAGGCCGGCTCCAACGTCTCCAGCCGGCTCACCTGTCCCTGCAGACCGCCCTGCAGAGTGAAGGCGGCCGTGGCCGGGTCGAAGGTGAAGCCGCCCCCGCCCTTCAGGTCAAAATCCGGCAGTGCGCCGCCAAGGGAAAACGGCTCCAACTGCGGCGTGCGCACCTTGAGCGTCCATTCGCCGGCATACTGCCGGTTGGTCGCGGCCAGCCGGGCCTGCACCTTCAGCACATTCTCGGTCGTGCCGCGCAGGATCGTGTCCACTCCGATCACGTAACTCTCCCCGGAGGTCGTGCGAAAAAGTTCGGTGGAAATCTTCAACTGGTTCTGCCCGGAAAGCCCGCGGCCCTCAGCATCCACGACCGTGGTCAGGGTGACGTTGTTGAAGGTGCGCTGCGCCGTGAGCGTGGCGCGCAGGCCCGTCTGCACCCGCAGCGTGGCGACGCCGGCGTCCGGCGCGGGGTTGCGCAAAGTCGCATTGAGCTGGAGCAGGCCCTCGCTGCCCGGGGCGAATTTGCCGCCGTTGACCGTGAACTCCGCCGCCACCGGGGGTTGGTTCGCCGCACCGGAAACCAACGCCCGGCCCTCGATGCGCACATCGTCCAGTGTCAGGTCGACCGGCAGCACTACGCGCGCGAGCAAGCCCGGCGCCGCCGCAGGCGCGCCGGCGGCCGCCGCCTCGGCTTTTGCCCGGGAAACCCGGCTCGCGTCCACCACGAGTCCATCAATCTTCAGCCGACTGATGGCGAGCTGTCGCATGAACAATAATTTGAAGAGAGAAAAGTCTGCCTCAAGCCGCTCAATCTTGAGCCCAACGCGCTGCTTTTCCGCCGACACGCCTTGGAGCGTAGCCCCGGACCAGCCGGCCGAGATGCTGGCGACCTCCAACTTGAGCCCGGGCACATCGCGCGCGGCGCGAAGGACGGCCCAGTGCTGCACCGAGGGAGTCAAAGCCAGCCCGAGCGCCACGGCGCCAGCCACCAGCAAAATTCCGAGGAAAATGAGCAGCAGTCGGGCAGGTTTCATGCGGTGCGGTAAGGACACAGGAGAGTGGCTGAAGTTACTAGCCGCGCGAAGAAAAACTGTAGCGAGTAATTTGTAGGCGGGGTGCCCTCACCCCGCAATTCTGACCCTATGCCTCGCGGGGTGAGGGCACCCCGCCCACAAGGGATATCTTCGACGGCGGTCATAGACCGCCGCTACAGGACTTCTTACGGATAGGTGATTTCCTTGGCCGGGCGCAGCTCGTCGGCCAAGCCCATGGCCCGGCGTGCGACGGCGACCGAAACGTTGTAGCTGTAGAAGGCCTGCAACTGGTTCAGCCGGGCAGTGGTGAGATCAACCTGCGAGGTGAGCACATCAAGCTGGGTGGCGGTGCCGGCGGAATAGCGGGTATTGGCCAAGCGGACGGCTTCCTCGGCCTGCTCGACGACCTTCTTGGAGGCCTCGGCGAGTTCGGTGGACTGCTGGAAGGTGGAAATCGCACGGCGCACATCGACGTCCACGGTCAACTGGGCCTCGGCCAGAGCGAGCCTGGCCTGTTCCAAGTAGGAACGGGCTTGGGCGACGCGACCGGCGGTGGCGCGGCCATCAAAGATATCCCACTGCGACTGCAAGCCGACGGTCCAGCCGTCGAGCGAGGACTTGGTGCTGGAAGCCGGGGCCTTGCGCCAATCATAGGAGCCAAAAGCCGAAATGCTGGGCAGATAGTTGGCGCGACGGGCGGTCACGCCCTCCTCGGCGGCGGTGGTCAGGCGAGCGAGCCGGAGCAGGTCGGGCCGCTGCTCGCGGGCCGTGGTGAGGGCGGAGCGAAGATCAAAGCTGGCGGGCTTGAATTCCAAGCTGCCCAAAAATTCCGGAATCGCGGACAAATCTTCGTCCGTCGCGGTGACGTAGCCCAGCGTCTGGCGCAGAGTCTCGATCGACAGGCGGTAGTCATTGCGGGCCGTGATGAGCGGCACCTGGGCGTTGGCCACGGCGACCTCGGCGCGCAGCACCTCGAAGTTGGAGACCGTGCCCGCCTCGTAGCGGTTCTTCACGTCCTGCAACTGGCGCTGGAGCAGCTCGAGGTTGCTCTCCTGCACCTTGATCTTCTCGCGGTTGAGCAGCACGGTGAAGAAACGGATGCGGACGTCCACTAACGCGTCGTTGATGACAGCCTTGAGGGCGAGCACCGCGGCATCGAGGGTGAGCTGCTGGCTCTTGACGCTGGCGGTAACGCCGCCGCCGGCGAAGAGCACCTGGCGGGCCGTGATGTCCACCGACCAAGCATAGTCACGGCCGTTGACCGAAACGTCGTCGGAATTGCGCGAGTAACCGCCCGAGGCCGAGACGTTGGGGATTTGAGCCGAGCGGACTTCCAAGACCACGCCTTCCTGCTGGCGGATGCGCTCCTTCGCCTGACGGATGGCGAAGTTGTTATCGAGGGCAAAGGCGAGCGAGTATTCCAAATCGAGCCGCGGGGGCATCTTGAAATCCGGATCGGGCTTGCCGTCGTTGAGCTGGGCGCGGGCGGGCAGGATCGCGAGCAAGCTCGCTCCCGCGAGAAGTAGGCTGGTCAGACGCATAAGTGGTTTCATGTAAAGGAAGCGGAATTATTTGGCAAGGATGGGCTCGGAAACGGCAACCGGGGCGGGAACCCGGACTTTAGCGTGATCCTTGGCGATGAGGACGTAGAAGGCCGGCACGACGTAGAGCGTAAAGATTGTGCCGGTCGCCATACCGACGACGAGCACCCAGCCGATGGAATTACGGGCGGCGGCACCGGGACCACTGACGAAGATAAGCATGAGGTGACCAAACACCGTGGCGGCGGAGGTCATTAGCACCGGGCGCAGGCGGGTGGCAGCGGCGCGACGGATCGCGTCGAGCTTGGCCACACCCTGCTCTTGAAGCGTGTTGGCAAAATCCACGATCAAGATGCCATTCTTGGAGATGAGTCCGACCAGCGTGATGAGGCCGATCTGCGAGTAGATGTTGAGCGAAGTCTTCCAGAGGAAGATCGGCAGCATCGCTCCGACCAGCGCCAGCGGCACGGAGCCGAAGAGAATGATAAAGGGATCGCGGAAGCTGTTAAATTGCGCGGCGAGCACGAGGAAGATCAAGACAAGCGCGAGCCCGCCAGCCGACCAGAGCGCGTTGCCCTCGTAGCGGAGCTGGCGCGACTGGCCGCCGTAATCGATGGAGTAGCCGGCGGGCAGGATTTCCTTCGCCTTGGCTTCCAATTTCTTGAGGGCTCCGTCCACACTCGGACCGACGCCTTGGATTTTAACCGAGTTGAGCTGCTGGAAGCGGTTCAAT
>JAHFTH010000255.1 GCA_023269445.1 Lacunisphaera sp.
CATCGTGAGGATGAGCTTGAGGCCCTTGGCGGCGGCGACGAAGGCCAGCGCGATACCCGTGTTGCCGGAGGTCGGCTCGATCAGGACGGTGTCCTTGGTGATCTTGCCGGACTTCAGCGCGTCATCGATCATGGAAAAACCGATGCGGTCTTTCACGCTCGAGAGCGGGTTGAAGAATTCGAGCTTCAGGAGGATTTCCGCCTGGGCCCCGTGGGCGGCGGCAGTGCGGTTGAGGCGCACGAGGGGGGTGTTGCCGATGGTCTCGGTGATGTCGTTGTATATCTTGGCCATGATGATCGTGGGGTTGGAGGTTGTGATTGATGGTTAATCTCGGGAAAAGCGCAAACCTTGGGAGGGGTTCCGGTGGTTATTTTTCGGTGCCCCAGCGGCGGTGGAGGAATTTCTCGAAGGGGGAAAAGAGGATTTTGTCCGCCAGCAGGCCGATGAGCACGATCACCAGCATGATGGCGACGACCTGTTCCATGGCGTTCAGCTCGCGGCCGTAGTGCAACAGGTGGCCGAGGCCGAAGCCGGTGATGATCGTCACATAAATCTCGGCCGCCATCAGCGACCGCCACGCAAAGGCCCAGCCCTGCTTCATGCCGCTCACGATGAACGGCAGCGAGGCGGGCAGCATCACGTTCACCCACGTGTGCAGACCGCTGGAACCCATCGTGCGGGCCGCGCGGATGTAGATCGGGTTGACGTTCCGCACGCCGGTCTCGGTCGCGAGGATGACCGACCAGAGCGTGCCCATGACCACCACGAAGAGCATCGCCGACTCCGTCTGGCCGAACCAGAGCAAGGCCAGCGGCACCCAGCAAACGCTCGGCAGCCCCTGCAGGCCCAGCGCCAGCACGCCCACCGTGTCGCGCAGCGCCTGCACGCGCGCCGTCAGAAAACCCAGCGGCACGCCCGCGAGCAACCCGATGAAATAACCCGCCACCAGCCGCTTCATCGTGACGACGGTGCTGGACCACAACGAACCATCGAGGGCGATCTCCCAGATGTAGCGAACGACGCTTTCTGGCGAGGGCACCAGCACGGGCGACCAGATGCGCCGCGCATACGCCCAGTGCCACGCGGCGATGAGCAGCACGAAGAAGAACAAGGCGGTCAGGAAGCGCTTCATCAGATGCCGGCTCCGTGTTCCATGTGGTCCTTGAGCGCGCGGGTGATGCGCGTGGCGTAGCCCGCCACCTCGACGCTGTTTATGTCGCGCGGCCGCGGCAGGGTGACGGTGAATTCCTCGCGGATGCGCCCGGGATGGGGCGAGAACAGCACGACCCGGTCGCCCAGGCTCACCGCCTCGCGCACGTTGTGCGTGACGAACACGATCGTGACATTCCGCTGCTTCCAGATGCGCTGGAGATCGCCGTAGAGCTGCTCGCGCGTCATGGCGTCGAGCGCCGCGAACGGCTCGTCCATCAGCAGCACGCGGGGATTGGGCGCGAGGGCGCGGGCGAGGGCCACGCGCTGCTTCATGCCGCCGGACAACTCATGGATGTTGGCGTGCATGAATTTTTCCAGCCCGACCAGCTTGAGGTAATATTCCGCCACGTCGCGCCGCTCGGCGTCGGTCAGCCCGGGCTTGCGCTTGAGGCTGAACATCACGTTGCCAAAGGCATCGAGCCACGGGAAGAGGGCCGCTTCCTGGAACATCATCATGCGCGCGCGGCTGGGCTCTTTGACCGGCTGGCCGGCGGCCACGACGCTGCCCTGCCCCGGCATCTCCAAGCCGGCAATCATGTTCAACAGCGTGGATTTGCCGCAGCCGCTGGGCCCGACCAGACACACGAACTCCCCCTCCGCTACCTGCAGGCTGACGTTGTCGAGCGCATGCACCGGACCGCGCGACGTCTCGAACCATTTCGAGACCTTCTCAATGGCCAGGTGCGCCGAGGTCGGGGCGGAGAGTCCGTGGGCGAGGGTCATGGCTGGTTGGAAAACAATCGGTCGAGGGGAATGGCGTTGCGCAGGAACCCGACACTCTGGGCATCGATGACGAGGGCTTCAAACTGCTTTTGTGTCACCTGATCGGAGAATTTCAGCCGCTGCCACGCGCTCGTCACGATGGCCGCGGACATCTCGCGCTTCATCTCGGCACTCAGGCCGGCGCGCACCTGTGCCCGAGCTTCGTCTGGATGAGCATTCAGCCACGCCGTGAGCTCTTGATGCGCGGCTTTGAATTTCAAAGCCAAGGCCGGATGGGCCTTCAGGAACTTCACGCTGGTCACCAGCACGGTCGTGACGGCGTCCGTCTGCTCGAGGAACACCCGGCCATTGGCCTCAAGTTCCAGCCGCGAGACCCACGGCTCGACCGTCCACACGGCGTCGAGCTTGCCCTGTTGGAAAAGCGAAAGCTGGTCGGGATTCGCCGTCGGCAGCACGAGCACATCGCCCCCGGTCAGGGAGGTCTTGTAGCCTTGCTGTTTCAACCAAGCGCGCGCGGCGACATCCTGCGTGTTGCCCAGTTGCGGCGTGGCGAGATGCAGGCCTCTGAAATGACCCGGCTGGGTGATCGGGCCGTCACCGTGGACCACGAGCGCGGCCCCGCCGAGCGCGGCGCCGGCCAACACGCGGATTTCATCGCCTTGCGAACGAATGAAGGCGTTGAGCGCGGGATTGGGGCCGACGTAGGTCAGGTCGATGGAGCCGGCGAAGATCGCCTCCATCGCGCTCGGACCGGCGTTGAACGCATACCACTGGATGGTGACGTCGGGGCCGAGGCGCTGCTCAAACCACCCGTGTTTCTCGCGGGTGGAGTGGCTGCCGATCACGGCCTGAGCGTGGGTGATGTTGGGAAAATAACCGACGCGCAACGTGACCTTCTCCGCCAGCGCGGAAGCAGCGCCCAGCACCGCCAGCAAAAGTATTAGCGCGCGCTTCATATCGCGTAATCTCCCAACAGTTGATGGATGACGCCCTCGGTGGGGCTGGTGCGGGCGCCGCGCCCCTTGGCGGATTTGGATTTGCTGCGTGCGGCGACCGGCACCCCGGCGCTGAAGGGCAACGGCCGGCCGCTGGTGGCCAGCTTGCGCGTAGTCACCTCGACGACGTCGGCGAGCGTGTAACGATCGAGGATGGCGGCGATGGCGTTGCGCACGTCGAGCATGAGCATCCGCAGGCCGCAGTGCGCCTCATCGGGGCAATTGCACGGCTCGTAGGCCGTCTGGCTGACGCAGCCGATGGGGGCGAGCGGGCCGTCAATCAGCCGGACCACGCTGCCAATGGTGATCCGCGCGGCGGGCTTGCCGAGACGGTAGCCACCATGCTTGCCACGCACGCTCTGCACATAACCGGCCTCCCGGAGCTGCTGGATGATCTGCTCCAGAAACTTGACCGACAGGTCCTCCGCCTTGGCCAGCTCGGCCACGCCGACCAGACTCCGTCCCACCTTGGCGGCGATGCCGAGGTTGATCAGGGAGCGGAGGGCGTATTCGCCGCGTTTGGAAAGCTTCATGGGAGGTTCGCTTAAATTCATACTCGTTCAGTGGGATTTAAAGCAAGCGCTGTTTTCTACGCCACGTCATAGACTCTCGGCCGCGCGTCTCGGTGTAGGTCGGGCTTCATGCCCGACAAGGCCAGTCGGGGGTAAACCCGCTCCTACATTGTCAGCCGCAGCCCGTCGTAAGCCAGTTGCACGCCCCGAGCCGCCAGCTTGGCGCTCCATTCCGCGTGCTCGATTCGGTGGGTCAGGTGCGTGAGGTAGTTGGTCGGGGCACCGATCTCAGCGGCCGCCGCGCAAGCCTCCTCAATGTTCATATGGGTCGGGTGTAGTTCTGGCCGCAGGCCGTCGAGCACGACCACGTCCGCGCCCTTGGCCAGCGCCACCGCTTCGGGCGGAACGCGCTTGCAGTCGTTGTAGTAAGCAAATTTTTTGCCCGACGACTTCTCCTCAAAGACCAGCCCCAGCGTGTTGATCCAGCCGTGCGGCAACAGCGTCGAGCGGATCGTGCCCTGCGGCAGCTCGAGCACCGCAGGCATCGGGACGAGCTTGAACGCCGCGTAACCCTTCGACACGGGCCGCTCCGCGATCGTGTAGGGGAAGACCGCCTTCACCCGTGCC
>JAHFTH010000256.1 GCA_023269445.1 Lacunisphaera sp.
GCCCGCGTCACTGTTCTACGATGGCACGAGCAATCACGACAGTTTCTTTTGGATCTCCGCCGCCGAGCATCTCAAGCGGCACACTTATATGGAGCTGCCGGTCAATAGTGCCATTCAGCCGCTCACGAATCAGGCTGGTGCGCTGATCGGCTGGAAACCCGCCTGGGGCCGTATCGGTGCCGAGGCCCTGCTGGCGCTGGCTTCTTCTGTCATCGGCGTTTCCCCGCTGAAACTCTATCTCTACGCTACCGCCAGCCTCGCCGTCGTCTGGTGCGCGACCGTTTATCTCGCGCTCCGCACCTTCGTGACGGAAAAGCCGGCCGTGCTGACCGGAGCCGCCCTCGTGGGCCTGCAACCGATCTTTGTGTTTTTTTATGGCAACGCCAACCTGCCGAACCTGCTCGGCGCGCTGACCGGAGCGGCGACAATCATCGCCGTTGAGCGTGCCATCCGGACCGGTGCAGCGGCCCGGGTGAAATTCACCGCTTGGGCCACGCTGGCCGCGCTGTCCCTGCACGGCCTGCTCTGCAGCTATCCCGAGATGGGGCCGTTTGTGCTGCTGCCCTGTGGTCTGCTCTGGCTGCGTCCGTGGTTTACCCAGGGACCACGCTCGTTCTGGCGCACCGGCCTGCTCGCCGCCGCCGTGCTCCTCGCCGGCGTGGCGCTCAATCCCGCCACGACCATCCGTGCCGTGCATGGCTTCATTGCCTCCTTCACCATCGCCCGCGCCGATGCCAACTGGGCCAATCTTTTCAATCCCCTCGATCTCGCAGAATATATCCCGGCCCTCATCACCCTGAATATCTCCGGCGCCAAGGAGCTGGAATGGTGGTTCGGCTGGCCCCTGAGTGCGCTGATCATCGGAGCGTTCGGTTTGATCGTCGGGCGCAGCCGCGATCGCTTCGGTCTTTTCGCCGGACTTTCCGGCAGTCTCGTCCTGCTCATCTATACGCTGCTCACCGGCTTTGCCTACGGCTGGCAGAAGACCGTGCAATTTTCGGGCATCTTCTTCGCCCTGACCTTCCCCGTGGCCGCCGTGGAAATTCTTTGGTGCCACCGGGAGAGTGCAGGTTTCAAACGCCGCTTGGCCACCCCCGCCCTCGGGGCGCTCATCATCTTTTTCGCCTATGCCATGGTGATGAACTGCCGCGACATCTACAAGTGGAGCGATCGCAAGGTGATCTCCGCTGACTGGTTTACCCTCCGCGACCAATCGCGCACCACCCTGCACCAAGCCCCGGTGCTGGTCGAAGCCGCCACCTTTCGCATGGCGTTTTTCCATGGCATGTGGTCGGCGTATTTTCTGGCCGACAGCCACATCTATTTTGGCGCCCGCGGCGAGGAAAGTGGCGGCTATCTGCGGAACGGCGTCATCAACGAACAGGACCATGAGATCCCACCGCCCGCGGCCATTCTGGTCGGACACGACTGGGCCGACACCTTCGATGCCAACTCCCCGCGCCTGCTCACTGGCCGTGAATTCACGCTGCTCCAAAAAAGCAACCGGGTCTTCAAGCTGAGCGGCGTCTTTCCGCTCAACGGCGTGCCCGACCAGGCCAAGAGTTCCCTCGCGCTGGAGATTCAACCCCATTCTTCGAGCAACCTGCTACTCGAGCTCGCGCCGCGCGCGAAGGCCGGCTGGCCGGCGGGCGAATGGCAACTCACCCGCCACGCCGAGGGAGTGGCGGATTTCACCGCCACAGTTTCCGGGCCTTCCCCGTGGCTCCTCAAAATCCCCTTGGTGGCGGAGCGTCGCAATCTGATCACCATTACCCTGGTCGGCTTGGTTGAACCGGCCAAGACCCTGTCCTTTGCCATCCGCCGGCTCCGCATCGAGGACAGCCCATGAGCACCCCGCCCCCGCTGCTGTTCGACGCCACGCATACCAGCCACACGGCGGCGCAAACCGGCATCCAGCGCGTCTGCCGCACGTTGTTCGATGAGCTTCGCGTTCAAGGTCTCGCGACGCCCATCTGCTATGATCCGCATCTGATCGGCTGGCGGTCGCTTGCGCCCGGTGAAGTGTCCGTCCTGCGCGATCGCAGCGGCGGGGCCGGCAAATCGCGCGGCGCGAAGTGGACGCTGGCCCAGAAAATATCCGGCGCCTCCCGCCGGTGGTTCGGCCGCAAACCCGCCCTGCCGGCAGCCTCTGGCCTGATTTGTCCGGAATTATTTTCCGCCAAAGTCGGGTCGCACCTACCGGAATTACTCTCCGTTGTGGCCGGACCGCGCGTGGCCATCTTCTACGACGCCATCGCTCTGAAATTCCCCGAGCTCACCCCGCCCGGCACCGTCGCCCGCTTTCCGGCCTACCTGCGGGAGCTGCTCCTGTTCGATGGCATCGTCGCCATCTCGGAAGATTCCGCCACCTGCCTGCGCGATTACTGGCGCTGGCTCGGCGTCGCCCATCCTCCGCCCGTTCACGCCATTCACCTCGGCATCGACCGCCCGGCGGCACTTGCGACCGAAGCCGCTTCGAGGCCAGCCACACCGCGCCTGCTGTGCGTCTGCACCATCGAAGGTCGCAAAAACCATCTCGCCCTGCTCGACGCCTGCGAAACGCTCTGGCAGGAGGGCCTGTCGTTCGAACTGCAACTCATCGGCCTCGCCCGCGCTGATACCGCCGGCCCGGCGCTGGCCCGCATCAACGAGCTCAAAAGTGCCGGTCGATCGCTGCTCTTCGATGGTTCAGTGCCTGAAGCCGAACTCCACACCGCCTACCGCGCGTGCAGCTTCACGGTTTATCCTTCGTTGATCGAGGGTTTCGGCATGCCGGTGCTGGAGAGTCTGCACTACGGCAAACCCTGCGTTTGCTCGGGACTCGGGGCACTTGGTGAATCGGCGCATGGTGGTGGCTGCGTTCCGCTCGCCACAGTGGACACGGCCAGTCTCGTTTCCGCGCTCCGTCGTCTGCTTCAGCACCCGAATGAGTTGGCCGCACTTTCCGCTACCGCCCGCGCCCGCCAGCTCAAGTCCTGGCCCGAATACGCCGCGGAATTTACCGCTTGGATGCATACCCTGTCCCGTCGAGGCTGAACCGGCTTTGCGGTTGCTAAGGCCTGCCAACTGACGTCTAGTCGGCCCACAAATTTCCATGGCCCTCTCCCTTTTCACCAAGACCAAGAAAGCCATCGTTGAACGCGCCCAGGATGACTACGCGACGAAGATGCGGCTGAAATACAAGCCCTACTACCACGCCATCCAGGCGCAGCAGGGCACCCGCATCCGGCTCAATGAGCGCGACATGGTCATGCTCTCCAGCAACGACTACCTCGGGCTCTCCTTCCACCCCAAGGTTATCGAGGCCTGCGGGGCCGCCGCCAAGATCTGGGGCACCAGCCCCACCGGTGCCCGCATTTCCAACGGTTCACGCGCTTACCATGTCGCCCTCGAGGAAAAAATCGCCGCCTTCCTCGGCCGCGAGGCCTGCCATGTCAGCGTCGCCGGCTACATCTCCTGCTGCTCGGCGGTCGCATCCTTCGCGCAGAAGGGCGACATTATCCTCGCGGACAAAAACATTCATTCCTGCCTCGTCGATGCCACGCGCCTCTCGATGGCGACGGTCGAGCGCTTCAGCCACAACAACCCCGAGGACCTGCGCCAGATCCTGAAGAGCCTCCCCCATAACACGCCCAAAATGCTCGTCGTCGAGGGCGTCTACTCGATGGAAGGCCACATCTGCAGCCTGCCCGAGCTCGCCCAGATCGGCGAGGATGCCGGCTGCTTCACCGTGCTCGACGACGCGCACGGCTTTGGCGTCCTCGGCCGCCAGGGCCGCGGCACGGTCGACCACTTCAAGCTCAACGATCAGGTGGACCTGATCTGCGGCTCCCTCTCCAAGTCCATGGCCAGCACCGGCGGCTTTGTCGCCGGCTCCCGCACGCTCATCGAGTATCTCCGCACCAACTCCAAGCAGACCCTCTTCAGCGCCGCCCTCAGCCCCAGCATGGCCGCCACCGCCTCCGCCGCGCTCGACGTGATGCAGACTGAGCCCCAGCACCTCGAGCGGCTCTGGCGGAATACCAAGCGCTATCGCGAAATGCTCAAGGGCCTCGGCC
>JAHFTH010000066.1 GCA_023269445.1 Lacunisphaera sp.
AGTTCGCCATCGGCTTCAATCCGCACATCACCGAGCCGATGCGCGACATCCTCTTCGACGAGAAGATCGCGGGCTCCTTCCATTTCACGCCCGGCAAGGCCTACGAGCGCGCCGGCAACGGCAACGAGTCGGTCGTCCACTGGGACATGGTCAATATCCAGCGGCCGGAGTGGGGCGGCGGCGAGATCTGGTTCGACGGGAAACTCATCCGCAAGGACGGTCTGTTCGTCGTGCCCGCGCTGAAGAAACTGAATCCCGACCAGTTGCTGAAGAAAGGTTGAGCCCGATGCCCGCGACTGATTCCAGCCTGCCAGCGTTCATCCAGGCGCTGCCCAAGACGGAGACGCACCTGCATCTTGAGGGGGCGCTGCCGTTGGAGCTGTTGCAACGGGTGCGCCCCGAGTTTGCGAAGCCGCCGGCGTCGTGGTCACCGGATTTCAAGTTCCGCGACTTCGCCCATTTTGAAACCGAGTTACTCGACATGGCTTTCTCCTGGTTCACTTCGCCCGAGCATTACCACGAGGCCGCCAAGCTGATCTTCGCGAAGCATGTCGCGCAGAACGTCAAATACGTCGAGACGAGCTTCGCCTCGGGCGTGATCGAGTTTGGCGGCTTGAACGGGCGCGAGGTGCTGGCGGCGATCCGCTCGGCGGTTCCCGCCGGGTTGGAGGTGCGCGTGTTTCTCGGCATCCATCACAACGGGGCCGGACCGAAGATGAGGCCGGTGCTGGAGGAGGCCCTCGGCTGGAAGGATTTGGCCGGGGTGGACCTGCACGGCACGGAGAATTTCCCGATGGAAAGCTGGACGGCACCTTACTGGGCGGCAGCGCGCAAAGCGGGCAAATATACCAAGGCGCACGCCGGGGAGTTCATGGGCGCGGATTTTGTGCAGCGCATCCTCGATGAATTGCAGCCGCAACGCATTGAGCACGGCGTGCGGTCGATCGAAGATCCGGCAGTGGTGGCCGAGATTAAACGACGCGGTCTCGCGCTCGATATGTGTCCGATCAGCAATCACAAGCTCATGCCCGGAGTCACGCTGGCGAATCATCCCATCCGCCGGCTCTTCGACGCCGGCGTGAAGGTGACCATCAGCACCGACGATCCGATCTCCTTTGGCAACACCCTGACGGATGACTACGTCGCGCTGGCCGAGCGAAGCGGCTTCACCCGGAAGGAACTCGCCCGACTCGCCCGCAACGGCTTCGAGGTCGCGCTCCTGTCCGACGCGCAGAAGAAGCCGTGGCTGGACCAGTTGGATGCGGTGGTCGTGAGCAGCTCACCATGACGTCCTCGGTTCTATATATTTGTGCTCTAGCACTGCCGTTTGCTGTGCTTTGCCTCAACAAGTTCAGACGCGAACGACGTCTGCCTCAGTTTCTGCTGTTTTGTGTGACGTGTCTGCTGTGTTACGGAGCTTTGCTTTTGGCTGTTGAACTTCGCCGACAAGAGATGTGGGCAAATTACAATAGCTTTGATCTGAATCACGACGGATTCATCTCCGAGGTAGAAGCGACTTCGTCATCAAGGGCCGCGATGGATGAAGTCGCTCATGACACGGGTATGAATCTAGCTCCAGTCACCGGGGTTCCACTAACGATTATATGGGTCGGAGCATCCTTTCTCATGGTTGCTGGAATTTCTAGGCTTCTTAAGCCAAAGCGAGTTACTGTCACAATTTCTTGAGCACTCATCTATTTACTATCCCCCCGGATCGCCGTCGCGAACGCGTCGACAAGGTGCTCGCGCAGGCTTTTCCCGAGCACAGCCGGATGGCGTTCCAGCGGGCGCTTGAAGCGGGACTGGTCAAGCTCGACGGCAAGGTGATCAGCCAGGCCGTCGATGTGCAGAGCGGCCAGACGCTCGAGTTCAGTTTTCCCGAGGTGAAGACGGCCGAGCTCAAGGCGGTGGACATCCCGCTCGACGTGATCTTTGAGGACAAGCACCTGATCGTGCTCAACAAAGCAGCGGGCATGGTCGTGCATCCGGGGGTCGGCACCGGAGAGGACACGATGGTGCACGCCTTGCTGGCGCATTGCGCCGGCAGTCTGAGCGGCATCGGCGGCGTGGAGCGTCCTGGCATCGTCCACCGGCTCGACAAAGAGACGACGGGCCTGCTCGTGGTGGCCAAGCACGACGCCGCGCACCGCGCGCTGTCCGATCAATTCGCCTCGCGCACGCTCAAGAAGGAATATGTGGCCTTGGTTTCCGGCGTTCCGCAGGAAGCCAGAGGCACCATCGACAGCGCCATCAGCCGTCACCCCGTGCATCGGCATCGGATGACGACGGGCGAGGGCGGACGTCCCTCCAAAACCGATTGGGTGGTGGAGAAAAAGTTCGGCGCCTTGGCGGCGCTCGTGCGGTGTCGCATTCACACCGGTCGCACGCATCAGATTCGCGTGCACCTGAAGTCGCTCGGTCACCCGTTGCTGGGCGACCCGACCTACGGGTGGAAACCGAACCCCGCGATGGCCGTGCCACCCCGCGTGATGCTGCACGCCGAGCATCTGGTGTTCACGCATCCGGTGAACGGCAAGACCATGGACCTGACCGCGCCGCTACCGAAGGATTTTAAGGCGATGATCAGTGATCTGCGGAAACGGATAAAATCCAAGGTTGACCAGCACGACGCCGATCTGGCGCGCGACAAGATCCGCAACGCGGCATGGGCGGCAGGCCGGACGCGCGGCGAGGCGTAGCGTTGGCCGCCGAGCTGAAAACCAGCGACTCCCTTGGCGGGAGCAGCAACCCCTTACCGCGGCAGCTGGCTGCGCGCGAAATCGAGATTTTTCTGCGCGGCGAGGTCGCCCGGTTGGGCGCGGAGGGCGCCTTCGTAGGCCCGGATGGCTTCGGCCACCTGCTCCTGCAGCATGAGTGAGCCGCCCAGATTCATCCAGGCGGCGAACAGGTCCGGCTGGGCGGCGACGGCGGCCCGATAGGCTGCGATTGCTTCGGCGTAACGATTTTCCTGCCGCAATGCATCGCCATAACGATACTGCATGAAGCCGGCCCGGGCCTTGGGTTTAAGCGCCAGGGCCTTTTGATATTGCACCAGTGCCTCGGGCCCGCGCCCGACCTTCTTGAGGGCCTCGGCGAGGTTGAAGTTGTCGGTGGGGTTGCCTTTGCCAGGGCGCAGGACGAGCGACAGCTGGCGGGTGGCTTCACCCCATTGTTCGAGCGCCAGCAGATTGGCGGCATGATTGGTGCGGGCCTCGGTATTTTCCGGCATGAGGCGAAGCACTTGCTCGAACTGCGTGAGCGCGTCTTGTCGTCGCCCGGCCTTCACGAGATCGCGTGCGTAGTTGAAACGAATGTCTACGTCGTCTGGGCGGTGTGCAAGGAAGGCTTCGTAGTAGTCCACCGCCTCGGTGAAATTGCCGGCTTCGTCCGCAGCGGTAGCTAGGCCACCGTAGGCACGCTCGTTCTCCGGCCAGTGCACGAGGTTCGCTGACCACATTGCTCGGGTGTCTCGGTAAAGTGCGTTGCGCTGAAGCGTGGCAATCCCGGCGACAAGGGCGACCGTGACGCCTACGGGCAGAAGCAGTGCTGCAGCCCGCCGGGCAAACAGACCGACACCTAGGGCTATGATCGCGGCGAGCGGCAGATACATCCTGTGTTCTGCGATGGTCTGCGTGACGAGCGGCACCACGCTCGAACTGGGCGAGAGGATGATGAAAAACCACGCGCCGAGAAACCCGAGCACCGGCCGCCGCCAAAGCGCATAGACTGTTCCGGCGGCGAGGCCCACCAGCAGGAGAGCCTGGGGCACCACGGTTGACAGGCTGCGCGTGATGACGGTGCCGTAGTCGAGGATCAGGGGATGCGGCCAGAGCGACAGTTTCAGATAGATCACAATGCCGCGGCATTGGGTGAGCAAGTAATCCCACGAGGTGACCTTTTCGTAGTCAGCCGTGCCGCCGCGCAGCGGGTTTCCTTGCAACAGATAGAACAGCAGGGCCCACGTGGCGACGATCCCGTAGTAAAGCCAGCGATGGCGTGCGGTGCTGCGGAAGTTGCCACTGATGAACGTGCGATCATACAACAGGACGATGACGGGGGCGGTCACCATCGCCTCCTTGGTCGCCATGCCGAGGGTGCAGGCGACGACGCTGAGCACGCCCCAGCGAATTCGGGCATTGCGCTCCGGGGATTCGGTGAACCGGGTGAAGCAGTAGAGGGTTAGTAAATAGAATAGCCCGAACAGCGTCTCCGTGCGCTGAATGATGCACGTCACGGATTCCGTCTGGAGCGGATGCACGGCCCAGAGGAGTGCGATGACAAAGGCAACATAGAGTGCCTTTTCTTGTAGGAGCCTGCTTGCAGGCGATTCGATGTTTTCTCCATCGCTTGCAAGCAAGCTCCTACACGAGGCAAGGAGTAGCGTGCGCCGGACGAGGCCGAAAAGCGTGAGCGTCGCCAGTGCATGGATGAGGATGTTGAAGAGGTGGTAGCTCCAAGGTTTCAGGCCGCTGATCGCGTAGTTGAGCGCGAGCGTCAGGTTGACGAACGGCCGGCCGGACACCCCCGAGCCACCCTCGGTGGGGGGCTGCAGCACGCGGTCCAGTGCGGTCAGGTCGCGGATGGTTTCATTCTTCTCGATGGTGGGGAAGTCATCGAAAATGAACGGGACGTTGAGCGTGTTGCAGTAGGCGAGGCCCACCGCCACGACCAGCGCGAGGAGGGCGAGTCGGAACGAGACGCGGCTCGTGGTCGCGGGCGCTGCAGGGGCGGGGACGGAGCGGTCGCGTTTGGCCACGGCGAGGACTAGTCGAGGGTCTCGGCGGCCAAGCCCCAGCGAAGATTATACAACGAGTGGTGGAAGCGGTCCACGTGGGCGTAGTCTGCCAGCGTCACCATCGTGACAAGCGCGGCGGCGAAGACATCGGCGCGTGAAGCGGGCATACCGGGCAGAGCCTTGCGGCCATCGAGCGTCAAGGGGGCGAGCTCGTCGAGCATCTCGGTCAGGGTGTCGGTGCCGATGACCGCCGGAGTATCCTCCATCCGTAATTGATGCCGGGCACCCTTGATGGCGCGCACGGTGCTCATGCTGCCACCGGTGAAGACCGCGGCGGGAGCCGTGATCGCAAACTTGAATCCGCTCTTTTTGAGTTCGTCACGCACGTGCTTGGCCAGCGGGGTGATCTCGTCGATGACGAGCGGCGCGGCGGGATTCTTGAGGAATTTCTCGGTCAATCGCACGCAGCCGAGTTGGAGGCTGACGGCCTGCTTGATCTTGCGCTTCTTGAAGGCGAGGCACTCGAGGCTGCCACCGCCGAGGTCAAAGACGTAGAAATCCTGCAACTCATCAAGCTCGGGATCGCAGATCAGGCCGCGGCCGATGTAGTTGGCTTCTTCATCGCCCGTGAGGACGCGAATATCCTGCTTGGTGGCGGTCTTGACGCGCTGACGGAAGACTGCGCCGTTGGTCGCGTCGCGCACGGCGCTGGTGGCGACGAGGTGGATCTTGGAGGGTGAGTATTCGCTGGCCTCGGCCAGCAATTCGCGGATGGCGCCGAGGCCGCGGGTCATGCCTTCCTCGCTCAAGACGGGTTTGTCCGAGCTGATGCCGGTGCTGATGCGCGCGTCCAGCGTGCGGGACTTGAGCGCTTTCAGCTGGCCCATCCGGTCGCGTGTCGCGATGAGGACCTTGATGGAGTTGCTGCCGATATCGATGACGGCGACGGGGGATGATTTAACCACAGAGACACAGAGGACGCAGAGACGGACTATTTCAAGTCTTCCTCAGGGCAGGCTGCGATTCACAGCGTGAAATCGCTGGGCGCGATCAGGACGACGAATTCACCCTTGAGGCTGGCGGTGGCGAGCTTCGTCTGGACGTCACCGGCGAGACCGACGTGGAAGGTCTCATGGAGCTTGGTGACTTCCTTGGCGATGCAGATGACGCGGCCGGGGCCGAGCACCTGGACGATCTCGGCGGCGAACTTGTCGATGCGGTGGCAGCTTTCGTAGAGCGCGAGCGTGTAGTCGAAGTCACGGTATTTGGTGAGGAACGCGATGCGCGCGGCGGACTTGGGCGGGAGGAAGCCGGCGAAGAGAAAGCCGTTGGTCGGCAGGCCGGCGGCGGACAACACAGCCGTGAGGGCGCTGGGGCCGGGCACGGGGACGACGGGCAGGCCGCGGCGGCGGCAGGCGCGCACGATGCGAAAGCCGGGATCGCTCAGACCGGGGGTGCCGGCGTCGCTGACGACGGCGACAGATTTGCCCTGCGCGATGAACTCAGCGAGACGGTCGGCGGCCTCGGTCTCGTTGTGTTCGTGGTAGGCGGCGAGTTCGCGGTGCAGGCCAAGGCGGTTGAGCATCGCACCAGTGGTGCGGGTGTCTTCGCAGGCGATGAGATCGACGGCGCCGAGGATGGCCCGCGCGCGATCGGTGAGGTCGGCGAGGTTGCCGATGGGCGTGGCCACCACGTAGAGGTGGCCGGGCTGGGGCGTCAGCGAGGGGTTGGCGGCTGGCGCATTCATGCCGGCACGGGGTCGGCCGCGAGAGCGCGGGCGCTTAGTTGCCGGTCATGCCGGGGATGCGGCCTTCCCACGAAGCGGGACGGCTCCACGGAATGGACGAGTCCTGCTTGGGATCGACGCAACCCGAGAGACCGAGGAGCACGAGCGTGAGGAGGAGGGCAAAGAGAGATTTACGCGGGGAGGACATGACTGAATGGGTTAATACGACTATATCGGAGGTCTGCAACTGTCGTTTCGGTAAACGTGGAAGGTGGGATGCTGGCCAGGTAAATTGGTTCCGTGGGGATTCCAACACACCCCGTCGCTTCGCGCCACCCCTCTTCATAGAGGGGAATCAAACTGCGCAGCCAAAGTCCCCTCTATGAAGAGGGGTGCCCGACAGGGCGGGGTGTGCAGGAATGGCAAATCAGGCCTTCCAGGCGTAGATCGAGTCGGACCAGGGCTTGCGCACGGTCTTGACGACCTTGCTGCCGGGGTTGGCGGCCATGTGCTCGAGGACCTTGAAGACGAGCTCGGCTTTGTCGGGCGAGCCGAGCTGGGCGGCGAGGGTGTCGGCCGTGAACTCGCGGCCGTTGGCGGCCTGAAGGGCGGCGGCCATCTTGAGCTTGAGGGCGATGACGCCGCCAGCGGCCTTCTTGCCCGCCTCGACACCGGGCTGGTGGTAGGCGTTGATGCCGACGAGGGAGGCGTAGAGGCCGACGGCGCGCTCGTAGAGGGCAATCAGCTGGCCAAGCGAGCGGGGTGAAACCTCGTTGACCGTGATCGTGATGGAGTGACGGCTCTTTTCGCTAAGGGCATCGCGGGTGCCGAGGAAGAAGCCCTGCAGGAAGTCGCCGCTGGTGACGCCGGGCTCGACCTCGAGCGAGGTGTCGGCGTTGCGGTCCTTGAGCACTTCGATGAAGGTGACGAAGAAATTGTTCACGCCCTCGCGGAGCTGTTGCACGTAGGCATGCTGGTCGGTCGAGCCCTTGTTGCCGTAGACGGCGATGCCTTGGCTGACGACGTTGCCCTTGAGGTCGAGTTCCTTGCCGAGGGACTCCATGACGAGTTGCTGGAGGTAGCGCGAGAAGAGGAGCAGGCGGTCCTTGTAGGGGAGGACGACCATGTCCTTGGTGCCGCGGCCGTCGGTGGCCCAATACCACATGAGGGCGAGCAGGGCGGCGGGGTTGTCGCGGAGGGCCATCTTGCGCGTGACCTCGTCCATCGCGGCGGCGCCGGCGAGCATCTGGTCGATCTTGATGCCCTGGAGGGCGGCGGGCAGCAGGCCCACGGCGCAGAACTCGGAGGTGCGGCCGCCGACCCAGTCCCACATCGGGAAGCGGGCGAGCCAGCCTTCCATGACGGCGACCTGATCGAGCTTGGAACCCTCGCCGGTGACGGCGACGAACTGTTTGGCAAAATCTAGGCCGGCAGCCTTGAACGCGACCTGGGTCTCGAGCATGCCGTTGCGGGTCTCGGCGGTGCCGCCGGACTTGGAGATGATGACAACGAGAGTCTGCTTGAGGCGGCTGCCGAGCTCCTTGAGCACGTAGTCCATGCCGTCCGGATCGGTGTTGTCGAAGAAGCTGACGCGCATCTTGTCGCGGCCGCCCTTGAGCCGGCCGAGGGCGTGGGCGACGAGCTGCGGCCCGAGGGTCGAGCCGCCGATGCCGATGACGAGGACTTCCTTGAATTTGCCCGCCGGAGCGGCGATCTCGCCTTTGTGGATCTTGGTGGCGAAGGCCTTGATCGCCTCGAGAGTGGAGGTGATGGCGGTGCGAAGCTCGGGAGTAGGTGCCAGCTCGGCGTTGCGGAGCCAATAATGGCCGACCATGCGCTGCTCGTCGGGATTGGCGATGGCGCCGCCCTCGAGGGCGGCCATGTCGGCGAGGGCTTGCGAGAGCTTCGGCTGCATGCCGGCGAGGAAATCGTCGGGGAAGGGCATGCGGCTGATGTCGAGCGAGAGGCCGAGCCGGGCGTTGGTGTAGTAAAGCGACTTGAAGCGGTCCCAGGTCATAGGCGGAAAGAAATAGCCGGGGCTGACCGCGGCGGCTAGCCGAAAACCCGCCTAATTTTTCGGGATTGCTAGCGCGCAAGACCGGGGCTTTCACTGAGGCCTTCCAAGCATGGCCTTCGATCTCAAGCGCGTTTTAAAAGTGATGCTGTTCGCCTCGAACGGTCCGCTTTCAGTCAAAGACATCCAAACGGCAGTGACCCGTTTCCACGAGCAGGCCACGGCGTTGCCGCTGGAGGAGCAGGGAGCGGAGAGCGTGGAGCCGGGAGCCAATCCCGATACGGCGGCAGAACCAGCCCCGCTGGACGAGCCGGTGCTGCCCGCGCCAGTGGAGGACGATGAATTTTATCGCGATGTGCCGACCTTGATTCCTGCAGCGCAGATCCGCGAGGTCATGGATACGATCTCGTTGGAGTTGCGGGCAGGGGACAGCGAGACCCTGCTGATTGAGGGCGCAACCGGCTGGCGACTGGTCACGCATCCCCGTTTTGCCCGGTGGGTGCGCCTGCTGCGCAATGAGCCGCCGCCGGTGCGCCTGAGTCCGTCGTCGCTCGAGACGATGGCGGTCATCGCCTATCGGCAGCCGGTCACGCGCGCCGAGATTGAGCAGATTCGCGGTGTGTCGGCCGATGCGGGCTTGGCCAAGCTCATGGAGCGCGATCTGGTCTACATCGTGGGCCGGGCGGATCTGCCGGGCCGGCCGATCCAATACGGCACGACCGACGCTTTTCTGGAATTCGTGGGCATCAAGTCGCTCGACGAGCTGCCATCCTCGGATGTGCTCTCGCCGCGCCAGATTGATGCGTGGCTGCAGACTTCGGCCAATCCCCGGGCGGCCGGTGATTCGGACATGGGCCTGGACGAGACGGAAGAGCAGCAGATGTCCCTGCAGCAGACGACGCCCGAGAGCCCGGCCAGTTAGTGCCGCCGGGCGAAATAGAAGCCCATCAGCGCGAGGATGAGCAGGCCGAAGGCGGCGAAGAAGTAGATAAAGCAGCCGCGCTTGACCTCGTCCCTCACGGGATGCTCGGTGTGGCGGAAGCGCTCGAGGATTTTTTCCGCCTCGACCTCCGTATCGCTCGCGACTGATGAGGTGGCCGTGGGCCGGGGCGCAATCACCGCAGGGGCGGGCAAGGACTGGCCACCCGTCTCCCGGGCGATCTCCCGGTCGAGCCAAGCGAGCTGCTCCTGCGCGAGGGCGCGCTGGCGCTGGAGATCCTTGAGTCGGTCGGACATGGGGGGAGTCAGTGGGAAAAAGCCGGGACGGGCAAGCCACGAGGCTGAGTTGGCTTTGTGGGAGCGAGCTTGCTCGCGAGAATGAACAGTCGCGAGCAAGCTCGCTCCCACAGTTGAAAGTAAAAAAAGGCGCACCAGAAAGGTGCGCCTGAAAGATTAGAGAGGTCGTCAGCTTAGACGACGTTCACCTTGCGGTGGGCCTTGTCGAACTCGACCGTGCCGTCGCGGAGGGCGAACAGCGTCCAGTCGCGGCCGGTGCCGACGCCCTTGCCGGCGTGGTGCTTGGAGCCGCGCTGACGG
Organism: Lacunisphaera sp.; assembly: GCA_023269445.1. Taxonomy (GTDB): domain Bacteria; phylum Verrucomicrobiota; class Verrucomicrobiia; order Opitutales; family Opitutaceae; genus Lacunisphaera. Next base: position 10,012 of record JAHFTH010000066.1, read on the forward strand.
ACGATGATGCCGCCGGCGAGAACCTTCTGGCCGCCAAAAAGTTTCACGCCCAGCCGCTTGGAATGGCTGTCGCGACCGTTGCTGGAGGATTTCTGACCTGTTTTATGTGCCATGGCAGTGGGTGCTTAAACGGTGATGGATTCGATCTTGATGACGGAGAGCTCCTGGCGGTGGCCGCGTTTGCGCTCCATGCCCTTGCGCTTCTTCTTCTTGAAGACGATGATCTTCTTGGCGCGCTTGTTCTCGAGGACCTTGGCGGTGACCGAGGCGCCGGTGAGGAAGGGAGTGCCGACCTTGAAATTTTCGCCCTCGCCTGCGGCGAGGACTTCGTTGATCTGGATCATGGAACCCGTTTCCGTCTTGGGATAGCGATCCACGATGAGGATGTCGCCCTCGCTGACCGAGAACTGCTTCCCCTGCGTTTTGATAGTGGCTTTCATAAGTTCAAAGGGGCGAAATAAGGGGAGTCGGGCAGGGGTAATCAAGGCTATATTTACTTTGCCTGATAAAACCCGATGCCGAGCCAGATTTTGCCCGACGAGAGGTGGCTTGCGAGCCCGGTTTTGGCCTTTTAAGCCATTCGGATGCGACGCGTAATCACTCCGGCTGAGTTGCAGGGCAAAAATACCGTCGTCTTGGCAAGGTGGCTACTGGGCAAAGTGTTAGTCAGGACGACAGCCCACGGTCGCCAAGCCTACCTGATCACAGAGGTCGAGGCCTACGACGGCGAAAAGGACTTGGCCTGTCATGCGAGCAAAGGTCGCACCAAGCGCACGGAGGTCATGTATCAACCGGGCGGACGTTGGTATGTCTACCTGTGCTATGGCATGCATGAGATGCTCAATTTGGTGACCGGCCCCGCCGGTTACCCGGCGGCCGTCCTGATTCGCGGATTGGCTACAGTGCGCGGACCGGGGCGGCTCACAAAGCGATTGGGCATCGACCGAGACCTGAATGGGGTAATCGCTACTCGCGCCACCGGCCTCCATCTGGAAGACCACGGCATCGTGCCGCCGCGTGGCAGCATCAGGTCCGGTCCGCGGATCGGGGTGGACTACGCCGGCCCGGTGTGGGCGGCCAAGCCGTGGCGTTTCTGGATCGAGCGTTCGGGCCCTCACCCTGCAAAAACCTATTTCGCCGGGGCCTTGTAGCTGCTCAACGATAACGCGGCCGTGCCAAAACCAAGCTTCAGCTGCATCTTCACCGGCAGACGGCTGCCGTCCTGCGCGATCCAGACCTTGATCTCGCCGCCGCGTTTGAAAATACCTTTCGGGTTTTTCTCCATGCGCGGCACGAGCACGAGGGTCTTGTATTTACCCATGGGCGTGCGGACCTCCTCGTAGCCCTCGGCGTAAATGGAGAGCGGATAAAAATCGCGGCCGAACTGGACGACCACCTCGCGTTTCTCCCCGATCTTGAGGTTCCAGTCGCGGGTTTGCACCAGCGCGCTGATCAGGTCGATGGGGTCGCTACCGTCGAGTAGCGGAATCTCCACACTGCGGCTCGTGCGCACATGGTCGGTGAAGGTGCCGAAGCGTTTCACGTAATCGATCAGAAATTCATTGTTGACGGCACGCTTGGGCTCGTTGCCGGTCTCCTTCACGCTGATCAGCCGGCCCGTGGGTCGGTCAATGAGCGCCTCGGCCTTGTCGTCGAACGGATAGAACCCGCGCACGAAGCCACGCGTGGCGGTGCTGGCGGTGATGCGGATGTAATCGTGTCCGGCAGTCGCATCGTTCTGGCCGGCGATGACAATATCACCCGCGTGGCCGAAAATGCCGAAGCCGACCTTGTAGGTGAAAGTCTCGCCATCACCGATGGCAACGAACGGCGCGGCGAGGGCCAGACCGGGCAGGCAGAGGAAAGAAATAAAAGAAAGGAGTTTCACGGCTTTGCTGACACCACCCATGGGCAAAGGTGCGCCGGGCGTCGAGAATTTGTCCAGTTGAGGTAGAGATTATCTTGTGGGAGCGAGCTTGCTCGCGATGCGGGGAGTCGCGAGCAAGCTCGCTCCCACATCAGACAAATCAGTCGAGCGACAAATCCAGCTGGTTCTGCTGGCCGATGGCCCAGGCCTCAATGCCGCGGGCGCGGAGCGTGGCGGCGAATTCCTTGGCGAAGCCGTGCAGGGTGTAGACCACCTTGGGCTGCACCCGGTCGACGAAAGCCAACAGGTCGGGGAAGTCGGCGTGATCGGAAAGCGGGAAGACAGCATCGCAACCGTATTGATATTTCGCGCTGCCATTGAGCGCCCAGCCCGTGGCGACGGCGGTGCGCTTGGGATTGATCCAGGTCAACGGCTCGGTGTTGCCCGTCATGGGCGGGGCGATGATGACGTGGCCCGCATAGTTGCCCGTGTTGAGCAGGCTGAAGGGCGGGAGCTTCATGCCGAGCTCGGCATAGCGCTTGGTCATGCGGTAGCCATGTTCGTGCAGCATCACGGGCAGGCCGGCGCGGCCGACGATCTGGAGCAGCTCCTGCGTCTTGCCGAGACTGTAGCCGTAGAGCACGGGGGTGATTTTTTCGTCCAGCGCGGTGCGGCAGAAAGCCACGATGTCGCGGTCGATCTGCTCCTGCGGGGGAAACACATACTTGGGCAGCCCGAACGTTGTCTCCATGATGAGCACGTCGGCGCGTGGGACGACGCAGGGCTCGGCGGCCAGGCTGGGGCGGAGCTTGAAATCGCCGGTGTAGAGCAAAGTGCCGTGTTCGGTCGCGGCTTCGAGCATGGCTGAGCCGAAGATATGTCCGGCGGGGTGCAGCTTGAATTCGCAGCCGAATTCCGCCGGCCAGGCTTGGCCGTAGTCGAGGATCGTCTCCTGCCGTTTACCTGAGACGCGCAAGCGCATCAGGCTGGCCGTGGCCCGCGTCGCGACGATCTCCCGGTGGGGCCCGATGTGGTCGCCGTGCGCATGAGAGACGAAGCAGCGGTGCTTGGCCCTGCGCGAATCGAGCCACCAGCCGATCTGCGGCAGCTCCACGCCGTCTCCATAGCGCACTTCCCAAGGCATGGGCCGGAGCGCGTCAGGACGCGGTGAAATACTTGCGCCGGACGAGCCGCCACGCGGTCACGAAGAACGCCGTGAGCGGCACCGCGAGCATCATGCCGAGGATGCCGCCAAGAGCCTTGGCCCAGAAAAACACGGCGACGATGATCGCCACGGGATGCAGGCCGGTTTGCTTCCCCATGATGCGCGGGGTGAGCAACCAGCCATCGAGGGCCTGCACCACCGCGAACACGCCGATGCAGATCCCCATCAGGCGCAGGCCGCCATCCTCGGGTTGCAGGAAGGCCAGGGGCAGGGCGACGCTCAGACCGAGGATGGAGCCGAGATAAGGCACGAGGTTGAGCAGTCCGGTCAGCAGACCGATCGCGAGGCCGAACTTGAGCCCGGCAATCGAGAAGCCCGTTGCCAGCAGCACACCCATGATGAGTCCGATGAGCAACTGACCGCGGAAGAAGGCGACCAGAATGCCGAGAAACTCGCGGACGAGAAACACCACGTCGTCGCGCTGCTCCTGTTTGAGAAACGGCAGATGCTCGGGCAGGGCCCGCGTCGGGTCGCCGTTTGAGAGCAAAAAGAAAAACAAATAAACCGGAATG
>JAHFTH010000067.1 GCA_023269445.1 Lacunisphaera sp.
GACCGACAAGTTCGAGGATCTCGTGAAGGCCGGCGTGGTGGACCCGACGAAGGTCACCCGCACCGCGCTGCAGAACGCGGCCTCGATCGCCAGCCTGCTCCTCACCACCGAGTGCATGATCACCGACCTCCCCGAGAAGTCCGCGGCCCCCGCGGGCGGCGGTGGCGGCCACGGTGGCGGCGGCATGGGTGGGATGGGCGGCATGGACTACTAAGCCAATGGACCTGGGACTCTTCAGTCTCACCTAGAACTTCGAGGCGCTTTCCCCGACGGGAAAGCGCCTTTTTCTTAACCTCAACTCACATAAATCATGTCTCAAATAGCCGATCTGATAGCTAACCTGAAAGAAATCACTGCCGTTGTGAACGCCTTTAAGTCTGAGGCTGTTCAGCTACGTGTTGTAGACGCATTGCTGGCAAAAATTGATGTCACTCGAGAACCTCCGGCAGATGCTCCAGCCACTGACACCGGGGCTCCGAAAAAGAAGAAAAATCAGAGTCGGGTCCCGAGTAAACCTGTCGAGAAATCACAGAGTGACAAGAACCGTAGCGGTGGTCACGGAGCGCATAGTATTATTTTGAAATTCCTTGATGAAGGGTTCTTCAACGCCCCTAAGACAATTGGTGACATCACGAAGGATGCATCCGAGCGGCTTGGGCATCATATCAAAGCAAACGAATGTTCCCCCTCACTTCTGAGACTTCTTCGACTCGGTCGCCTGAAGCGTAACAAGAACGGCGACAGCCAGTATCAATATGTCCAAGCCTAAAGATTCTCTTGATAGCGCCCTAGCGGCGATCCCTTCGGATTTCCGGAAAAAGCTCCTGAATTCCTATCGTGACCTGAAAACGCGTCATAGCGAAGCGAAGTTTGACGCTGCTGGACTTAGTGCTGGAAAGTTTTGCGAGACAACGTTGCGCTTTCTCCAGCAGAAACTGACCGGCGCACATGTGCCGTTCGGTGCCAAGATTCCTAACTTTGTTGAGGCGTGTGCGAGTCTAGGGCAACAGCCAGTGACATCCGGCAATGAGTCACTGCGCATAGTCATCCCTCGTGCTCTTGTATATCTCTACACCTTGAGAAATAAGCGTGGAATTGGTCATGTCGGTGGGGATGTTGATGCCAATCGTCTCGATTCGTATGTTCTCGTGACTGGCTGCGATTGGATTGTCTGTGAGTTAATCAGGATTTTCCACAACCTCTCACTAGACGAGGCGCAGGATCTTGTGGATTCGGTCTCGACCAGACAACTTGTTGATATTTGGGAAGTGGCTGGAAGGAAGCGCGTGCTGCGGGATGATCTGGATTTCAAACAGAAGGTTCTTCTCCTTCTTTATTCAAATCACGATCATGGGGCCTTAGCTGAAGACCTGTTTGCTTGGACGAAGTATAGTGTCATCAGTATGTTTCGGAAGGCGGTGCTAGCAGCCTTAGACAAGGATAACCTAGTCGATTACGACGAGGAAACTGAGTTTGTGATACTTTCACCACTAGGTGTTAGAAAAGTTGAAGAGCAGATTTTAAAGAAAAGTGTTTAGCTATTCACCATCAGTGGCCTGAAACGAAGTTACGGGCTGCGGAAACTGATGCAACCAGCGCGCAGGCGTGGTCCGACTCAGGTCTTCGCTTTGGCCAGCGAGAGCCGGGCGTGGCGGACAGCTTGGTGGAGCTTCCGGGCGAGGGCGGCGCGAGGGAGCAGCTTGGTCCAGGTGGCGGCGACACGGATGACAGGCGGGCCGGTGCGGCGCTGTGGCAGAGTGGGGTTTTGTCACAGAGCCTTCGCCGAGCTTACTTGATCATCGCGTCGTAGTCGGCGTGCGAGCCGATCCAGACCCAGACAATCCCTTCCGGCCGTTCTTTTCCCAACGCACGATAACCCAGGCCCACCCGCACCGACCAATAGTCCCCGGCCTTCTTCAGGCGGAGCGAGGGATGACGGGCATTCGCCTTCAACAGGACGAAGTTCTTGTCGGCTATCCCGCGGATGTTTTCCGGCAGGAGCCGGTAGTGAAACCAGAAATCAGGCGAAGCAAAATGCTTCACAGCTCAGTGCACTGACCCGCTTCGAATACGGCGTCAGCTTTCTGGCCCAGTTTGTTCAGTTTGCCCGCGGCGACATCGCGCTCAATTTGATAGTCCCATTGGCTGGCGGCGTATTCCTCGAACCAGCGCGTGAAAGTGGCGAGCTCCCCGGGGGGGAGCTTCTGCACTTCCTTCTCTAATTCCAGCAAGCTCATGCCGGGAAATTACAGGGCAAATCCCTCGGGTCAAGTTGACCTTTCGGGCTTCGGCCCCCCATAGCAAGGGGCCGCTGCGGAAATTGATGTGACGGGCGTGCAGGCGTGGTCCGACTCAGGTCTTCGCTTTGGCCAGCGAGAGCCGGGCGTGACGGACGGCTTGGTGGAGCTTCCGGGCGAGGGCGGCGCGGGGGAGCAACTTGGTCCAGGTGGCGGCGACGCGGCTGACCGGCCGGGCCGGCGGCGGCAGGGTGGGAGGCGGGGTCCTTGTCACAGAGAGCACTGAGGTGACACGGAGGTCACGGAGAGTAGGATTCGCGGGCTTGCCTGATTTCCGGTGCTGGTCACACTTTGAGCCATGGGCAAGATACGCCGGGGCGGTTACATCATCTTCTGGTGGAAGGGAGACCACGAACCACCGCATGTGCATGTCAAGAAGACCAGCGGCCGGAAGCTGGGTCGTGTGAATCTTGAGACCATGGAGGGATTGGAAGACTGGACACCCAGTCAAAAGCTCATAGAGATCATTGAAGAACTAAAACGCGAAGGACGCCTGTGAAAGCCCATCAACAACTCAAGAAGCCCTTTGGCACCGCCCACATGGTGGACATCACCCATGTGCGCTACCTCTCTTGGGAGGATGCGTTCGACGTGGAATTTGAGGATGGGCTGTCGTTCCTCGAGCCGCACGCGACGATCCGCAAGGCGAACCACATTTCTGCCAAGGCCAAGCCGGTCGAGGTCGTGCTCGACGAGGATACGCGAGGTGGATTCGAGGTGAGCTACGACACGGGTGAAGTGGCCGAGGTTTCGTGGGCCTTCATCCGCGAGTTGCCGCCCAAGCGGAACGGCCGGAAGTGAGCAAGGGGTCGCTGCGGAAATTGATCTGACTGGCGCAGGCGCGATCCCGACTCAGGTCTTCGCTACTTCGCTGGTCGTGAATACCCTCTGAGCCATGAGCTCAAAACAACTTAGAGACGCCATCTTCGCCCAACGCGCCGGTGCGGCCGCCGCCACCAACAAGAATCACACCCACCTCGCCGCCGCGCACGGCATCCGCCAGAACGGCAGCAATCACTCCAAGATAACCCGGCAGAGCAACCCCGGTCGCAGCAACGTGGCGAAGGGGAAGTGAGGGAGAAGCGGTAAGCAGAAAGCGATAAGCTTTAAGCTCGGAATTCTGGCTCTGGCTTAGCGCTTAAAGCTTAGTGCTTATCGCTGCGTGCAGCCGCACGCTACTTTTCTGTCACATGATTAGTCACGGAATCTCGCTCGCCGTTACCGTCATCGGGTTTCAAGTTTGAGGCTTACCCTCTGGCTTACAGCTTCCTGCTCGCAGCTCCCCGCTCATTCCCCATGAAATCCCCGAAACTGTCCCTGTTTGTCTCCCTGCTGCTTTTACCGCTCGCCGCGCTGCGGGCCGGCTCGATCGAGGTCAAGGTGGACGCCGCCAAGACCGGCGCGCCCATCAACCCTTACATCTACGGGCAGTTCATCGAGCACCTCGGCCGCTGCATCTACGGCGGCATCTGGGCCGAGATGTTGGAGGACAGGAAATTTTATTTCCCCATCACGGCGGACTACTCGCCTTACCGCGATCTCAAGGACAGCGACTTCCCGGTCGTCGGCGCCTCGCCGTGGCAGGTCATCGGTGATGCGGCGGCGGTGACGATGGTCAAGGAGGGCGCTTTCGTCGGTAGTCACTCGCCCCGCGTCAACGCCGGCGCGGGTCTCCGTCAGCGTGATCTCGGTGTGGTCGCCGGTCTGAAATACGACGGCTATGTCTGGGCCAAGCCGCTCAGTGGCAAAGCCGAGATTGAAGTGACGTTCGTTTGGGGCGAAGGCGCGGCCGACCGCGCCTCGACCAAGCTAAGTTTCGCCGGCACCGATTTTGCCAAGCAGACTTTCGCGCTCACGCCCAAGGCGGGCATCGAGAAGGGTGCGATGCTGGAAATCCGCGTGCTCAGCGGTGACGTGCTGCTCGGGCCGCCGTCGCTCATGCCGTCGGACAACGTTCAGGGCATGCGCCGCGACACGCTCGCGCTCCTGAAGCAGCTCAACGGCACGGTCTATCGCTGGCCGGGTGGCAACTTCGCGAGCGGCTACGACTGGCGCGACGGCATCGGCGATCGCGACCGCCGTCCGCCGCGCAAAAACCCGGCGTGGACCGGCGTCGAGCACAACGATTTCGGCACGGATGAGTTCATCGCCTTCTGCCGCGCGGTCGGCACCGAGCCGATGGTCGCGGCCAACACCGGCTTCGGCGACGCCTACTCCGCGGCGCAGTGGGTCGAGTATTGCAACCGCGGGGCCGACACCATCGGCGGCGGCTGGCGCGTGAAGAACGGCCACGCCCAGCCCTACGGCGTGAAATTCTGGTGCGTGGGCAACGAGATGTTCGGCCCATGGCAGCTCGGGTTCATGCAGATGCAGCACTACACGCTGAAACATAATCTTTTTGCCGAGGCCATGTGGCAGGTCGATCCGGCCCTTTCCCTCACGGCGGTCGGAGATCTCACCACCATTAACAAGGGCAACGATCCCGACCAGGCGAAATCCGGCAAGACCTGCTCCCGCATCATGCTCGAGGACTGCGCCGACCACATGTCGATTCTCTCCGAGCATTTCTATTGCGGCCGTGTGCCCTGGAACAAGACCGGCCGCACCGACCTGCTGACCCATGTCGGCCTGCTGCGCGAGTCCATCCGCAAGAAAGCCGAGGGCCACCGCGCGCTCCAGGCCAGCCTGCCCAACCTGAAGGGCAAGCTCATCCCGATCACGATGGACGAATGGAATTTCTGGCACCGCGAGTCGGCCTACGGCGAGCTCGGCTGCATCTACGAGTTGCAGGACGGTCTCGGCGTCGCCGCCGGGTTGCATGAATTCTACCGCCAGAGCGACCTCATCCAGATGGCCCACTATGCGCAGACTGTGAACGTCATCGGCGCCATCAAGACGACGCGCGTCACCGCCGAGATGGAGACGACCGGCCTTGTGCTGCAGCTCTACCGCGCGAAGTTCGGGCAGACGCCCCTGCTGGTTGCGCAGACTTTCGGCCCGCTCGATGTCGCCGCCGCCCTGACCAAGGACGGCAAGACGCTCACGCTCAGCGTGGTCAACCCGACCAACGAGGAGGTCAGCGTGAATCTCTCTGCCGCCGGCCTCACGCCCGCCGGGCCCGCCGTGCGCTGGTCCATTGCGGGACTCAACGCCGAGGCGCACAACGCCCCCGGCCAGCCCCGCGTCGTGGACATCCAGCGCAGCGAGGCGAGCACCGCCGCGCTCAAGGTTCCGGCGCTCAGCGCCACGCTCTTCGAGTTGGTGCTGCGCTAACTCACATATTTCAAACGCTTAGTTGCCCAGCCCACACACCCCGTCGCTGCGCGCCACCCCTCTTCATAGAGGGGATTTCAAGCACACGCAGCTAAGTCCCCTCTATGAAGAGGGGTGCCCGATAGGGCGGGGTGTGTAGGGGTATCGTCTCACTCCAGCACAAACCGTGGCTCGATGTCCACCGGCACATCGGCGAGCCGGTTCATCGTGGTCTGCACGGCAGGCCGGATGACGACCAGCCGGTCCATCAGCGCCTTGCCGCGGGCGTAGTCGCCCGTGGCCTGCAGAGTCATGATCTCGGTGGTCAGCCCGGCGACGCCGGCCTTCACCTTCGTGAAGTCCACGCCGAAGCGTCCATCCGCGCCGATGGTGAAGCCGCCGGTGTCGAGCAGCCAGTTGAGCTGGAGCGCCATGCCCTTGGCGTGCGCCTCGGTGACGCCGAAGCGCAGCGTGCGGAACGTGGAGGCGAGGAAAGTCACATACATCGCGCGCTCCTGTGTCTTGTCCAGGACGCCTTTGTCCATGAGTTGCTGCAGGGCCCACAGGCCCGAGATGTCGGCCTTGGCCTCCTCGAGCGTGCTGTTCAGCTCCTTGAGTTCGAGGCGCACCGTCGTGACGCGGCCGCCGACGGTGATGTTGTGCGGCCCGAGGCCGTGCATCAGCTCGTGCATGAGGATGTGGGTGAAGAACGGGTCAAACGCGACGAGCGGCTGGTCCTGGGCGGACAGCGCGTGGTGGGCGATGGGCTGGAGCACGTTCGCGAACTTGGCCTCTTGGTAATTTTTCAGCATGACGCGCTTCGAGCCCTTGGCGGCGACGACGCGCTCGTCGTTGGGTAAATTGAAGGCGGCGGTCTGCACGCCGCGGTTGCCGTCGCCCGACGTGAACACGGCGTTGACGACGCGGATGGGGGAGAGGCCGCCGAGCTTGGCGCGGCGGAACTTCGGATCAATGGGCAGCTTGTCCTCAAGGCTCTGCAGCTCTGCGCCGAAGCGCGCGAGCTTGGCCGTCTCGCTCGCGTCGGTCACGGCGATGTAGGCCTCGAAGGCGGCCTTGTAGTTGAACCACTCGTCCTCGTAGGTCTCATAGGGCCCGATGGTCGGCTCGATCGTGGCGTCGAGCTCCATCCAGGCCATGTCGCTGTGGTAATAGTCGTTGGTGAGGAAGGCGCGGGCGCGCAGCTCGAGGAATTTCTTCAGGGTCGGCTGCGTGGTCGCGGTCGCGGCCTCGCGGAGCAGGGCGGCCATGCGGGTGAGCTCGGGCTGGTATTCGACGCTGTAGGGCACGGTCATGAACTTGCCGGCGGCGTCGCGGCGGATGGTGGTGAAAAAGCCGGTGGCCTCGGCCGACGCGGCGGGCGGGAGGGACTTGATCCATGCTTCGACGGCTTCGCGGGTGGTGTCCTCGGGGTAGAAATTGGCCCCGTGCGGCTTGGGCCCGACGCCGGGAAGGAAGGGAGCCTGGGCATCGGGCCGCGACCAGGGGCCGGCGTTGAGGCTGAAGTAGTGAAGGCGGGCGCGGCCGAGCGGCGAGGTGTCGCGGACAAGCTGATTCAGGGTGGTCTCGTTGAGCGGGCCGACCTGGCGCAGGAAGAGGGCGTCGATGATCTTGGCGGCCTCGACCATCTTGGCGAGGGCCAGGCGCTCGTGGGCGGGGAGGGCGGAGGTGTCGACCTTGATCTCAACCGGCGCGAAGCGCGCGGTCATGGTGCACAGCTCGGCCTCGGAGGGGAGGGGAGCAGCGACGGGTGTTGCGGTGGACGCGCAGCCCGCGATGGGTGCGGCCAGCAAGAGGACGGTAAGGAGGGGGAGGGTGATTCGCATGGCGCTAACCTGTCCGGCCGCACGGGCATTTCAAGGCCGGGTTCCGTCGCGGCGTAAGCCTGTCTGGCCCGCAAAAAACAATTAGACACTTGACGAGAGCCTTTTCTTGTTACACTACCTTGCCACACAAAGGTAGCTAGCCGCCACACCATCATGAGCCTCGAGGAAAAATTCACCGCCATCCGCAAGGGTCTCCTGGAGTTTCTCGTGCTGAAGATCATTTCAGCGAACCAGGTCTATGCGGCGGACATCCTGAAGGAGCTCAACGCGACGGAATTCGCCACGCAGGAGGGCACGCTTTATCCGCTGCTCAGCAAGATGCGCCGGGAGCAGCTCGTGGACTACGAATGGAAGGAGTCCGAGGCGGGTCCGCCGCGCAAATATTATGAACTCACCGCCAAGGGTCGCGAGGCCCTGCGCGAAACGGCCGACTACTGGCAGAAGATCAGCGGCACCGTGAAAACTCTGGGTCAGAAATGACCCGGCCAAGTTGCTTAAATCCCGAGAACCATGAACAAAGTAATCACGATCAACCTGAACGGCGTCGCCTACCAGTTGGAGGAGGGCGGCTACGACGCCCTGCGCGCCTACCTCGACAACGCTGCGCGGCGTCTCGAGGGCAATCCCGACAAGGATGAGATCATCACCGACATCGAGCAGTCTATTGCCGACAAGTTCCGCGCGTTGCTCGGCGCCTACAAGACCGTCGTCAATGCGAAGGAAGTCGCCGGCGTGATCACCGAGATGGGACCGGTGGAAGGTGACGCGGCGAAGGACACACCGGGGCAGAGTGCCGCAGGGACGAAATCGGCGGCATCCGCATCCGAGGCAGGCGAAGCCGGCGGAGTGCGCCGACTATTCCGCATCTATCCCGAGGGCGCGATGCTGAGTGGTGTCTGCAACGGACTCGGTGCCTACTTCGGCATTGATCCCACGCTTTTTCGCATCGGCTTCGTGCTCCTCGGCTGTCTCTGGGGTGTAGGTATTCTGGCCTATGTGCTGATGGTGATTCTGGTGCCACAGGCCAAGACATCGGCGGAGAAAGCCGCGGCGTCCGGTGCGGCCGCCACGGCACAGGAATTCATCAAGCGCGCCCGCGATGGCTACTACGAGGGCATGAAGTCGTGGCACGACCGGCACGCGCGCCGGGCGTGGAAGCGGAAGTTCAAGCGCGACATGCGCGGCTGGAAATACGGCTTTCGCCAGCAGATGCAGGAGCAGTCCCAACAGTGGCAGCAGAACTGGGCGCAGCAGGCGCCGCCGGTGTTCGGGCCGGTGTTCATAGCGCCGCTGCTGTCGATTTTGCTCTTCCTGCTGGTGGTTCTGATGCTCTGGGCCATCTATTCGATCATTACCGCCCACGCGGTGTTCGGCTTGGTCTTGCCGGCCACGATGCCGATGTGGGTCGGGATCCTGCTCATGGTGATCGCCTATCAACTGGTCGCCTGGCCGATCAAGGCCGTCCGTTACTCGTGCTATTATCCCCGGGCCCATTTCGTTTACGGCGGCCCGTGGGGCGGACTCTTCGGCAGCCTGATCGGCCTGTTCTTCCTGGCGTTCGGGATCTGGTCGCTCGACCGGCACGTGCCGGAATTCCATGAGTGGCTGGCGCAACTGCCGGCTCTGCTGCACCGCTTTGCCGATACCGTGCAGGGCTGGTTTAGCCGTCCTGCGTAGGCGGTCTGTGAATCCCCCCATGAAGACCAGCAAGCAGCCCACAGCGGGCCGGACCCTTTACCTGAGCGGCCTCGCGGCCTTCGTGGGAAGACTCAGGGCCGAACCTGCCCTCTCCCGCGCACGAGATACTTGTAGGAAGTCAGCTCCTCCAGCCCCATCGGGCCGCGGGCGTGGAGCTTGTCGGTGCTGATGCCGATCTCGGCGCCGAAGCCGAACTGATGGCCGTCGTTGAAGCGGGTCGAGGCGTTCCAGAGCACGACGGCACTGTCCACGCTGTTCAGGAATTTTTCCGCCGTGGCGGCGTCGGCCGTCACGATCGTCTCGGTGTGGTGCGAGCCGTGCGTCTCGATGTGCTCGATGGCGGCGGCGCAGTCGTCCACGACCTTCACCGCGAGGATGAGGTCAAGGAACTCGGTGCGGAAATCGCCCTCTGAGGCGGCAGAGGCCGAGATGCCGGCGCGCAGAAGTATTTCCAGCGCGAGGGGCTCCGCGCGCAGGTGGACGCCGTTGGCCGCGAGCAACGGCCCGGCTTCCGTCAGGAAACGGTCGGCAATGGCGCGATGAACAAGCAGGGTCTCGACGGCGTTGCACACGCCGGGGCGGGAGACCTTGCTGTTGAGGAGTAGCGACTCGGCCATCGCGAAGTCGGCGGCTTGGTCCACGTAGAGGGAGCAGATGCCGTCGTAGTGCTTGATGACGGGGATGCGCGCGGTCTTCACGACCGTCTCAATGAGGCCGCGGCCGCCGCGGGGGATGAGGAGATCGATTACTCCCACCGACTCGCCGAGGAGCTGCACGACGCTGCGGTCGATGATATGAACGAGCTGCACCGCGTCGGTCGGGAGGCCGGCGGCCTTGAGGCCGCGCTGCAGCGCACCGGCGATCGCCATGTTGGTCTTAAAGGCTTCCGAGCCGCCGCGCAAAATGACGGCGTTGCCGCTCTTCAGGCAGAGTCCAGCGGCGTCGACGGTGACGTTGGGCCGCGACTCGTAGATGAAACCGATGACGCCGATCGGCACGCGGACTTTCGCGAACTTCAGGCTGTTGGGCTGCGTCCACTCGCGGAGAATTTCGCCGACCGGGTGGGGGAGCGTGGCGACCTGCCGCAGGCCCTCGGCGCAGGCGGCGAGCCGCTTGGCGTCAAGTGTGAGCCGGTCCACGAGCGCGGCGGTCTGACCGTTGGCTTTCGCGGCGGTGACATCCAGCGCGTTGGCCGCAAGAATTTCCGTTTGCGCGGCGAGTAGTTCCTTGGCCATCGCTTCGAGCGCGGCGTCGATGCGCGCGGCCGGCGTGGTCGCGAGGACACGCGCGACGGCGCGGGCGCTTTTGCCCATCCGGGCGATGATGAATTCCGGCGCTTCCATAGTGGCTTACTTCGCGGGGAAGTAGGTGCCGACGCGTTTGCCGGCGACGATGGCGTAGACGAGGCCCGCTTTCTTCCCGCTGGCGATGTTCACCGGGATGCCGGCCTTCACGGCGAGTTGCGCGGCCTGGAGCTTCGTGACCATGCCGCCGGTGGAGGTGTGGCCCTTGTCGGAGCGGACGAGTCCGGCGACCTCGCTGAAATCGCGGACGAGCGGGACGGTCTTGCCTTGCGCATCCTGCAGGCCGTCCACGCTGGTGAGGATGATGAGCAGGTCGGCGTCGATGAGAATCGCGACCTCGGCGGAAAGCCGGTCATTGTCGCCGAAGTTGAGTTCCTCGACGGCGACCGAGTCGTTCTCGTTGATGATCGGCACGACGTTGCCGCTGGAAAGCAGGTGGGCGAGGGTGTTGCGGGCGTTGTGGTGGCGGACGCGGCTGTCGAGGTCGTTGTGGGTCAGCAGCAGCTGCGCGACCTCGAGGCCCTGCTTGGCAAAGGCGCTGGCGTAGGCGTGCATGAGCTGCGACTGGCCGACGGCGGCGCAGGCCTGTCGGGCCGCGAGCACCTTGGGCTTCGTGGCCAGACCGAGCGTCGCCAGACCGGCGGCGACCGCGCCGCTGGAAACGATGACACACTCATGGCCGGCGCGGACCAATGCCCCGACTTCGCGGGCTAGGCGAGCAATCTGCCGCTGGCTCAAGCCGATGCCTTGCTCGGTGGCGAGAATGCCGGTGCCGAACTTGAGCACGATGCGTTGGGAACGTTTGGACATGGACTGCGCAGCGTAGTCGGCGAGCTCCGCGCAACAAGCCGGAATCCTCGCGCCCCGGTGCTTTTCGCTGGGGCCAAGCGAGCTATGACACGTTTTCGAGTGGGGCACTTAGGTATGACACGTCCCTCCCTTGTCTCGACAGGCTGGGTGCCGTCCCCTATCTCCAATACAAAAATTCAACCCTTACTCTGACATGAACACGTTCACCGACCTGCCTGCCTCCACCAAAACTTCCTCCGATGAAGGAGTCTTGGTGACGAATTGCGTGGCGGGTATGCAGCAATCGTTCGCCGGCGCCCTGACTCCGGTAGCTTGAGATGGAAGCAGTCTGCCCGCCATCGTCATGCCGACAGTTGCCGCTTTGCCGCGTATCTTTGAACTGGCTTTGCCTGACCTCGCGCTCGCGCGGGGCGGCGTAGTCAAGTCTCACCGCGTCCGTGGTTGGTGGTGGAGCCGGGAAGGCGACACTCCCGACACGCCCCGCCCCGATGTTCCCACCGTGCTGCTGGTGCATGCCCTGACGGGCAGCGCTCAGGCCGGCGGCGAAGGCGGCTGGTGGGAACCGTTGATCGGTCCGGGTCGCGCGCTCGATCCCGCCCAGTATCGCATCGTGTGCTTCAACAACCTCGGCTCCTGTTACGGCAGCAGCGGTCCCGGCGTGGGAGGTTTTCCGACCGAGAAAAACCTGGAGCTGACCAGCCTCGATATTTCGCACGCCCTGCTGCTCGGACTGGACAAGCTCGGTGTTGGTCAGGTTCACCTCACCACGGGCGGTTCGCTCGGCGGCATGGTGACGCTCGCGCTGGCCGCCCTCGCGCCGAAACGATTCGAACGCCTGCTGCCGCTCGCGACCAGCGTGGCGGCGAGTGCGTGGGTCGTGGGCTGGAACCATGTCGCGCGCCAGATCCTGCGGCTTGATCCGGGTTATCCGGAAAATATCGGCAGGGGCCTCGAGATCGCCCGCCAGCTCGCCATTCTTACTTATCGCGCCGAGCCCGGCCTCGACGCCCGCCAGCCGCGCCCGGTGCAGGCGAGTTCGCACGAATCCGGTTATCCCGTGCAGAGCTACCTCGAGCATCAGGGCGCGAAGCTGCGCAACCGTTTCGCCGCGCAGGCTTACGAACTGCAGCTCGCGGCGATGGATCACCACGACCTGATGCAACCGCTGCCCGGCGACAACCGGCCGGCCATCAGCCGCGTCAAAGCCTCGACGCTCGTCGTGGACATCGACACCGACCAGCTTTTCACGCCCGCGCAGGCCGAGTCGCTGGCGAAGTGCCTGCGTGACGCTGGTGCCCGCGTCGAGCGCGCGACCGTCCGCAGCATCCACGGCCACGATGCGTTTTTGATGGAGTGGGAGACACTCGGCCCTATTCTGACCCGCGCCTTGCAATTGCAGGCTCCGACATCATGAGCGAACGCTGGCAGGTTTATAAATTCGGTGGCTCCTCCCTCGGCACTTCCGGGCGTCTGCCCAAGGTGCTGGAGCTGGTGGTGGCCGCGCCGCGCCCGCTCGCCCTCGTCGTGTCGGCCCTCGGCGACAGCACCGACTGGCTCATTCTCTCGGCCCGCTCGGCCGAGGAAGGCAACATCAGCCAGGCCCGCCGCCAGCTCACCCAGGTCCGCGACCTTGCCAACGCCACCGCGCGTGCCGTGCTCAACGCGCAGGGTCAAAAAGGATTCAAGCACGACCTCGACGAGATTCTCACCCCGGTGGAGCGCCTGCTCTCGGGCATCGAGCTGACCCGCGAGTGTTCGCCGCGCACGCTCGACTCGATCATCTGCACCGGCGAACGCATCTCCATTGCCGTCGTGGCTCGCGCCCTCGTGGAACGCGGCGTGCCGGCCATCCCGGTGGACGCGCGTGATTTCGTCGTGACCGACTCCACCCATGGCTCCGCTACGGTGGACAAGGCTGAGACGGCGGCGAAGTTCGCGCCGTTGCTGGCCAAGTGGACCGGCAGCGTGCCGATCGTCACTGGATTTCTCGGGCGCACCCGCGAGGGGCACACCACCACGCTCGGTCGCAACGGTTCGGATTACACCGCCACTTTGCTCGCTGGTCTGCTCAAGGCCACCGCCGTCACGGTCTGGACCGACGTGCTTGGCGTCATGACCGCCGACCCCGCGCTCGTGAAGGAGGCCTCGCCGGTCGACCGCCTCTCCTATGACGAGGCGCTGGAGCTGGCGTATTTCGGCACCCGGATGTTTCACCCCCGCACCATCATTCCGCTGCGCGAGTGCGGTGCGGCGCTGGTCATCCGCAGCACCACCCAGCCTGAAGCGCCGGGCACTCGCATCGATGCGACCGGCAATCCTGATCCCAACCGGCCGACTTGCGTGACCAGCCTCGAGCGCCTCGCACTGCTCGGCGTCCAGTCGCGGCGCACGGGCATCAGCAAGC
>JAHFTH010000068.1 GCA_023269445.1 Lacunisphaera sp.
AACATTGCCAAAGAACCAGGCGATCAACCAGCGATTCAGCCCGGTGAGCAGCCAACCGGAGAAAGCTAGGGTGGTGAAAAGCAATCCCTCATAAACCGCCGGGAATTCCGGTTTCTCAATCCGTTCGCCATGGCTGTCGTTACTGGTGGCGCGGAGCGCCAAGGCACCGGCCAAGGCGGCTACGAGAGCGTGCGTGCTGAAACCCAGCAGCAGGGCCGCCGCCGCACCGCTGGTGGCCGCATACAACAGCGGCGGCAGAAACGACCGGGTGAGCGAGGCGCTGGTGGCCACCGCACAGTCTCGCCAGTGGGCGGATTCAGCCTGCAGGGCGTTTTGCGCCAGGGCACTCAACGAGAGCAGGGCGGCCGACCCGAACAGGCTCAAGCCCACGAGCCAGTTCGCGGTCAGACCCAGCGAAGACATCGCAATCGCCGCGACGGTGACGAGACCAGCCAGCCAAGGCAGCCGCCGCCGCCAGATCCGCAGGGCTTCGAGCAGCAGCGCGCGCCGGGATCCCGTTGCGGCCCAGTTGCGGCTGACATACTTCATGAGTCCCGCATAGACCACCCACATGCCGATCGGGGTGATGCTGAGGAACACACCGTAGGCACCCAATGTTGCGGGCGGAATCAGGTGGGAATTCAGTTTCATGCTTGCGACGCCGCAGAGAAACCCCACGCCCTGAGCCAAGAGGATCGGGATCAGGCGGAGGCGGGAGCTGGATGACGGTGGCCGCATGCTGGATTGGACGCGAGGAATGCAGCAATATGCCTAGGGCTGCAA
The DNA here is from genome assembly GCA_023269445.1 of Lacunisphaera sp. Classification (GTDB taxonomy): domain Bacteria; phylum Verrucomicrobiota; class Verrucomicrobiia; order Opitutales; family Opitutaceae; genus Lacunisphaera. Next base: position 784 of record JAHFTH010000068.1, read on the forward strand.
GCCGGCTGCAGCTTGGATTTTCGAGCTTTCCCGTCCGCACGCGTTCCGCTTTCTTTGCCCATGCCCAAGCGCCTCGAAGTCCTCCACTACGTCGGCGCGGATGACGATCGCGGCGGCATCATCTCGGTGGTGCGTAATCTCGCGTCGACCGGCCGCTTTGATTGCGTGTTGGGCATGAATCCGGGCAGCCACCAGCATCGTGAGCCCCCGCTGACCGCGCTTGAATTGCCGCGCATGGCGGGAGAAAGGATCAGTCCACTGGAATTCTGGCGCGCGCGCGCCGTGGCCCGAGCTGTGCAGGCTTGGTTACACTCCGACACGCGGCGGGTGTTTCACGGACACTCGCGCGCCGGCCTGCTTGTCGGGCTGTGGCTGCACTGGTGGGGCGAGCGGTGCGTGGTGGTGAGCGTGCATTGCTACGGCCGGCAGCGCTGGTTCTACTGTTGGGCCTCCGGAAAGCTGCGGGAACGGTTATTCTGGCTCACGCCGGAGATGTGGCGCTACTACGGCGCGCCCGGGACGGGATGGAACCAATGCATCGCGGGTGGCGTGCCACTGGATAGCTTTGCGATCAAACCGCCTGCGCCCATTCCCGGCCGGCTGCGGCTGGGTGGGGCCGGGATGATCGTCAGGTGGAAACGCTGGGATATCGTCCTTGAGGCTCTGGCCCTGCTGCCGGCGGAGGTGCGCGCGCAAATCACCTTTGAGCACATCGGCGGCGCGAGCGATGAACCGGATTCCCGGGCGTGCGCCGCAGAATTGTTTCTGCGGACGGAGCGTTTGGGACTGAGTGCTTCGGTCCAGTGGCGCGGTGCCGAGCCGTCCTCCCAACGGTTGTTGGGCGCGGTGGATCTCGTCGTCGTGCCCTCGCACCACGAGCCGTATTCTATGATTCTGCAGGAGGCACTGGCCGCGGGTGTGCCGGTGCTGGCGGCGGCCTCGGGCGGCCCGCTCGATGTGGTGCGGACCGGGGAGACCGGCTGGTTTTTTCCCGACGGAGACGCCCGCGCGCTGGCGGACTTGCTGGAATCGCAGGTGCGCACCCGGGCTTGGGCGGCGTTAGACCGGGCGATTATCGGGAAATCTGCCTGCACCGCAGACAAGGCGGCGACTCAGTGGGCGGAAGTTTACGCGGCACTATAGTGTCCGGAGCGTCGTCGCGAAAGCGGTCAGGTGTTGGTCGGTGGTGAAGCGTGCGAGAAATTGCCGACGGAAGGCACCAGTGGGCGGGGGAGTCTTGCGTAATTGGATCAGCGCGGCGGTGAGAGCTGCGCTGTCGCCGGGTTCCACAAGGATCGCTTCAGGCGGCACGGTGTCGGGAATGGCACCCCAGCGGGTTGCGATGATCGGCAGGTCATGGGCCATCGCCTCGAGCAACACGAGCGGTTGGCCCTCGGCGGGGTAGCGGGTCGGCAGGCACAAGCAGTGACTCGTGCGCAGCAGGCGGGACTTTTCCTCGCCGTGGACCATGCCGGCATAGAGGAGTGCGGCGGGATGCTGCGCGCAGAGCGTGCCGAACCGCGCCTCTGTGGCGGAATCCGGAAACGCTCCGGCGGCGACGAGGGTGAAACCGGCTCCGGCGGCCAGCACGGCCTCGGCGGCTGCAAAGAGTCCCTTCTGCTCACTGCACAGGCCGAGGAACAGAACTTGGAGCGGACCGTCGCCCGGTGAGCGTGGCTCGCTGCCGTGGGCACAGGGATCGGTGATGCCGTTGGCCACGGCGATGATTCGCTTGGGCGCGAGCGCGGCGGCGTCCGCGCGCAAGGTGTCGCTCAACACGATTGAGAGATCGGCTCGGCCGAGCAGAAGTTGCGCGAGCCAGCGCTCGGGCGCGGTGGCCTGCGTGGCGAGCCAGGCGCCGAGACCAGCCGCATGCCAGTGAAGCACGAGGCCTTTGAAAAAAGGCCGGCAGAGCAACATCACCATCCAGTCGCGATAGAGCGCGCCACGTTTGCCGGGGGCGGGCACATAGTAGAGCGTGTCGCAGTCGTGGCGAAACCGTGCGCTTACGGTGCGGGCACAGGCGCCGAGCACGGCGAAGATCTTGCCGGGGCGCCAGCGGCCGATGTCGGCTGCGTCACGCGACAGGTTGAGGTTGACATGATGCACGGTGAGGCCGTGCGCCGGGAGCCCCTCCACCAAGGTTTGCACCATGAGGCTCTGCCCGTGGAGGGGCGGGGGGGTCTGGGCAAGGACAAGGAGCTTCATCTTCGGCTTGGAAACGGGACGAGACACGGGATGATGCGGGCCGACCGTGAGCAATCCAGCCACAAAAAGCCCCATCACCCCTCCGGCCCGCTTCGTTGCGGTCGCGGCGTGCGCACTTGCGGGCCTCGCCGTATTCCAGTTTTTCGGGAATGCCACCTTGGGCTACATCGATTCGCATTCGCTGTTCTACTGGTGGGGCTACCAGTGGACCAATGGCGGGTCCGAGAGCGAACACGGCTGGCTGATCCTGGCGCTGAGCGGGTGGCTATTTTGGCGGAACTTGAAAGCCAGGAGCAAGGAGCCGGGAGCCGGGAGCAGTTGGCAGCCGGTCGCCGCGATGCTCGGTGGGCTGGCGATCCACCTGCTGGGTTACGTCCTGATGCAGGGGCGGGTGTCGATCATCGGCCTGCTGCTGTTCACGTGGGGCGTGCTGGCTTTCGCGGGCGGGCGGGCTTGGGGCCGGGCGGCGGCGTTTCCCCTCGGGTTCATGTGCTTTGCGATTCCGCTCAGCGTGCTCGATACGGTCGGATTCCATCTGCGTCTGGGCGTGATCGACACGGCCTATCATCTGGCGCATCTCGTCGGGATCGATGTCATCCGCAACGGCACGCAGCTCATGTCAGCGAATGGCGGTTTCCAATACGACGTGGCGGCGGCGTGCAGCGGGATGCGCTCGCTGATGGCGCTGGCGGCGTTGTCGCTGCTGCTGGGCTACCTCAATTTTCGTTCGTGGCCGGTGCGGGTCGCCGTCGGCCTGCTGTGTTTCCCCTTCGCGTTTCTCGGCAATGTCGTGCGCATCTTGACGGTCATCGTCGTGGCGCACTGGCGCGGGCAGGCGGCGGGCGTGAAGACGCACGACGTGATGGGCTTCGGCGTCTTCGTCATCGTGCTCGGGCTGGTGCAACTGACGGTGTGGTTTTTGCAGAAGAAAAAAATCGGGGGCGGGCTACCCGAGAATCATTCCCCGGAGTCTTGTCATATAATAGATGACAAACGTTCCGCGGGCTGGCCGGTGATGGCGGTGGTCGTGATCTTTGCCGGGCTGGTGATGCTCGCGGCGCACCGCCTCGACGCGATCCAGGTCAGCCCGAAGGTCGGTATCAAGCTGGCGGCCGACGGGGTGAATCCCGTGGCGTTGCCGAATTACCTCGGCACGATCTGGGAAGGGCAGGCCGCCGACATCACGCCGATCGAGCGCGAGGTGCTGCCGGCCGACACGGGGTTTTCGCGGAAAAACTACGTGGCGCTGCGCAATCTCAACCAGCGGGTGTTTCTCTCCATCGTGTTGAGCGGACGCGACCGCACTTCGATCCACCGGCCCGAGATTTGTCTCGTCGGCCAGGGCTGGACGATCACGGGCCAGTTCCCGCACGCCTTCCGGCGGCCCGACGACAAGAACGCCCGCGTGCCGGCCACGGTGTTGCGCATCGAGCGTGAACTCACCACCAAGCAGGGGAAAAAAGTGAAGGTGCCCGCGCTGTTCGCCTACTGGTTTGTCGGGGCGGACAAGATCGTGGCGTCGAACGCCGAACGCATGTTCTATACGTCGCTGGACCGGTTGCGGCACCTGCAGGCGCACCGCTGGGCATATGTGGTGACACAGACTTTGACCCCGGATGGCGAGGAGGCGGGGCTGGCGCGCATCCAATCCGTCCTCGATGGCACTCTGCCGGTCTTCCAAGAGCCCTTGCCCGTAGCCTCGGGGTTGTAAAACCGAGCCTGTCTGCGGTGTTGCCAAGCCGGGTGGTGAACCTAATTTGACTCCCCCGTGATGCTGACCGTCATCGCCGTTACCAAGCAATTGAGCCAGACCGCAGAAGCCGAGCCGTATCTGTGGGCGCTGGCCGTGGCCGTATTACTGGGGCTGGTGGCTGGTTACGCGGCCGTCTGGCTGTTCCTGCGCCAGACCCGCCGCCTGAGCTGCGAGCAGGCCCAGTCCCATCTGGTGCTCGCGAAACGCGAAGCCGCCGTGGCCGCGCAGGAAATCATCAACAAAGCCGAGGAGGACATCCGCAACCGCGAGGCCGACCTCAACCGCGACCTCGACCGCCGCAAGATCGAGATCGAGCTGATGCTGCGCGAAATCCGCTCCCACGAGGAATCGCTCGGTCTGCTCGACTATCAATTGGAGCAGCGGCAGGACCGGCTCGCCCGCGAGGCCGCCGCCATCACGCAGGCGCGCGACGCCATGCGCGATCTTTCGAAAAGCCTCCGCAAGCGTCTGGAGGGCGTCGCCTCGCTCGACGGTGAGGAAATCCGCAAGCAGCTCCGCGACGAGGTGACCTTCGAGTGCCAGGAAGAGTTGCGCGCCCTGCGCAAGGAACTGCTCGAGCGTTCCGAGCAAGACCTCGTGCAGGAGGGCAAGCGCATCCTCGTGGCCACGATGCAGCGGCTCGCCAGCAAGCCGAACAACGATCTTACCGCCACCATTGTCCAGTTGCCCACCGAGGAGATGAAGGGCCGCATCATCGGCCGCGAGGGCCGCAACATCAAATCCTTCGAGGCCGCCACCGGCACCACGCTCCTCATCGACGAATCGCCGCAGATGGTGCTCATCTCGTCGTTCGACCCCGTGCGCCGCGAGATTGCGCGCATGGCGCTCGACGGGCTGGTGAAGGACGGCCGCATCCATCCCGCCAGCATCGAGGAGTTCGTCGGTCGCGCCCGGCAGGAGCTGGACCTGCACGTCGCCCAGATCGGCGAGTCGGCCGTGGACCAGCTGAAGATTTCCGGCCTGCACCCCGAGACCATCAAGCTGCTCGGCAAACTCCGCTTCCGTTTTTCCTACACGCAGAACGTCCTCGATCACTCCATCGAGGTCGCGCAGCTCTGCTCGATGCTCGCCTCCGAGCTCGGGCTCGAGCCCAACATCGCCAAGCGCGCGGGCCTGCTCCACGACATCGGCAAGTCCATCGAGGGCGAATACGAGGGCAGCCACGCGATCATCGGCGCGGACTTCATCCGCCGTTACGGTGAAACCGACATCGTGGTCAACGCCGTCGCGGCCCACCACGCCGAGGTGAAGCCCGAGACCGTTTACGCCGGGCTGGTGATTCTCGCCGACGCCATCTCCGCCTCGCGCCCCGGCGCCCGCGCCGAGTCCATGACTTCCTACATCGAGCGGCTCGGCCGGCTCGAGCGCCTCGCCATGACGATGCCCGGCGTGCAGCAGGCCTTCGCCATCCAGGCGGGCCGCGAAGTGCGCGTCGTTGTGCAGCCGAGTGTGGTCACCGACGAGGAGGCGCACGCTCTCGCCAAGACGCTCCGGCTCAAGATCGAGCAGGAGCTCGATTACCCGAGCACGATCAAGATCACCGTCATCCGCGAGCAGCGGTATACCGAGACGGCGACCTGACGGTCGCAGTTTCGGAAGTAACAAGTCTCAAGTGACAAGTATCAGGATTCTCCAGGAACGGTCTCCTTCTTGTTACTTGGCACTTGGCCCTTGATACTTTTCCCTTCCCACCATGGCCGACAAAAAAATCCTCGAAACCTTTCCCAATCCCGCGCCGTCGCGCGACTATGTGATCGAGCACACGCACCACGAGTTCACCTCGGTGTGCCCGATGACCGGCCACCCGGACTTCGCCCAGATCGCGGTGCGCTATGTGGCGGACAAGAAGTGCGTCGAGCTCAAGTCGCTCAAGCTCTACTTCCATGCCTTCCGCAACGAGGGCATCTTCTTCGAGGCGGCGACGAACAAGATTTGCGACGATCTCGGCAGCGCCCTGCAGCCGCGCAGCCTGACGATCATCGCCGACTGGAAAGCCCGCGGCGGCTTCACCTCGCGCGTGACCGCCGAGTGGAAGCGCAAGAAGTGAGTGAAGCCCGGGGCCGAGCAGCCGATCCACTTCCTCGACTTCGAGGGCAACGCCACCTCGGGTATTCTGGAATTTGGCGTGGTGACGCTGCGCGACGGTGAAATCGCAGCGACGCGCACGCGGCTCTGCCGGCCGAAGGGACGCGTGACGGCGGAGGACACGGCGGTGCATGGCCTGCGCGCCGAGACGCTGGCCGGCGAGGCACCGTTCGCCGACGAGTGGGAATATTTCGCCGGCTTGCGGGAGAACGGACCGCTCGCGGCACACTTTGCGCACGTCGAGCACCACCTGCTCAAATCCGTGTGGACTTATCCGCGCAGCGCGCCCGACTTTGCCCGGCCGGGCAAGACGGCCGCTGACTGGGGGCCGTGGATTGATACGGGCCGGTTGTATCCGCAGTTATTTCCGCAGCTCGGCGACGGCAAACTGGAGGAGCTCATCACGGCGGTGGGATTACAAAGTGAGCTCGACGCGCAAGCCGCGGTGCACTGTCCGGCCGACCGGCGGCACTATCACTGCGCGCTCTACGATGCGCTGGCGGGCGCGCTGTTGTTGCGGGCGCTGCTGTCACGGCCGGAGTTTGCCGAGGCGACCATCCCGTGGCTGCTGCAGATGAGCACGCTCGACGGCGGCAAACGCGATGCGCTGCAACAGGGGGATTTGTTCGGGTAGGGCGAATCCTCAGGATGAGCCGACAGTGAGCGGCTCGTCAGGGACGACTCGCCCTACCTATCGAGCGGGTATTTGTGCAGGCCGGTGAGCTGCGCCAATGTTCGCATTACGAACATTGGGTTGTGCACGAGGTAGCGTTTCCAGAGTCGGCCGGGTTCGGTGCACAGGCGGTGGAACCACTCGAGTCCGCTGCGCTGCATCCAGCGCGGAGCCTGCGGGACGCGGCCGGACAGAAAATCAAACGCCGCGCCGACCCCGATGAGCAGACCGGCGTCGAGGGCCGGGGCAAATTCCGCCATGAACTTCTCCTGCTTCGGCGTGCTGAGGCCGACCCAGATGATGTCGGGCTGACATCCGGCGATGTCGGCCTGCAAGCGCATGAGCTCGGTAGGATCCAAACGGCGAAAGGGCGGGGTGAAAGTGCCGACGACTTGGAGGCCCGGGAAGCGCGTGGTCAGCTTGGCGCGGAGTTCCTCCGCCACGCCGTTGGCCCCTCCGTAGAAATAATGTTTCAGGCCGGTGGCACGGCCGGCGTCGCAGACAGCGAGCATCAGGTCAGGACCATAGACCCGCGTGATTTCCTTGTGGCCGTGCCAGCGACCGAGCCAGACGAGCGGCATGCCGTCGGCGGTATTCAGGAACGACTGATGGTAGGCGGTGCGCAGCGCGGAGTCGGCGCGCGCGAGGTTGAGATTGTAGGCCGTGGCGCAGCATACGTAGCCGAGTTTACTTTGTCCGCGTGCGGTGAGCACGAGATCGCGCGCCTGGTCGAGGGACAGCGCGGAGACGCCGGTGCCGAGGACGTTGAAGCGCGGGGGAAGGTTCACGGCCGCGACGTTGCCGGCAAATCCGGCAGCGCGCAACCCGCGATCACGCGGGGATGAGGCCTACAGTCCGTGCTGGTCGAAGAGATAGACCAGCGCGGCCATGGCGGCCGCGCCGAGCTGGAGTTCCCGCGGGTTCACCTTGTCCATCGTGTCGATCGTCGTGTGGTGATAGTCGAAATAGCGCTGCGACTCGGGGATGATCTCGCCGACCGTGCTGCCGAGGGCCATGAGCGGTTCGACATCGGCGCCGCCGGTGCCGGCTTCGAAGACATTCAGACGATACGGCTCGAGCAGCGCGCGCCAGCGCGCGGCGCGCGGATGGGCGTCGCCGGCGGTATTGCCGAGCTGGAAACCGATGGGCTGGTAGCCGCCGTTGTCGGACTCGAGGGCGAGCAGGTGCTTTTCCTTTTTCTCCCCGGCGATGCGGGCGTATTCCTTGCCGCCGTTGGTGCTGTTTTCCTCGCTGACGAAGAGCACGCAGCGGATGGTGTGGCGGGGTTTGTAGCCCACCGCTTGGAGCAGGCGCAGCACCTCAATGGATTGGACGACGCCGGAGCCGTCGTCGTGGGCGCCGGGGGTCACGTCCCAAGAATCGAGGTGACCGCCGACCAGAATGATGATCTCGGGATGCTCCGAGCCGCGGATCTCGCCGATGACGTTGTGGGAGGGGGCCGGGTCGAACCAGCGGGAGTGAATCTCCATGCCCACCTTAAGGGTGGGGTCGGACTTGAGCGCGGCGCTGAGGCGGTTGGCGGCCACGGTGCTGAGGGCGGCCGCGGGGATGCGGGTCACGCCGGCGACGTAGGAAGTGTTGCCGGTGTGCGGCACGTCGTCGAGGGCGTGGGTCAACGAGCGGGTAAGCACGCCGACGGCGCCATATTTGGCGGCTTCGCCCGGGCCCTTGTTGCGCTGGTCGCCGGCGCCGCCGTAGGCCTCGCCGGGATTGACGGCCCGCGGGTCCATCGGCCGGTTGAAGAAGACGATCTTGCCCTTCACGTCGGTCGTCTTGAGCGCGTCGAGCGAGTGCAGCTCGACAACCGGGGCGGTCAGGCCGCCGGCGGGCGTGGGCACGGAGCCACCGAGGGCAAGGGCGGTTAGCGGCAAGTCTCCATCGGCCAGAAAAGCGTGCACCGATTCCTGCGCGCCGCGCTCCCAGTGCGGGACCATGACCGGTTGGAGTTCGAGGCGGTCCACGCCTTGCTTTTCGAGGACGGTCTTGGCCCACTGCACGGCGCCTGCGAGATTCTTGGAGCCGGAGAGGCGACCGGGAAATTTTGAGACGAGTTCGCCGAGATGACCGTAAACCGGGCTGTCGGTCAGGGCGGCATCGTAGAGGTGGCGGAGCAGGGCGGCGTCGGCATCGGGGGTCTGGGCACAGAGGCCGGCGGCAAACGTGAGCGTGGCGAGAAAAGATACAGAGAGGCGCATCAACCCACGATTGCCAGAGAGCGGAGGCTGGCAAGGGACGAGTGACCTGACGGCGTTACAGTGCCGGCAATCAGCGGGCGGCGCACCGGCCTGCGCTGAGGCTACGGCGTGGTGATCCCGCGGCCGCGGGATCAAAACCACCGTTTCTTCTTCAGGTAGACGGCCATGATGATCGTGCTCACCAGAGTGAAGCCGGCGGCGTAGAGGTAGCCATGCGGGGAGGCCAACTCGGGCATGTGGACAAAGTTCATGCCATACCAGCCGCCAACCATGACAGCGGGCAGGGTGATGGCGGTGAGAGCGGTGAGGAACTTGATGCCTTCGTTGGCCTCGAACGCGGCTTTGTTGAGGTAGATGTCGAAGGCCATCATCAGGCGCTCGTGGTAACCGGTCACGGTTTCTTCCAGCCGGGAGAGATTGTCGCGGAGGTCGCGGAAATAGGGGAGCAGCTTGGCCCGGATGAACTTGCTGTCGCCGCGGGCGAGCCGGTCGATGACGTCGCGTTGCGGACGGACGATCTGGCGGAGCTTGGTGAAGTCGCCGCGGACATACAGGAGCTCGCTGACGAATTTCTTGTCGGACTCCTTGCTCAGCACGATCTCCTCGATCTCCTCGAGCTCGGTGTGCAACTCGGCGAGCATGGGCGTGTAGTTGTCCACCAGCAGGTCGAGCAGGGAGTGGGCGAGCCGGTCGGGGCCGCGCGGGCCGGGGCCGGTGTTTTTGGCGAGCCGGTCGGTCAGGGCGCTGACCGAGCGCAGCGGCGAGCGGTGAAAGGTGACGAGGAATTCCTTGCCGAGGAACAAGTCGAGCTCGGTGGTGGCGAACTTGTCCTTGCGGTTGTAGTCCACGGCGTGCGTGACGATGAAGAGGTAGTCCTCGTAGTCCTCGATCTTGGGCAGCGGGCTGGGGGTGACGCAGTCCTCGATGGCCAGCGGGTGAAACTGGAAAAGCCCCTCGAGGACAGCCTTGGTTTCCTCATCGGTGGGGTTGTCGAGGTCGACCCAGATGATGAGGCCCTTGTCGGCCTGCACGAGCCGCAGGGCCTCGAGCTCGAGGTCGCGGCCGACGAGTTTGCCTTCGCTGAAGATGAAGGAATGGATCATGACTGAAGCGGCATGCTGGGCGCAGCGCCGGTTGAGGCAAGCCCGGGGTGGGGCGGCGGCCGCCTCACTTGGCCGGGCCGAGGAGCTTGTTCTCGAGGTCGAGGACCGTGGCGATGAAAGCCTCGGGGGTCGGGGCGGCGAGCAGGGCGGCGCGGTGGGCCTCGTCCTTGATGAGGCGACAGAGCGCGCCGACGAGAATGAGGTAGTCGGTCGGATTGTTCTTCGGCGTGCCGAGGACGAACATGAGTTTCACCATCTGGTTGCTGTTCTCGAAGTGGACGCCGGTGGTGCTGCGGCCGACGGCGAGCACGATTTTCTTCACGTGCTCGGTGCGGGCGTGGGGCAGGGCGACCTCGTTGCCGAGGCAGGTGGTGTCGAGGCGCTCGCGGGCGAGCAGCTCTTGGTAGAAGCCGGGGAAATTGGCGACGTTGGGGTCGCTCTCGAGGAGCTTGGCGATTTCCTGCAGGGCGGCGGTGCGCTTGGTGGCCTGCAGCGAGAGGATGATGCGTTCGGGTGAGAGAAGACTGGAGAGACGGGTGGCCATGCCTGAGAGAAAAGAGATTCAGGGCCCCGGAGTTGGCAAGGCTTGAAGTGCAACCAGGGCGGGCGTTTTGGGATTGCGTGAAGGAACTGAACGGTGAGTTGTCATGGCGATGGTTGGCCAAAAATTGCTCGGGGATTCCAGTTGGGCGAAGGAAGGGCGCGGCGTGCTCGGGCAGATCGGACTGGTGACGTTCGGCATCCTCGCGCTGGAACTGGCGCTGATCCGGTGGACCTCGGGCCAGGTGCGGGTGTTCGCCTATTTCAACAACGTGGTGCTGATCTGCGCATTTCTCGGGATGGGGCTGGGCGTGTCGCTGGGCCGGCGGCGGCCAGGACTGGTGCACTGGGTGGCGCCGGCGTTGCTGCTGCTGGCGGTGCCCCTGGCGTTCTCAGAGTCATTCGGGCTGGTGCGGCTGCCCTTCCCGGACCAGAGCATTATTTTGTGGGGAGCGGAGAAGGTGGAGGCCGACGTCTGGATTTTTGGGCGCAACCTGTCGGTTTTCCTGCTGCTGCTCACGGCGGTCGCGGGAGTGTTTGTGGTGGCCGGGGCCCCGCTCGGGTTCCTGCTGGGCCGCCGGCCGATCCTGAGCGCCTACACGTCCGACTTGGCCGGGTCGCTGGCGGGAGTCGTGGCGTTCACGCTGCTGGCTTGGGCGGAAGCGGGCCCGGCTTGGTGGTTTGCGCTCGGCCTCGCGCCTTTTGTCTGGCTGTCGCGCCGGATTGCCGGGGCCGGGGCCGCGGTGGTGGTGGTGGGGCTCGGCTACTATTCCTCCGGCGAGGCGATTTTCTCGCCCTACAACCGGATCGAACTGAGCCGCGATGCCCTGAAGACTTGGGAGCTGCAGGTGAACCGCGATTTCCACCAATACATGCACGATTTCAGCCCGGCGCGACTCAACGACGCGGCCCTGGACAAAACCGACCGGGCGATCCTGACGATGATGAAGGAGCTCTACGACCTGCCGTTTGCGGTGAACCACCACCGCGGCAGCGCGCTGATCGTCGGCGCGGGCACGGGCAACGACGTGGCGGCGGCACTGCGCCATGACTACGCAAGAGTGACGAGCGTGGACATCGACGCCCGGATCATCGCATTCGGGCGCCAGCTGCATCCGACGCAACCCTATGCCGATGTCCGGGTGCGGGCGGTGGTGGCGGACGCGCGGTCGTATTTCAGTCGTGAGCCCGGCGAGAAATTCGACGTGGTGTGCTACGGGTTGCTGGACTCGCATGCGATGGCCTCGGCCATGTCCACCCTGCGGCTCGACAATTACGTCTACACCGAGGAAGGCATTCGCGCGGCGTGGCGAAAGGTGGCGCCCGGGGGCCACCTTTCGCTGGCTATCTCGTGTCTGGCGGGCCGCTGGTTTTTCGAGCGGATCTACTGGACTGTGGCCAAGGCCACCGGGCGCGAACCGATCGCCATCTACAGTCCGCTGCACGGGGAGACGACGACGTTCATCGTGCCGACGGACGGGGCGGCACTGGATACGGGGTTGCTGGCCAGCCGCACCAAGATGAAGCCGTTCAAAACCGGCGAGCAGACCCTGACGCCGAGCGATGACTGGCCTTTTCTCTATATGCGTCCCGGCGTGATGCCATGGGGCTACTTTGCCGTGCTGGGTTTCCTGGTGATCCTCACGCTGACGACGGTGCCACGGGTCTATGGGATGGGAAAGGGCAGTGAGTTCGACTGGACGTTGTTTCTCATGGGCGCGGCGTTTTTGCTGATCGAGACGCGAGGGGTGACGAGCCTCTCACCGCTGTTCGGCTCAACCTGGATTGTGAACTCCGCGGTGTTCGGCGGCATCCTGATCATGGTCCTGCTGGCCAACCTGGCGGTGCAGCAATGGGCGTGGAGCAATCCCATCCCCTGGTTTGTCGCCCTCTTTGCGGCGGTGCTTTTGTTATGGTGGCTGCCGGTGGAGTGGTTGATCACCCTGCCGCTGCTGGCGCGCGGAGTCGTGGGGGGATTGCTCACCGGCCTGCCCGTCGGGCTGGCCGGCATGATCGTGCCGATGTTGCTGGCGCGCGCGGCGCAACCGGCGGCGGCCCTCGGGGCCAATCTGCTCGGCGCAGTGCTGGGCGGGTGCCTGGAATATTTTTCCATGCTGGGCGGGCTGCGGTCCACCGCCCTGATGGCGCTCGTGCCCTATCTGGTGGCGTTTCTTATCGTCCGCCGAAAAGCAGCGGTC
>JAHFTH010000257.1 GCA_023269445.1 Lacunisphaera sp.
CGAGTTCGACATCAAGCGGGTCGACCTTCCGCTCCGCGGCCAGTTCCGTAAGAATGTCCTCGGGTTTGCCCAGCGCCCAGAGGGTTTGCCGCCGGTATTGTTTGCGCGAGGCCGTGGCGAGGCCGGTCTGTTCCGCGGCCGTGTAGTGGGCCAGCGCATCGGTGAAGCGTCCTTCGCACATGGCGTCAAAGCCCATGGCGCTGTGGGCGTAGGCACAGGGCGGCGTGGTAGTGAGCGCCTGTTCGAAGAGCTGCCGCTGTTCGACATAGTCCGTGACTTGGCGGCCGAGCAGATACATGAGCGCGCCGTTGGTGGGATCGGCCGCCAGGGAGGCGTGGTATTCCTTGATGAGATCGTGCTCGGGCTGGGTGGACTCCATGGTCCCTTGGTAGAAACGATGCCACTCGACGAGCACGGGTCGTTCCGCCAGTCGCAGTTGGAAAAACGCCGGCATGTCCTCCGGCTTCAGCGTCTGCATGGCATCCCGCAGGAAGTCCTCGTCGCTGTGATGAGCCGCGAGGATCATCAGGTGTTCGCGGGCGGCGGGGTAACCGGATTTCGCCGTCAGAGTTTTTAGGACCCAGGAGAGACCCGGGTCGCGGAGTTTTTCGAGCCGGGACTTCACGAGCCGTGTGGTGCCCGACGGCATCGAAATGTGCTCATCCGCCTGTTCGATCACAAAGTCGGGCTTGGGGATGAAATAAGACTGTTGGTTGGCGAGGATGGTGAAAGCCGGGGTCTCATCCGCGGGCGGGGTGATGCCGTCTTTGTGGTAGATCACTTCGGCATTAAGCAAAACCGCCGCCCGGTCGGGGTTGATGATGGCGACTTGCTCGGTGTCGAGGTGGGAAAAAAGTGGGATCGCGAAAGTGAAGGTGCGGGAGCCGCCCACGATGTGGCCGCCGGCGGCGTCCTGCAGGGTGAACTCGCCTTCGGGCAGGTGCAGCACCACAGCACTGTGCGGCTTGAGGGTGTAAGACTGGCCGTTCAGCTGGACCGTGTAGGGCTGGGCCAGCCCGGAGGTGAGCACGACCGACAGGTCTTGCTGCTTTTGATAACAGTAAATCGTGATGCCGACGGCCGCGAGGGCGCAAACGACGCCGAGCATGAGGCCGGCGACTTTCAGGTCGAAGCCGCGCTTCGGGGCCGGGGCGGTGCCAAAGGTGGACTGGGCGACGGGTGCGGGAGTCGCGGTGGACTTGAGTGCCGCCGCAGGCAGCAACTGGCTCAACACATCGTCCGTCACGTCGACCCCGCCGCACAGGGTGCGGTAGATGCATTCGATGGTGTAGATCGGGCCCCACGGGAAACCCCACCAGCCGAAAAGCAGCGACACCAGCACATAGGGCCAGCCAGCGGCGGCGGGACTGTGCCCCGCCTTGATGAGGCGGATGTCGGTCGGACGCTTAAACGTCATGACCAGAATGGAGACGCAGTAGGTGTAGATCACCAGCCGGCCGCCGCGGTTTATCTCATCCCGGATGTTTTCGGGAGACATGCCATCCACGCCTTGAATCTTCATAGGGATATTGTGCTAGTGGCCCGTAGCGCGCCGGAAGCTAGCGGTTCGGGGCGGCTTGACAATAAAAAGGCTGCGGAAAATCGCGCGGTGACCCGGCCGGCCTGTTTCTTTATTTAAGCGAGGCAGCCAGCGTGCGCAGGCGCGGCCAGTGCAAATCGGGGATGCTCGCGCCGAGGTGCTGGACGGATTCGGAGCCGAGGGCGGAGCCGAGCGCGCCGGCGGCGGCGAGGGACTTGCCGCGCAGGTGGCCGTAGAGAAAACCGGCGGCCCAGGCGTCGCCTGCGCCGGTGGTGTCCACGACGCGCGCGGCCGGGACGGGAGCGATGCGGTGGAGCTCAGTGCCCTTGGCCACCCACGCGCCGTCCTTGCCGATCTTCACAGCAGCAATGCCGCCATAGCCGGCGAGTTGGCGCGCGTAGGAATCGTAGGCGGCGTCTTTCTGGAAAAGCGCGCGGGCCTCGTCCTCGTTGGCGAAGACGATGTGCACGCCCTGCTTGAGCTGGGCGAAGATCCAGTCGCGCGCGACATTGACGACTTCAAAGGATGAAAGTTCGAGGCTGATGGTGCAGCCGGCGGCGCGGGCTGAGTCGGCGACCTTCTGGGCGAGGGCGGGATTGAAGAGCAGGTAGCCCTCAATGTGGGCGTGGCGGGCACCGGCGAAATCGGCGGGCGAGATCTCGTCGGGGCTGAGCGTCATCGCGGCGGCGAGGTTGGTGCGCATCGTGCGCTGGCCGTCGGGCGTGACCATGGACAAGCAACGGCCGTTGGGCAGCGTGGCGTGCTTGAAGCGTGAGCCGTCGCCGCCGGCGGCGACGAAGTTGGCGCGATAGTCGGCCGCGGTCTGGTCGGCGCCGATCTTACCGACATAGGCGGTCTTCAGGCCGAGCTTGGCGGCACCGAGCACGGCGTTGGCGGCTGAGCCGCCGGGCGTCACGGCAAACTGGACGTCGAGCTTGGCGATCAGCGTCGCCATGTCCTGGTCGTCCACGAGCACCATGCCGCCCTTGTCGCCGGCGACGTGCTTGCGCAGGAAGTCGTCATTAACGTGGGCGAGGACATCCATGATGGGATTGCCGACGCCGATGAGGTCAAAAGTGGGTTGGGCCATGAAAAGACTGCGGGCGCGCTCAGGTGACCGTCAGGCTGGTGGCGAGGATGGGCTCGTCGTCCACCTCGATGAGGATGGAGTAGTCGCCGGGCTGTTCGAAGCGGAGATTGCGGAGCTCGTTGATCAAGTTGATGCGGTGCAAGGGGGACTGGGACTCGAATTCGCGGTGGAGCAGCTCGACGGGGTTTGTGGGATCGAGGCTCATGGACATCCTGATCTTGTGTTTGCCGGGTTGGGCGTCGGTCAGGGTGAGGAACCACACCATATAGGGATGCATGACCGGAAAGGAGCGGGCCTTGATGTTGGAAAACACGCCGAGGATGGTGTGCTTGCCCGAGGCCGGGTCGATGTGGACGCCGTCGCAGGTGATCCAAGCGAGGAGGGAGGGTTTGGAACTCACGTGGCGAGGATGGGCAGGGGCGGGGGAGCGGCAAACTATTTTCACGGTTCTTCCGAGTGAAAACGCCCGCGGGTAAACCTTTTTCTTGTGTATGGAAATCGCGCCGGTTTTAACCGCTGCCGATGAAGTATATTTTCGTCACGGGTGGCGTGGTTTCTTCCTTGGGCAAAGGGCTCACGGCGGGGGCGCTCGGCGCCCTCCTCGAGATGCGCGGCCTCAAGGTGCGCATCCAGAAGTTCGACCCCTACCTCAACGTCGATCCGGGCACGATGAGCCCGTTCCAGCACGGCGAGGTCTATGTGCTCGACGACGGTGCGGAGACCGACCTCGACCTCGGCCATTACGAGCGCTTCACCTCGGGCAAACTTTCGCGCGCCAACAGTCTTTCGTCGGGTCAGGTCTACGAGGCCGTGATCGCGAAGGAGCGGCGCGGCGACTACCTCGGCAAGACCGTGCAGGTGATCCCGCACGTCACGAACGAGATCAAGTCGCGCATCCACAAGGGCGGAAAAGGTGTCGATGTGCTCATCACCGAGATCGGCGGCACGACGGGCGACATCGAGGGCCTGCCGTTCCTCGAGGCGCTCCGGCAGTTCGCGCTCGAGGTCGGGCCAAAGGAATGTGTTTTCCTCCACGTCACGCTCGTGCCGTTCCTCAGCGCCGCGGGCGAACTGAAGACCAAGCCCACGCAGCAGAGTGTCGCCAAGCTGCGCGAGATCGGCATCCAGCCTCACCTGCTCGTCTGCCGCTGCGAAAAACCGCTCACGCTCGAGATGCGCGAGAAGCTCTCGATGTTCTGCAACGTCCCCGTGAAGGCCGTGTTCGCCGCCGAGGACGTGGAGTCCTCCATCTACGAATTGCCGCTCATGCTGCAGAAGCAGGGCATGGACCAGTATGTCTGCGAGCTGCTGGGCGTCCGCACCCGACCGAATCCGAAAAACATCTGGGCCGACATCGTCCATCGCATCAAGTCG
>JAHFTH010000069.1 GCA_023269445.1 Lacunisphaera sp.
GATGCGCTCCCTGCAACGCTACCCTGACATCATCGTGCGCGCCTACCTTGAGGAAGCGTGGGGCATGCAGGACGTCGTCATTCTCTACAAGAAGGCCGGCCACTTCGAACCCTTGCTTGGCGTGCCCGAGCTGAATGCGAATGAGCCGGTGACGGCCAAGTCCGCCAAAGCGGGCGGATTCCTGGGCAAGCTCCTCGGCCGTTAAGCCCAGCCAGTTTGTAACGTATTACGTTACAAATGGCGAAGCCGGCAACCGGTTAGTGCCTCCCGAAAAACTCCCAGCACAGCACCGCGGCCGCGGCGGAAACGTTGAGCGACTCCACCGAGTCCGCGCCGGGGATCTTCAACAACCGGTCGCACTGCGCCGCCACGGCGGGCGCGATGCCCTTCTCCTCATTGCCAAGAACGATGGCCGGGGGCCGCGGGATGCCCCGCTCCTTCACGCCGGCCGGCGACAGTTGGTTGCCGGTCAGGCTCGTGCCGATCAGAAAATGCTGGTGCCTCAGCTCTGCGCAAAACTCCGGCAGCGCCGGCACGCGGTAGAAATCCACGAACTCCATGCCGCCCTCCGCCACGCGCCAGGCCGCCTCGCCCGGCAGTGCCTGCGCCGGATGGTCGGGCACGATGATGGCCTTCACGCCAAAGAACGCCGCCGTGCGCACGATGGCGCCGACGTTGTTGGCGTTGCTCACGCGGTCGAGCAGCAGCAGCGGGGCCTTGGTGCGCGCCCAGTCCGCCAGCACCTCGCGCGTCACTTTCTTCAACGGCCGCTCGCCGATGACCGCCACGATGCCGCCGTGCAGCTTGGTGCCGGCGACTTTCTCCAGCTCCGCCGCCTCCACCTGCCGGTAGACCTTCTTGTGCTGCGCGAGCTGCGAACAAAACTCCCCCGCCCGCCGCCCCGTGGCCGCGTCAAAGAACAGCCGCCGCACCTCGGCGGGATGCCGGGCGAACAGCGTCGAGACCGCCTGCCAGCCGCAGACGTTCAGTTCCTTTTGCTTGGCGGGTAAATGGGGTTTCATGTGAACCGGCGCAGCGTGGCGGGCCGCCGGCCGCGGTTCAAGGGAAGTCGCACAGCTCCCCGGCAGCTGATTTCAGACCAGTTCGCAAGCACCGCCGGCGCAGGCGGCCACCTGTTTCAACTCCGTGATGTCCTCCGATTCCTCCAGCGTGGTGAAATCCACCGGCGCATAGACCAGCAGGTTCCACCGCTCGATGTCCGCCGCCGTCGCCACGCCCTCGCGCGGGGCCTGGGCGTAGACCTTGTCCCCGTTGTCCTGCAGCAGCGCTACGCCCGTGAAGCCGTGCCGGTGCGTCCAGATGTATTCCGCCACGGCGGCCCACTCGTCCGGCCGGACCGAGACCGTGCAGGAGACGTTGTGGTGCAGGCCGGGCGAATGCCGCTCATGCCGCCGGCCCACCTGGACCCAGTTCTCCTGCACCAGCCGGATGTAGCTCAGGTGCCGCACGGCAGACAGCTCCTCGCGGAACACGCCAAACACGGGGCCTTCCACCGGGAAATTGATGACCTCGGTGCGACCGTTGAGGTCGTAGACGCTCGGCTCGACCATGTGCGGGTTGGTGCGGCGGAAATGCACGTAGACCGGATCATGGACGTTGGCCTGCACGCGCCGGAAATAGCGCCGGGCGTGGTGCGGGTGCAACCCGCTGCTGGTGCCGAGCAGCAGGCTCGCCGTGCCCTCGGGCTTCACGCAGGTCGTGCGCGCCGCCGGTTGGATGCCGAGTGCGCGGGCCGCCATGGCGTTCACGGCTTTCACCACCGCCGCCCCGCCGCGCAGCACGCCGGGATCAAGCAGCAGCTCCGGCCGGTCGAGGATGCCGCAAAGCGAAACCCCGAGGAGCGCCTCCCTCTCCGTGATGACCCGCGAGACCGGCGACAGATAGCGAAAGTCCGTGTAACCCGCCTGCAGCGTGCCGACCAACGCCGCCAGCGCGCACAGCCGGTGAAACGCCGCCGGGCTGTCGGCCGCCGAGGCCGACACGGTCGCGAGGTTGCAGAACTGCACGCCGGTCAGCACCGCGCCCACCCGCAACGGCCCGGGGTGGCCAAGCTCGCGCAACCGCTTGATCGCGGCCCGGTCCAGCTTCAGGCGCGGGTGCAGCCCGATCTCGACGCAGGGATTCGCGCCGTATTCGGCGTTCTCCACGAAATAAAACCCCGGCTCGCCAAACTGCTTCTGCGCCTCGAACAGCGCGGTGAACTGCGCCTTCGTCGCGGATGCGCGGATCACGACCGCCGAGTTGTTGCTCGCCACCCGCTGCGGATGCTCCGCCAGCCAGTTGCCCGTCTTGGCCGCCGTCATCTCGGCGTCATCGACGGAAAAGAGGCAGATCGTCGCCGATCGGCGCACGCCGCCCGACAACACCGCCTTTGCCGCCCAGCACAGGATATCGTAGGCCTCGATGGTCCGCAGCCTCCGGCCGGCCGCCCCGCGCAAAATCCGCTCGATGCGGGTCAGGGTCAGATACAATGGCGCCGGGCCCGGCGCCTTGCCGCCGGTGGTGCGCAGCGGTGCTCCCTCCTGCCGGATGTGCGAGTAGTCGAAATCCACCGACCGGCCCACCACCGCCTGCGCCATCAACACATGCAGGGCGTCGGCCCAACCCTCGATCGTGTCGGCCACGACATGGCGGACCGGCGCCTCGACCTCCCGCCGGGCGTCCAGCGCGGGAAGTTTAGCCACATGCCGGGCCTGCACCGAGAAGCCCACCCCGCAGCCGCAGAGCAGCAAATAGAATGCCTCGCGAAACGCCTCCAACCGGTCGAGGTAGGTGAACGCGCAGTTGTAGATCCGCGCGTGCTTGCCGAGGATGGCCTCGCCGCCGAACTGCAGCGAGCGCATCGAGGGCAGGATCTCGCGATCCTGCACCGCCGTGAACGCCGCGCGGATCGCCTCGTGCAGCGTGCGGCAGTGGCCCAGCGCCGCCAGTTCGGCCCGCGTCGCCTCGCCCTCCGCCAACGCGGCGCAGATCGCGCTCTTCAGCGGCCGGTCAGGATAATACGCGAGATGCATGTCGCGCACGCGCGCCACCGCCTCGGCCCAGGTCTCACGCCGGCGTTTCTCCGGCAGATACCGGGCATAACGGGAGACGGCGATGAAGTCCTGTAGGCCGTTCGCGGCATGCACCTTGGGACTGGGCAGATGAGGCATAGTGAAGTGGGGTTGGCCGCGAAATAAAAACGACGCACTGGCCTGCGGCGCGATATCGCGGGTGCTACACTTGAAGTTCGCCGCCGGGCGATCGTCAAATACGCGGACGGGCTGCGCCCGATTTAGCATAAAGGCTCATGGCCGAAACCAAACCAGCCCTCCGCTTCGCTCGGAAAATCACCGCGCCTGCCAGTGTCGCTCAAAACATGCGCAACAAGAAATGCGCTGGCTCAGCTCCGCTCACCGACCACCGTGAACTCCTCGCGGTCGTGATACAAGTGGCGGATGCGGAGATTGGTCGCGTGCTTGGTGAAGGGCGACTCGCTCGCCCGCAGCTCACCCAGCAACGCCAGCGAGTCTACGTGGCCGAATTTCAAATTGATGACGAACCGCCGGCACCAGCCCTGCACCAGCCACGGCGCGACGATGTTCTGCATCACGTGATGCGGCTCCTCGACGAGATCGCAGAAGAGCCAATCGTAGGTCACGCTTGCGGGCGGCTGGAATTTGAAGGCGTCCTCCAGCCGGTGCTCGATCAGGGGATTCCCAAACGCGCCGCCCTTGAGCGGGCCGTTGTCCACGGCGATGACCCGCGCGCCGCGCTTCGCCGCGCTGTAGCTCCAACCTCCCGGTGCCGCGCCGAGATCGACGACGGTTTCGTCCGGCAACGGTTCGCGCCCGAGCACGATGTAGGCTTCCTCAACCTTGAGGTAGGAGCGCGAGGGCGCCGCGTCGTCGTCGGCCATGCGGCGCTGTCCGCCCGACCACGCCTCGCGGGCGGCGAACACCCGCCCGAAATCGGCGAAGAACACGAACAGCCCGCGCACCTTACCCGGCCCGCGCGGCAACTCCGGCACCGCGAGCTTCGCGATGCGCGCGAGTTTCTTCCTGAGCAGTTCGTCGAAAGCCTTCTCCACGCCGCTGGCGCGCCGGCCCAGCCCCACGACCTCCGGCACGGTCTGGAAAACACACGGCCATATCGCGTCAACTTTCTCGCCACGCAGGCTCTCGAGAAAAAAGTCGGCCAGTTGCTGCGCCAGCGCGTTGACCGACTCGCCCTTGAACTCACGCGGCGCGAGGAGTGTCAGTTGCGGGAAGGCGAGGTCAGGGGGGATTTCCTGTGGGATCGTGCTTGCACGCGATTCGTCGCGACCAAGGTCGCTCCCACAAAGCGCCCAGCCCAACCCCTTTTCGGTCACGGCCAACCCGGCGGCGGTGAGCTCGCGTTCGAGGAGCGCTTCGTAACCGTGTTGGCAGAGAGATAGCATGACCGCAGCTTTGCCTGCACGGGAGCCGCCGCGAGGCGAAAATGTGGGAGCGGGTTTACCCCGCGACATGTCGGGGCGTAAAGCCCCTCCCACGCGTGAAAATCTCCGTGCCTTTTTGCCGCCGGTGCGTTTTCCTCTCCGACCCTCATGCGTCAGACGACTTCCGACATCCGCATCCGCACCGCCCGACCCCTCGTCTCCCCGGCGATCCTCGAGGAGGATCTGCCGCTGGCTGAGTCCGGCGCGGCGCTCGTGCATGCTGCCCGACGCGCCGTCAGCGACGTGCTCCAAGGCCGCGACGACCGGCTCATCGCTATTGTCGGCCCCTGTTCCATCCACGATCCGGCGGCGGCACTGGAGTATGCCCAGCAGCTCAAGCCCGTGGCCGACCGCCTCGCCCGCGACCTGCTGGTCGTGATGCGCGTCTATTTCGAGAAGCCCCGCACGACCGTCGGCTGGAAGGGCCTGATCAACGACCCGCGCCTCGACGGCAGCTTCCAGGTCAACACCGGCCTGCGCCTCGCCCGGCAGCTCATGCTCGACGTCAACAAAGTTGGCCTGCCCATCGGCACCGAGTTCCTCGACACGACCCTCGGCCAGTATTACGCCGACCTCGTCTCGTGGGCGGCCATCGGCGCGCGCACCACCGAGAGCCAGATCCATCGCGAACTTGCCTCGGGCCTTTCGATGCCGGTCGGTTTCAAGAACCGCACCGACGGCGACCTCCAAGTCGCGGTCGACGCCATTGTGTCGGCGCGGCATCCGCACTGTTTTCCGTCGCTCACCCGTGAGGGCGCGCCCGCCGTGCTCGCTACTACCGGCAATCCCGAGGGGCACATGGTGCTCCGAGGCGGCGCCGGCGGACCCAATTACGACGCTCTGCACGTCGCGCGCGCCGTCGGTCTGCTCAAGAAGTCCGGCTCGCTTCCGGTGGTGCTGATCGATTGCAGCCACGGCAACAGCGGGAAGAAACACGACCAACAACCCGCCGTCGCCGCCGATGTCGCGGCGCAGATCGCGGCCGGTTCGCCCGCCATCATCGGTGTCATGTTGGAAAGCAATCTCGTCGGCGGGACCCAGTCCCATCAGCCGGGCAAGGCGCTCGTGCACGGCCAGAGTATCACCGACGCCTGCCTGTCGTTTGCCGAGACCGTGCCAGTGCTTGAACAACTAGCCAAGGCGGTGGTGACCCGCCGAGGAAAGAAAGCCTGAGAGGTGGGCGATGCGTGTTCTCATCGCCTTCGACAAGTTCAAGGACGCCCTCACCGCCCGGCAAGCCTGCGCCACCGCGGCCACAGCCTTGCGGGAGAAACATCCCGATTGGACGCTGGATCTCTGCCCGCTCACTGACGGCGGCGAAGGATTTTGCGAAACCCTGACTGTCGCAGCCGGCGGCCGACTCGAAGTATTTTCCGTCTCCGGCCCGCGGGGCGCTGCGATCCAAGCACCGGCTGGATTCGTCCAAAGCCGTAACCTGCCCGATAGTATCCAGGCCCAGTTATCAGTGCCGCCTTCCGCCACGCTCGCGGTGATCGGCTTGGCTTCGGCCAGCGGCATCGAGTTACTGCGGCCCGGTCAGCGTGATCCGTGGCAGACCACCACCTACGGCACCGGCGAGCTGATCCACGCCGTCGCCCGACAAAACGTGAGTGCCCTCTTGCTCGGTCTCGGCGGGAGTGCGACGAATGATCTGGGGCTGGGCGCGCTGGCCGCGCTGGGCTTTAAGTTTTCCGGCAGGCCGACTCCATCAACTTGGTCGAGCCTCAGCCGGATGGAGGGGAAAATAAATCTTCCTCCCCTCTTCATCGCCTGCGACGTAACCAACCCATTGCTGGGCCCCCATGGCGCCACCGCCACGTTTGGTCCGCAAAAAGGGCTGAAGCCCGATGACCTCGCGCGACTCGAGACCGAGATGGCACGCATGGCAGCGCTGCTCTGCACTGCCTGTGGAAAATCCATGGCGCTGGCTGACACACCCGGGGCCGGCGCGGCCGGCGGCTTGGGGTTCGGGTTGATGGTGGCGGCCGGAGCAAAGCTCGTGCCCGGTTTTGACCTCGTGTCCACTTGGCTTGATCTGCCCGCGCGGCTGGCCGCCGCCGACCTCGTGCTTACTGGTGAAGGCCGATTCGACGCCACTTCGCTTGCCGGCAAGGGGCCCGGGTCGCTCGTGCGCGAAGCCCGGCGCATGGGCAAAACGGTTCATGTGTTCGCCGGCAGCCTCGGCGGCCCGGCTGACCAGGCTCTGCATGCGATCACGCCGCCCGGTCTCCCCTTGGGCGAAGCGCTTACCCGCACGGCTGAATTGTTGGCCGCGGCAGTGCGACAGGAGCTTTGAGTTTCGCGCATCGAATCTCCTCGCCAAGCCCGGCGGGCGTTTTCACAAATCATCGGCAATGATCCGCCGGTCGCTTGTGCCTTTCATTTTCGGAGCCGCCGCCCTCGGCGCCCTCGTGCTGCTGGCCGCCTGCGCCAGCAAACCGAAGCCGGTGCCAAAACCCGTGGCTCCGGTGGTCATCGCGCCACCGCCCCCGCCGCCGGAGATCCTCCCGCCTGTCATGCTCGGCATCGATGTGCTCGAGGCCGACGGCTTCAAGGCCATCGCCGGCAAAAAAATCGGCCTGCTCACGCACCCCGCCGGGGTGAACCGCCGCGGCGAAAGCACCGTCGACGTCCTGCGCCGCGCGCCCAACGCCAAGCTGGTGGCCCTCTTCGGTCCCGAGCACGGTATCTCCGGCACGGACAAGGCCGGCGACAACGTCCCCGACACGGTGGACAAACGCACGGGGCTGCCGGTTTATTCGCTGTATGGGAAACACAACAAGCCCACCGCCGCCCAGCTCAAGGGTCTCGATGCCCTCGTCATCGACCTGCAGGACATCGGCACGCGTTCCTACACCTTCAACATCGTCATGCGTTACGCGATGGATTCGTGCTTCCAGCACGGCGTCGAGGTCGTCGTGCTCGACCGGCCCAATCCGCTCGGCGGCCTCAAGGCCGACGGCCCGCCGCTCGACGCGGAGTGGATGAGCGGCGTCGGCGCGTTCCGCATCCCCTACGTGCACGGCCTCACCATGGGCGAACTCGCCACCATGGCCAAGCAGGCCCCGCGCGTGCTGGCCGTGACCGAGAAGCAGCGCGCCAAGGGCAAACTCACGGTGATCCCCCTGCGCGGCTGGACGCGCGCCATGCGCTGGCCCGAGACCGGCCTGAAATGGATCGCCACCTCGCCCAACGTCCCGAACTACGACGCCGCCGTCGGCTACGCCATGGTCGGCCTCGGTTGCCAGAACAGCGGCTGGACCTGGGGCATCGGGCGCGACTTTCCGTTCCGCGGTATCGGCTACCCGAAGAAAAAGCCCGACGAGATCATCGCCGCGCTCGAAACCTACCACATCCCCGGCATCCGCCTCGTGAAACGCGACGGTCGCGACCGCGAGGGCAAGATCATCACGGGGGTCTATGTCGAGATCAGTGACTGGGATGCCTGGCATCCCACCGAGCTTTCCTTCTATATGCACAAGCAGGCGGAGAAATGGTCGGTGATGAAGGTCTTTGCGACTCTGACCACCGCCGAGCAGGCGACGTTTCAAAAACACGTTGGCTCCACCGCGTGGTATGACGCCCTCAAACGCGACGGCATGCAGGTGGACGTCGCCGCCTTCCTCAAGAACTGGACCGAACGCGCGACGACCTACCAGCAGCAGGCCAGGAAATACTGGCTTTACCCGTGAGACCCGTCCCCTCGGCCCGATGAGCGCTGTGCTGTCATGGCTGGACCGCTACCCGCAGGTCCACTTTCTGGTGGCCGGCGGATTGCTCGCACTGGTTCTGATCCGGACTGCTTCGTCTTTCCTCCGCCATCCTGCGGCGATGGACGAGAAACGTTCCGATTGGGTGTGGGGTTTCGTGATTCTCGCCCTGCTGGTGGCGGGCCGCTGGCCGACCTGGCTGATCCCGCTGGATTTCAATTCCGACGAGGGCCAGTTGCTGGCCGGAGCCCACACCTTGGTGCGAGATCCGGTTTTTTGGCGCTCGGTGGATGGCGCCACCGCCGGGCCTTTTGATTTTTTTGCCCTGTGGCCCGCCGGTTGGATTCTGGGCTGGGATACGTATGCCACCTCACGCGTCACTGCGCTGCTGCTGCTGGCGGTCAGCCTGACTCTCGCCCACCAATGCGTGGCGCGCCTGGCCGGGGTCCGTCTCGCTCGCCTTATTTTGCTGCCGGCGGTGGCGTTGGAAGCGCTGACCAATTCCGTGGACTTGCTCCACTACTCGACGGAATTGGTGCCGGTCGCACTGCTCGCCACGGCGGCGTATGCGGCGGTCCGGCGCTGGGCGGACCAAGGCGGTCCGGCTTGGAATGCGTGGGGCGCGCTGGCCCTCGGGGCCGTGCCTTTGAGCAAACTCCAAGCCGCGCCGATCGCCGCAGTGTTCGGACTCTGCTGGCTGGGGGCGGAGTTGCAGGTCTGGAAAAGGACGGGGCCGAAGCATCTGGCCTATCTTCTGGCCAGCGCGCTTTTTCCCGCCGCGCTCTTCGCGTGGCAACTGACCCTCGCGGGCGAATGGAGCACCTTCGTCTCATCCTACCTGCTTTTTAATTTCAACTACACCGCCCGGGGGGCACTCGCCCCGCTGACCCTGCTCAAGGAAGTCGTGACGCGATCCGGCGCGGAGGACAGCTTGCTTCATCTGTGGCTGGCAGGCTGGATTCTCGGACTGGTCTGCCTGTTCCGCCCCCGGCGCCGCGGTGCCGGGTCGGCCTGGATTTTTATCGGAGCCGCCGCCCTCGCCTCCGGACTGGCCCTCACCTGCATTTTGCTGACCGGGCGCCCGTTTATCCATTACTGGCAGTTGATCGTCGTGCCGGGCAGCCTGCTGCTCGGCGCCGTGGCGGGAAATCTGCTGGCTACGTCCACTGCGGCCACTCTGAAAACCGACCGGTGGCTTGTGGCGCTCGTGGCGGTTGGCCTCACGGGCGGCCTGCTGGTGCATCGCGCCCGCCAGCCGAGTTTCTTTGTCGGGACCCTCGCTTACTTCCAGCAACATCCCCGCTCGGAGCTCGCGACGCATGTGCTGGGTTTTTCCCGGCCGGGGGATTCCCTCGCGATCTGGGGCATCTGCAACCGCCTCTATGTTGAAACGGGCCTGCGCCAGGGAGCGCACGACGCCCAGTTCGAACGCGCGGTGGTCGCCGGACCCTACCGGGAATATTTCCGGCAGCGCTTTCTGGCCGACGTGGCGGTTTTAAAACCCGCGCTTTTTCTGGACGCCACCGGCTCGGATGAACTGGCCTATCATGCGCCGCCCTTCGCCCATGACCGGAACTACTCCGAACTGGCCGCGGTGATCCGGGCGGACTACGAACTGGTGGACCAATTCTCCGGGGCGCGGATCTACCGGCGACGGGATCTCGCCGCCCGGTAAGCGCGGGCATCTGGCGGCCCTGCGCCACCCGGATCAGGCCGGCATCACTTCGCGCCGGTCGCCGCGCTGTTCTTCGCCACCCATTTCTCGTAATCGGCGCGGGGCATGAATTTCAGCGAGGCCGAGTTAATGCAGTAGCGCAGGCCGGTCGGGGCCGGGCCGTCCTCAAACACATGGCCGAGGTGGCCTCCGTCCACGTTGCTATGCACCTCCACCCGCGTCATGCCATAGCTGGAATCCGTCGTCTCGCCGACCAGCGCCTTCTCGATGGGCTTGGTAAAGCTCGGCCAGCCCGTGCCGCTCTCAAACTTGTCCCGGCTATCGAACAGCGGCGTGTCGCTGCACACGGAGAAATAGACGCCGTCGGCGTGGTTGTTCCAATACTCGTTCTGGAACGGCGGCTCGGTGCCCTGCTGGCGGGCGACGCGATATTGCACCGGCGTGAGCCGCTTCTGCCAATCGGCGGCGGTGTGCTGCACCCGGCTCTTGCTCAGGTCGATGACGACGTTCGACGGCAGGCCGCAGGCAGAGATTTCACCGGGCTTGCACTCGAGGGCGTCTTTGGCGGCGGAGGTTTTGGTGGATTTCATTTCAGCGGAAAAAATCGTCCCGGTGGCGGTCAGGGCCAGAAGAAGGAATCGTGAGTTCATGCTGGGCCTAAGAGTAGCCAGCCTGCGCGATTATTCCACCCGCACCTGCAGTTTCCCGTCGTGAAACTCGTTCACCAGAGGCTGGCCGGCTTTGACGCCCTTGGCCCGGGACACCGGCCGGCCCTCCGCATCGCGCACGATGGCGTAACCGCGCTTGAGCACTGAGGGCGGACTGGCGGACTCCAGCCGTTTCCAGAGCGCGAGCAACCGGTGCGACTCCCCTTGCACGCGTTTCTCCGGCGAGACTGCGGCCAGGCGGGCCCGCGCCGTGCCCAGCGTCTCACGCCGGTGCTGCACCGAGGCCCGGAGCGCGGAGTCGAGGCGGTTGCGAAGATCGTCGAGCCGCAGGTGGTTTTGTTCGATGGCAGCCGCAGGCGAGAGAAGCCGCAACCGGCTGCGGGCATGATCGAGCT
This sequence comes from Lacunisphaera sp., assembly GCA_023269445.1. GTDB lineage: Bacteria > Verrucomicrobiota > Verrucomicrobiia > Opitutales > Opitutaceae > Lacunisphaera. The sequence continues at coordinate 10,929 of JAHFTH010000069.1, forward strand.
GCTGCCGGGCACGTTCGGCCCTCGTTGCGATGATGTCCTCCATGTTGCCGCCCGCGCTGCGCACGCGCTCGGTGACGGCCAGAAAATCGCTGGAGATAAGTTCGGCCGCCCCGCTGGGTGTCTCAGCCCGCACATCGGCGGCGAAATCGCACAGCGTGTAATCAATCTCGTGCCCGACCGCGGAGATGATGGGCACCGCGCAAGCGGCGACCGCCCGCACCAGCGGCTCCTCGTTGAAGGCCCACAGGTCCTCGATGCTGCCGCCGCCGCGCCCGATGACGAGGAGATCGAAAATCTTCAGCGCCTCGGCCGTGCGCAACATCGCCACGAGCTCGGCCGCCGCGCCCTCACCCTGCACCTTTGCGGGCAGCACGACGAGCCGGCCCGTCCAGCGGCGGCGCTGCAAGATGCGGATGAAGTCCTGCACGGCCGCCCCGGTGGGCGACGTGATGAGGCCAATGGTGCGCGGCAGCAACGGCAGCGGTTTCTTGTCCGCCGCATCGAACAGGCCCTCGGCGGCGAGCCGCTGCTTGAGTTGCTCCAGCTCCTGCTGGAGCTGGCCGGCACCGTGCTCGATCAGGGCGCGGGTGATGAACTGGTATTGGCCGCGCGCCTCGTAGACATCGACCTCGCCATAAGCTAGCACCTGCTGGCCGTCGCGCAGCTTCACGCTTTGCCGCGTCGCGTCGCCGCGGAACAGCACGCACGCGAGCTGGGCGCCGGCATCCTTGAGCGAAAAGTAGACGTGGCCGCTGGCCTGCGCGCGGAGATTGGACACCTCGCCGCGCACCCAGCCCGGCGGCAGGCCGCCCTTGAGCACCTCCTTCACGCGCCGCGTGAACTCCGTGACCGTCAGCACGCGGCCGGCGTCGGTGGGCGACAGATCAGGCGCGTTTTTTGCCATAGTGTTTCCGCAGCAGGTGCGTGCCGACCAGCAGGACGACGATCGCGCTGATCCCATAGAAGGCCATCTTGCCCTGACCGTGCAGGAGCGCATCGCCGAAGACGACAAACGCGGCGTTGAGCGGTCCTTGGATCAGGAAGGAAATCAAAAGATACCGGCCGAAACTGGCGCGCGCGAGGCCGAGCAGGTAGTTCTGCACGGGAAAGGGAATGCCCGGGGTCACGCGCAGCAGCACGATCAGGCCATTCTCGTCGCCCTTCTGCACCTGCGGAATTTTGTAACCCAGCCGCCGGAACAGGGCCTCCAACACCGGTCGCAGCACCCGGCTGGCCATCCAGTAGGACAGCACCATGTTGAAAAGCATCGCGAGCAGGGCGAACAAGACGACCACCCCCATGCCCAGCTGGGCCGCGAACAACGGACCCGCCGTGAGGGTGAACGCCATCTGCGGCGCTCCGATCGCCGGCAACAACGCCATCGACAGGAAGAACACCAGCGGCCCGGCGCTACGCACGAGCGCGAGGCCCTGCTCGATCGCGCCTTTCAAGTCGTAACCGCGCGCGACCAGACCGGCCCCGACCAGCAACACAAGGATCACGGCGCCGAGCTTGACCAGGCGAAGGCGGCGCTGGGCAGCGGTGGTGGCGGGGAGCTCGGCAGGTTCGGCCATGGCGCTGACGATGCCGCGCCCGCTTAACTCCCGTCAAGGTCGGACCGGGAAAGTTGGCTGGCCAGCGTGAGCCCAGCCCGCAAGCTGACGCCAATTCCCATGTGGGCCAGCAGTCCAACCCCGTCGATTTTCGCCACACTCCCCGCCACCTCGGCCCTGGTCGGCTGGGCGCTACTGTTGCTGGCCGTGGTCTGGAGCGTGCGAACGAACCCGCTCGGGAAAAATGACGCCGCCAGTCGCTGGGCTTGGTGGGTCCTGCTGGCCGGCGTGCTGGTGGCTTTTCGCTGGCCGCTGATCTTACTGCCGCACGAACTGTATCCGGACGAGAGCCAGTTGCTCGCCGGCGCGCTCACGTTGCGCCATGATCCGGTGTTCTGGCGTTCGGTCGATGGCGGCACCGCCGGACCGCTGGATTATTACGCGCTGCTGCCGGCGGCTTTTTTTCCGGGAACCGCCGGCTATGCCGCAACCCGGCTGACCGCCGCACTGCTCATCTGGGCGATGCTCGTCGCGGCCGGGGAGACGCTCGCCTTGGTCGCCAGCCGCACCGTCGCGCGGGTCGCGGTGCTGCCGGCCCTGGCGTTTGCCGCCCTCACCACCAGTCCGGAGTTTGTCCACTACTCGACGGAGCTGGTGCCCGGTCTGCTGCTCGCGCTGGCTGTGCTCGTCATCGTGCGGCAATCGATCCAGCCCTCGCGAGGAAACCTGTGGATCGCCGCACTGCTGTTGGGCGCCACACCCTTCGCCAAACTGCAAGCGGCCCCCATCGCCGCCGCCCTCGGGCTGCTGCTGGTAATCCATGAGATGGCCTCCGGCCGGTCGAAGAATGTCTGGTTGCTCCTCGGCGTGGCTCTCTTGCCCACACTGCTGTTCACCACGCTGGTCACCGTCACGGGGCAGGCCGAGCAGATGTTCATCCCCTACTTCCTGCAAAACACCCAGTATGCCCAGAT
>JAHFTH010000258.1 GCA_023269445.1 Lacunisphaera sp.
TCTTTTCAAGGTGAACTATCTCGGCACAAGGCGCGCCGGGATTCAATGCTGACTTGTCACCGGCCGGGCGAGGCGTCGTTGTGGACGCGATGTCGCCCGCTCCCCTCGCCCCGCTGCCCGGATCACCCGGTCCCGATGTGGTGCTGGACGCCTTCCTCGCGGCGATGGCGGTGCGCGGCCTCACGCTCTACCCCGAGCAGGAAGAGGCCATCCTCGAGCTGTTCGCGGGCAAGAACGTCATCCTCAACACGCCCACGGGCTCCGGCAAATCCCTCGTCGCTGCCGCCCTGCACTTCAAGGCCCTCTGCGCCGGGCAGCGCTCGGTCTATACCTGCCCGATCAAGGCGCTGGTGAACGAGAAGTTCCTCAGTCTCTGCCGCGACTTCGGCCCGGAGAACGTCGGGATGATGACCGGCGACGCCTCCGTGAATCCCCGCGCGCCCGTCCTGTGCTGCACCGCCGAGATTCTCGCCAACATCGCCCTCACTCGCGGCGCACACGCGGAGGTCGCGGCGGTGATCATGGACGAATTTCATTATTACTCCGACACTGAGCGCGGCTACGCTTGGCAGGCCCCGCTGCTCACGCTGCCGCAGTCGCGCTTCCTGCTGATGTCGGCCACGCTGGGTTCGACGGATTTCTTTGAGCGCGAGCTCACGCGCCTGACCGGCGCCCCGAGCCTCACCGTGCGCAGCGACCGCCGGCCCGTGCCGCTGGCCTTCGAGTATTCCGAGACGCCCCTCGCCGAGCGCGTGACCCAGCTGCTGGCCGGCTCGCGTGCGCCGGTCTATCTCGTGCACTTCACGCAGCGTGCCGCGTCCGAGGCCGCGCAGGCGCTGATGAGCCTGCCCGTCTGCACCAAGGAAGAGAAAGCCGTGCTCGCGGCCGAGCTCGAGCGAGTGAAATTCAACAGCCCTTACGGCAAGGACATGAAACGTTGGTTGCGCCACGGCATCGGCGTCCACCACGCGGGCTTGCTCCCCAAATACCGCATCCTCGTCGAGCAGCTCGCGCAGAAGGGCCTGCTCAAGCTCATCTGCGGCACCGATACGCTCGGCGTCGGCATCAACGTCCCGATCCGCACCGTCCTCTTCACCCAGCTCTGGAAATACGACGGCAAGAAGGCCGCGATTCTCAGCGTTCGCGATTTCCGGCAGGTCTCCGGCCGGGCCGGACGCGCCGGCTTCGACGACCAGGGTTACGTCATCGTGCAGGCGCCGGAGCATGTCATCGAGAACAAGCGCGCCGAGGAGAAGGCTGCCGCCGACCCGGCGAAAAAGAAGAAGCTCGTCAAGGCCCGTGCGCCCGAGGGCTCCGTCGGCTGGGACGCCAAGACCTTTGAGCGCCTCAAGACCGCCTCACCCGAGGAGCTGTCATCGCACTTCGACGTGTCGCACGGCATGCTGCTGCTCGTGCTCAGTCGCGACAGCGACGGCTGCCGCGCCATGCGCCAGTTGATCAACGACTGCCACGAGACCCCGACCAAGAAACGCGCGCTGCGGAAACGCGCGTGGCAGTTGTTCCGCGCCCTGCTCGACCGGAAAATTGTGGAGATCATCCCGCGCCTGCCCTCGGGCCGGCGGCTGCGCGTCAACGTCGAGCTGCAGGACGACTTCTCCCTGCACCAGGCGCTCTCGCTCTACCTCATCGACACGCTGCCGCTGCTGAACCGCGAGTCGCCTGACTACCCCTTCGACGTGCTCACACTCTGCGAGGCCATCGTCGAGGACCCCGATGCGATCCTGCGCCGGCAGGTGGACAAGCAGAAGGGCCTGAAGATCGAGGAGTGGAAGGCCGCGGGCATTCCCTACGAGGAGCGCATGGCCAAGCTCGAGGAGGTCGAGCATCCGAAGCCGCTCCGCGAATTTCTTTACGAGACCTTCAATGCCTTCGCCGCCGCGCACCCGTGGATCGAGCAGGAGAACGTCCGGCCCAAGTCGATCGCCCGCGAGATGTTCGAGCGCTACCAGTCGTTCGCCGACTATGTCCGCGAATACGGCCTCGAGCGCAGCGAAGGCCTGCTCCTGCGTCACCTCATGCAGGCGTGGAAGGTTCTCGCCCAGACCGTGCCCGACACCGCCAAGACGCCCGAGGTCGTCGAGATGGAGGACTATTTCCGCGAACTCATCCGCGGCATCGACTCCAGGCTGCTCGACGAATGGGAACGTTTGAAAAACCCGGACTTCGTCGCGACCGAGCTGGACGCGAAGCCGGCGCGGCCCGCGAGCTTCGACATCACGCGCGATGCCGACGCCTTCCGCCGGCTCGTGCGCACGACGATCCTCGGTTTCCTGCAAGACGTCGCCGCGCGCGATGCGGAGGCGGCCCGGTTGCGTTTCGCCCCGGAGGCCAGCGACGAAGCGGCGAGCCTCGTCGAGGCACGTCGCATCGAGAAGGAGTTCACCGCCTACTTCGACGCGCGCGGACGCTTCCGCCTCGATCCCGAGGGGCGCGCCGTGAAGCACACGCATTTCGGGGAGCAGGAAGATGGCAGCATGGAGCAAGGAGCTGTCATACCCATCGCCCAGGTGCTGGCCGACCCCGAGGAGCAGAACGACTGGGAAGCACGCTTCGAGGTGTCGCTCGATGATTCGCGAAAGGAGAACCGCGCCGTGGTGCAGTTCGTGGCCGTGCGACCCGTGGGAGCGGAGTAGCTTTGTTCTTTGTGGGAGCGAGCTTGCTCGCGATTCCGATCCTCGCGAGCAAGCTCGCTCCCACATTCGACAAAGTCGGGCTTGTTCCGGACCGGTGCCCGTGGATTATACCGGCATGAGATTACTCTCAGTGTTTCTGCTTTTTGCTGTGTTCGCCCAAGCCCGGGCGGCCGAACCGGTCGCGCCGGCCCGACCCACCCACTGGGCGTTGGCTGTCAACCACACCACTCTCGAGAACTGCTATCGCGTGAGCGACGAGCTCTACCGCTGCGAGCAACCGGACAAGAAGGACATCGCCGCCCTGCAGGCCCTCGGCATCCACTCCATCCTGAACCTCCGCCAGTATCACACCGACCCGAAGGCGTTTGAGCAGGCCGGCTTCACACTTCTCCTCCACCGCATCGATACCGACGACATCACGGTGGACGATCTCGTCGCCGCGCTCCGACTGTTCCGCACCGCGCCCAGGCCGGTCATGGTGCACTGCTGGCACGGCAGCGACCGCACCGGCTCGGTCGTCGCCGCCTATCGCATCGTCTTCCAGAACTGGACGCCCGCCGCCGCACTCGCCGAGTTGCGTCACGGCGACTACGGCTACCACGAGAAATGGTTTCCGAACATCATCACGCTGCTCGAGAAAATCGACGCCGATGCCCTGCGGAAGCGGGTGCTGGAGTGAGCCGGCATTAAAATGGTAGGGCGGATTATCCTTAATCCGCCGCGGCGCGTTAAGGATAACGCGCCCTACCCCCAGATCGCCATCTGGCTTCAAGGGATGATTAGGGCGACTGAAAGCGGCGGCGTGGACGCACATTGCTTTTGACCGGGCGGGCCTGTCTCTCAACCCTCAGCCCTCAACTCCTCGCCTGTGGCATCTGCCACTGGACGAGCCCGGCGAAGCTCTCCGAGCGAAGCAGGGTCACCTTCACTCTCACTTTCACTCTCCCATGGTCCCCACCATCATCTACACCAAGACCGACGAGGCCCCTGCGCTCGCCACCTATTCCCTCCTGCCGATCATCCAGGCTTTCACCAAGCACTCCGGCATCGCGGTCGAGACCCGCGACATCTCCGTCGCCGCCCGCATCCTCGCGGCGTTCTCCGACCAGCTGCCCGCGGCCCAGCGCGTGCCCGATGCCCTCGCCGAGCTCGGCGCCCTCACCCTCAAGCCCGAGGCCAACATCATCAAGCTGCCCAACATCAGCGCGTCCGTCCCGCAGTTGAAGGCCGCCATCGCCGAGCTGCAGAAGAAAGGCTACGCCCTCCCCGACTTGCCCGAGGCGCCCAAGACCGACGCCGAGAAAGACGCCAAGGCCCGCTACGCGAAAGTCATGGGCTCCGCC
>JAHFTH010000070.1 GCA_023269445.1 Lacunisphaera sp.
CACGTCAAGGTGATGACGACGGGGAGGGTGGCCAGTTCGGTCTTCTCCAAGGTGGTGAGGTGCGGCATGGCAATAGGAGGTGTGGCGGGGCGATTTATTGCAGCCTATCCTTGGTGCGTTGACGCCCACCATTCCTCCGGCAACATCCGAACGACCATGAGTCAGCTTACACTTTACGAGCAACTGGCCGCCCTCGAGCATGAGGGCACGGCCTTCGTGCTCGTGATTTTGGTCGAGTCCCTCGGCAGCACGCCACAGGACACCGGCGCCAAGATGCTCGTCACCGCGGCGGGCCTGCACACCGGCACCATCGGTGGCGGCAAGGTCGAGGCCAAGGCCCTCGCGCTGGCGCAGCAACTCCTCGCCGACCACGCCGTCACCCCGCAGTTCGTCAACTGGGCGCTCCGCACCGATGTCGGCATGACCTGCGGCGGTTCGGTGAAGCTCTATTTCGAGCCGCACGTTGCCGGCGGCACGGGCGCGGCGTGGCCCATCTGGATCTTCGGTGCCGGCCACGTCGTGCAAGCCCTCGTGCCCGTGCTCGCGCCACTCGACTGCCTCATCACCGTCGTCGACCCGCGCCGTGAATGGCTCGATCGTCTGCCCCGCGCCCGCAACGTCCGCTATGTGCAGGCCGACGAACCCGCCGACCTAGTGCCCTCGGTGCCGGACCATGCGTTCCTGCTCTGTCTCACCAAGGGCCACGCCTTCGACCGTCCCGTGCTGCAACGCACACTGGCCGAGCGGAATTTTCCGTTCGTCGGCGTCATCGGCAGCGCGTCCAAGGCCAAGGTTCTGCAGAAGGAACTGGTCGCAGCCGGCCTGTCAGCGAAACGCGCCAAACAATTCCATTGCCCTGTCGGCCTGCCCTTCGGCAACAACGACCCGCGCGAGATCGCCCTCAGCATCGCTGCGCAGCTCCTGACCGAGCGGGATAAACTCAAGACCGGTTAACCACGGATTGCACGGATTATCACGGATGGATTCAAATCCATGTCATTCTGAGCGAAGCGAAGAATCCACAGTCTCCACGAAAGAACTGAATCCTTCGCTCCGCTCAGGATGGCACGCACTGGATGCTTGATCCGTGTTCATCCGTGTAATCCGTGGTCAACTCCTCAGTCTCTGTTGGATCGCCTTGTAGATCGCTTCGCCGGTGGCGGGTGAGGCCAGACGCACCTCGCCGCCCTGTTTCCCGAATGCCGCGACCGCATCGCGGATCGCCTCGCGCACCGAGAACGCCAGCATCAGCGGCGGCTCGCCCACGGCCTTGCTGCCGTGGATGACATTCGGCTGCGCGGCCTTCGGCAGCAGCGTCACGTTGAACTCGATCGGCGCGTCACTGAACGCGGGGATCTGGTAGGTGCTGGCGCTGTGCGTGAGCAACCGGCCTTGTTTATCCCATTTCAGCTCCTCGCGCGTCAGCCAGCCCATGCCTTGCACGAACCCGCCCTCGATCTGGCCGCGGTCCACGCCGGGGTTGAGCGAGTCGCCGACGTCGTGGACGATGTCCACGCGCCGCACGCGATGCATGCCGGAAAAACCGTCCACTTCCACCTCGGCCACGGCGGCCCCGCAGGAGAAATAGTGAAACGGCCGGCCCTCGCTCTTGGCCCAGTCCCACTGGATGCCGGGGGTCTTGTAGTAGCCGGTCGTCGAAAGACTGATGCGCTCCGCGTAAGCCTTGGCGCAGACCTTGGCGAAGGGGAGGCGGATCGTTGGGTTGGATTTTGCGAACACCTCGCCGTTTTCAAAAGTGATTTCCTGTAGGTCGGATTTTGTGGGAGCGACCTTGGTCGCGACAGTCGCGAGCGAGCTCGCTCCCACAGGGGAAGCGTTTCTCAGCAATCCCGCCGCCACCGGTGCCAGTCGCTCGCGCAAAATCGCGCACGCCGCCGCGACTGCCGCGCCATTCAGGTCCGCGCCGCTCGACGCTGCCGTCGCCGACGTGTTCGGCACCTTGTCGGTGCTCGTCGTCATCAGCCGGATGCTCACGGCGGGCACGCCCAGCTCGCGCATCGTGACGCCGAGGATTTTCGTATGCAGGCCCTGGCCCATCTCAGTGCCGCCATGGTTCACCTGCACCGAGCCGTCCTGATAAATGTGCACCAGCGCCCCCGCCTGGTTGTAGTGCGAAAGCGTGAAGCTGATACCGAACTTCACCGGCGTCACGGCCAGCCCGCGTTTCATGTGCGGGTTAGCCCGGTTCCAGCCTGCGACCTCGGTGCGCCGCTCCGCAAACTGCGCCTTGGCCAGCACCTGCGACCAGAGGTCCGGGATACGGTTGTCGCCGATGTCCTCCTTGTAATGGGTGCGGTTGGTCTCATCCGTGCCGTGGTAGAGGTTGCGCTCGCGCACCGCCTCCGGCGGCAGGCCGAGGCGGCGGGCGACGCGATCCATGATTTCCTCGATGACGATCATGCCCTGCGGGCCGCCGAAGCCGCGGAAGGCCGTGTGCGAGGTTACGTTGGTCTTCGCGACGCGGCCGCTGAAATGCACTGCCGGGATGTAGTAGGCGTTGTCGAGGTGGAAGAGCGCGCGGTCGTTGATCGCGGTCGACAGGTCGAGTGACCAGCCGCCGTCGGACACCAAAGTTACCTGAGCGGCCAGCAGGCGGCCGGCGGAGTCGTAGCCGACGGAAAACTTGGAATGAAACGGGTGGCGCTTGCCCGTCAGTTGCATGTCGAGGTCGCGGTCGAGCTGGACGCGCACCGCCCGGCCGGTCTTCACCGCCGCCAGTGCCACCAGCGCCGCGAACGCGTTGCCCTGCGTCTCCTTGCCGCCGAAGCCGCCGCCCATGCGCGGGGCCTGCACGACGACCTTGTGGCGCGCGAGGTGCAGCACCTCGGCGACGATGGCTTGGATCTCCGACGGATGCTGGGTCGAGGAATTCACCAGCACGGTGCCGTCCTCGCCCGGCTCGGCCCAGGCCGCCTGCGTCTCGAGATAGAAATGCTCCTGCCCGCCGAACTCGAATTCGCCTTCGAGCTTCGCCGGGGCTGCCGCGAGAGCGGCGGCGGCATCACCGCGCTTCAGCGCATGCGGCTCGGTGTGATAGCTGCCCGACGCGATGGCCGCGGGCAGGCCGATGACCGCCGGCAACGTCTCGTAGTCCACCTCGACCAGCGCCGCCGCAGCGCGGCAGGCCGCCAGCGAATCGCCGACCACGAAGGCCACCATCTGGCCGTGAAAAAGAATCTCGTCCTTCGCGAGCAACGGCTCGTCGTGCCGCACCGGGCCGGTGTTGTTCTCGCCGGGGATGTCTTCCGCCAGCAGCACGGCGTGAATCCCGTGCGCTTGCCGGGCCTTGGTAGCGTCGCGGCGCAGAATCTTCGCATGGGCGTGCGGCGCACACACCGGCCAGACGTCGAGCATCTTGCGGCGCTGCGGCGTGTCGTCCACATACAGGGCCTTGCCCGTGACGTGCCCCACGGCGCTCTCGTGGCCGAGGTTGCGCGAGGCGTCCTCGATTGGCCACCGGCTGTCGCCGGCAAAGCCGAGATCGGCGTCCTGGGCCTGGCTTTGTTCGCCCGAGACGAATTTCTCCCAGAGGCTGACGACCAGCCCACGCCGGTATTCGGCTCCGCCGCGCGCGTCGTCAATCGGCTGGAAGGCGGCGCGGAGAAGGGGAATGATAGCCGGGTCGGTGAGCTTCCGGCCGACCAGCGTCGCCTCGGCCTGAAGCGCGCGCATCGGCATTGCGGCCACGCCGCCGTAGGCGATGCGGGCGTGGCGGACGACACCCTTCGCATCGAGGTCCACGCAGAACGCTGCGGCCACGATGCTGATGTCGAGCTCGCGCCGTTTGGCCACCTTCAGGAAATCCACGCGCCGGGTCAGGCCCGCGGCTGTTCCGCCGCGCGGCAGGATGATCTCCCGCATGATCTCTCCGGGCCGCAGCACGGTCTGGCGGTAGGCGGTGAAAAATTCTGCGAGCGGCACGGTGCGTTCCCCGCGGGCGGTGATCAGCACCACGCTGGCATCGAGCGTGAGCAGCACCGGGGCGCTGTCGCCGATGGGCGAGGCGGTCACGAGGTTGCCGCCGAGCGTGGCGCGGTTGCGGATCTGGCGCGCGGCGAAGACGCGCAGCATCTTCGCGATGGAGGGATACTCCGCGCCGATGGCCTCCTCAATGTTGGTCAGCGTGGCCGCGGCACCAATGCGCCAGGCCTCGGGCGTCGCCTTGATGCGGGTCAGTTCCGGCACGGCCTCGGTGGAGACGAGCAGCGGGAAGGCCTTGAACTTCTTGTTCAGCTCGACGCCGATCTCGGTCGCACCGGCCACGAGTTGCGCGGCCGGATAGGTCTGGAGCAAAGTGAACAGACCGGGCAGCGACGTGGGCCGGAAGAATCGTGCCCCGCCGGCGTTGTGATCAAGCGCGCCGGGTAGGCGCATCGGCTCCTGCAGGCGGGCGGCAAAGACATCATCCGCGGCCGGCGGTCGCTGGGCCAGCGCATCGACCGCGGCATCGCGGATCGGGCGGTAGCCGGTGCAACGGCAGAGGTTGCCGCACAACTGGTCGCTGACCTGCCACGGCTCCTTGCAGTCGTTGCGGTAGTAGGCCTCGAACATCGAGACGACAAAGCCGGGCGTGCAAAAGCCGCATTGCGAGCCATAGTGCTCGACCATCGCGGCCTGCACAGGATGGAGCTGCTTCTTATCCGCGCCACACTGGGCGAGACCCTCGACCGTGACGATCTCCCGACCGGCGAACATCGGCAGGAGCGCGATGCAGCTGTTGAAGGCCCGGTAAGTCGGCTTGCCGGCGGCGTCGCGATCCACGAGCGCCACGCTGCACGCGCCGCAATCGCCTTCGGCGCAACCTTCCTTGCTGCCGGTCAGGCCGGTCGAGCGTAGCCAAGCGAGCAGGGTCGTGGTCGGGGCCACGCCCGCAGCCGTGACCACCCGGCCGTTGACGATGAGGTCGAAGCTGGCGGGAGTGCCGGGTTGATCAAATAGCCGGACGGTTGACATCCTTGTAGTAAAGGTAGCTAGCAGGAGTCTTGCCCATCGCGACAAACCATTGCGCACAATACGGAGCCATCCAGATGGCATCGCCGGCCTGCACCGGATACCAGCTGTCCTCCATCCGGTAGACGCCCGCGCCGCCCAGCATGATGAGCCCGTGCTCCATGACGTGCACCTCGACAAACGGCAGGTGGCCGCCGGGCTGGTAGGCGAAAAGATTCACGGCCATGTCGAAGGCCGGCTCGTCGGGCAGCAGGGTCTGCAGGTTGGCGGCTGGGTCACCGAGGAAAGGCGCGCCCTTCACCTTGGCCGCGTCGCCGATGATGGCCTTGGGCGCGGCGGTGCCGGCGAGCGGCACGTATTTCTTCTGGAAAAGCGTGAGCTGCGTGCCGGCCTTGGGCGCGGTCAGGCTCCACGATTGTCCGGCGGGCACGTAGAAAAATCCGCCGGCGGCGATCTTCGCCTTGTCCTTGCCCACGGTCAGCGCGCCGCCGCCGGTCATGACGTAGCCGAAAGTCTGCAGGTCGCTCGCCGGTTGCGCGGCCCGGCCGTCGGCCGTGAAAGTCACCAGCAGCTGCGCGAACTTCGCGCCCATCGCTTCGTTGATCAAAACGACGCTCGTCACACCCGTGAAGCCGGGCACGGAGCTGTTCACGTGATTGGCCGGCGTGATGAGCGCGTGGCGGGCGGCGATGCGGGCGCGGGTATGGCCAAAGAGATCGGGCATGGTCAGGGGGAGTGTGGACGCAGAAATTGACCCTTCGGCGCGCCGGATGCAACCCCGCCGTCGGCCCACACCGGACAGCCGCGGACATAAGTGTGGGTCACACGCACCCGGCTGGTCCGGCCGAGATAGGGGCTGATCCGGTGGCGGGTCCACAATTCGTCGGCTGTGATCGTGTGCTCGTCGCCAAAATCAACCAAGGAGAAGTCCGCGTCGTGGCCCTCGGTGAGCAGGCCCTTGCGGTGGCCGAGCCGGAAACGGCGGGCGACATTGCGCGCCAGCACCGCCGCGAGTAGCGGCAGATCCTTGGCGGCGGTCGCGGCGCATTCGTTCATCAGCAATTGAAACCCGTGCTGCACACCGGCGATGCCGCCCCAGATAGCGAAGAAATCCTTCGAGGTCTTCATCTCCGGTGGCGATGGCGAGTGATCCGAGCCCACGGTCTGGATGTGGCCGGCGCGCAATTCCTGCCACATGGCCAATCGGCGTTGCTCGTCGCGGATCGGCGGGGCGCACTTGGCGGGCGCGCCGAGCTTTGCCACATCCTTGTCGTTGAGCAGTAGGTAGTGCGAGCACGTCTCGGCGGTCACATCCACGCGCTGACCGCGCGCTTCCGTGATGAGCGCGAGGCCCTCCGGACTGCTGACGTGCACGATGTGCAGGGCGCAGCCGGTTTCGCCGGCGAACTCCAGCGCTTGGCGGATCGCCGTCAGCTCGACTTCCACCGGACGCGACGCGAGCCAAGCTTTCGGGTCATGCTTGCCCTTGGCCTTCTGCGCCGCGGTGAATTTGTTAGCGAGTGTCTCATCCTCAGCGTGCACGGCGACGAGCAGGCCGAGCTTGGCGGCGCGCTTCATGCCGGCGTGGAGCGCCTTGGCGTCCACCCGGGGAAAGCTCTCAATGCCGCTGCTCGACATGAACGCCTTCAGGCCGATCGCGCCGGCATCGCGTAGGCCGGCGAGCTTGTCGAGGTTGCCCGGCACCAAGCCGCCCCAGAGGGCGAAGTCGGTGCACGAGAGCTGCTCGGCCAGCGCGCGCTTCTCGCGCAGCTCGACGGCGTCGAGCACCGGCGGCTCGGAATTGAGCGGCATGTCGAAGAAGCAGGTGCCGCCGCCCGCCGCGAGGGCCAGCGACCCGTGGGCCAAGCCTTCCCATTCCGCGCGGCCGGGCTCGTTGAAATGGACATGGGCGTCAATGATGCCGGGGAAAACATAACTACCCTCCGCCTCGAGCGTGGCGTGAGTCGGGTCAGTGATCTTCCGGGCAATCCGGACGATCGTGCCATGGAGAATACCGAGCTCGACGTCGCGGATGCCGTCCGGCGTCACGATCCGTCCGCCCCGCACCACGAGGTCGAGATGCTCGGGCTCGGGCGGAGCAAGATACTGTTTCTTCTTTTTAGCCACGGATTACACGGATGGGCACGGATAAGTGGTGTTTGTCATTCTGAGCGCAGCGAAGAATCCATGCCTTGGTGGCACATGTCTATCAAACTGGATCCTTCGCTGCGCTCAGGATGACAGGCAGGGAATGTCTTATCCGCGTTCATCAGTGTAATCTGCGGAGAGTCTCTGGAGAAAATCCACCATCACGCGCAGCGCTACGGCCAGATCCTTGGGTGACGCGTATTCATCCGGATGGTGGCTGAGTCCGTCGCGACAACGCACGAAGAGCATCGCGATGGGCGTGAGCGCGGACATCACGACCCCATCGTGCCCCGCGCCGCTGACGAGAGAGAGGGATTTGCCCTGCACGGCTTTCACGCTGCGGGCGAGCGCTGCGGTCAGGGCCGGCGAGCAGGGTGTGGCCTGATGCTGCATGGTCGGCTGCCAGCCCACCGTGAGGCCGCGGCGACGGGCGATCTTCCGGGCCGACCCGATCAACTGCGTCAGGGCGCGGCGGCACGCGGCGTCATTCGGATGGCGCACATCGAGCGACACCACGGTTTCGCCGGGAATGACATTGGCCGCACCCGACGGCACGTTGATCGTGCCAACGGTGGCCACGAGCGGTGCGCGGGCCGAGGCATACTTCTCTGCCAGCAGGACAAACTCGGCGGCGCCGGCGAGGGCATCGCGTCGCAGCGCCATCGGCGTCGTGCCGGCGTGACCGGCCCGGCCGCGGAAAATCAGCCGGCCGCGCGTCTGGCTGGCGATGGCCGAGACCACGCCCACCGCGAGTTTGCGGTTCTCAAGCACCGGACCCTGCTCGATGTGGACCTCGACGTAGCCGAGGAGATCACTGCGTTTATGCGCCGGCTTCGGTGGCGTGTAGCGCCGGCCGGAGTGCTCCTCGATGACGGCGCGCAAAGTGTTGCCCCGCGCATCGCTGAGTTTCAGGTCGGCCGGGCGCAGGCGACCCGTGTAAGCCTTGCTGCCGAGGTAGGCGCCGGTGAAACGGACGGCTTCCTCTTCGGAAAATCCCAGCACCTCGACGGCGAAAGGCAGCGTCACGCCGCGACGCTTCAGCTGCGCCAACGCCACGATGGGCAGCACGACGCCCAGCGCGCCGTCGAAACGTCCGGCATTGCGCACGGTGTCGAGATGCGAGCCGAGCAGGAGAGTCTTGGTCCCCGGCGTTGATTCCAACCGGCCGATGAGATTGCCCGTGTCGTCCTCGCGCACGGCGAGGCCCGCCTCGCGCATCCAGCCGCCGACGAGCGCATTCGCCCGCTTCATGCCCGGCGAAAGGAATGTCCGCGTGAGCCGGCCCGGCTCGTCCGTCACCCGGCCAAGCTCGTCGAGCATGTGAACGAGTCTGAGACCACTCATGCGCTCACGGTCTTAAATGCTTTCGCAAGCTCTGCATAGAAATGATCTCTATTTTGGCACAGCTGCTCGAGGATACCCATAATCTGTTCTTTCGTATGCTTTGGACGCTGCAAGTTGATCATGTCGTTCACTTCAACGGAATGGAGGCGATACTTCCTCAGGCTGGTGGTGGCTTCGGTCGCACCAGCGACAAGCAGCTTACCCTCCAAAACATGCATTTCTCTCAAAGCGGCTCCGATCTTTTTTAAGTAATCACTATACTTGTCTCGTTGCTCGGCTGACGCAGACAAGCCAGCCGTCAGCACTCCGGCTAACCCGCTGTAATCAATGCATATTTCGAAAAAGAGCGCGTGTATCGGTTCGAAGCTAGCGGAAACTCTTTCGATGACATCCTGCCTTCGACGGAAATACTCTTTATCAAAATCATGCTTCCGGCTTCTAATCGCCAAGAAATATGTGCTCGCAGCGGCAATAATGCCAGAGAGGCCAATTTTGACGGCAGTGTCAGCGACCTCCACCCATGTAGTTTCTGATGCCATTGATTTCAGCTTCCGTGGTAAGTCTGGTAGGCCCAGGGGGCGACGAGCAGCGGGACGTGGTAGTCGGCGGAAATCATGTTAGGCGCTGGGTTGCAGGAGCCGGACCACGGCTGAGATTACTTTATCAAGAGACTCGGGCTTCAGTTTGCCGGCTTCGGCGGCCAGCAGGCTTTGGTGGGCCGTGAAAAGTTTACCCGGCCGGGCGTAGCTGTCGAGGTGCAGCGAGCCGGAGGCGAAGTCGTCGTTGCGCAGCGACACGGCATCGGCATCAGCATAGGGACGGCTGGTGATCTGGGACAAAATCCAATCGCCGCGTCCGGCGTCGGCGAGCACAACAGCCGGCCGCAGTTTGGTCTGACTCAGGTCCGAGAACGGAAACGGCATCAGCACTACCGACCCTGCTGCAGGTGCGACCACGCGGCGTCCTCCTCAGGTCGATTCCAATCTTCCGCCAGCGCCGGCTCGCTCACGCGGGCTGATTCGAGCGGATCATCGTCGAGAATCGTGACCACCGCCCGGCGCGCGGTCGGAAAGTGCAGCGGTCGGAGCAGGCGCACTCGGCCCTGCTCATCGATGATCGCTTCCACGTTCTGGCTCATGCCGGGAAGATACGCCTTGATTGGGTTTCGACAAGCCCGAGTTTCAGCTCCCGCGGTAGGTTTGGTAGGCCCAGGGCGTGACGAGCAGCGGGACATGGTAGCCGGCCTTGGCGTCGGCGATCGCGAAGCGGACCGGCACGCGGTCGAGGAAGGGACTGTCCTTGTGGTGCGTGACGAAATAGTCCTTCACGAAGAAGAGCAGCTCGTAGCGGCCCACGGCCATCGTGGTATCGGCGAGCAGGGGTTCGTCGGTGCGACCGTCGAGATTGGTGACGACGGCCTTGAGCAGGTGCGGCTTGCCGTCGAGGTTCCAGAGTTCGATGCGCAGGCCGGCGGCGGGTCGGCCGGTGGTGAGATCGAGGACGTGAGTGCTGAGTTTGCCGGGCATAAGAGAAGAAATTCTCAGCGGATGACGCTGATAAAGGCAGTGTAGTGATCGGATCATCCGTGTCCATCCGCGTAATCCGCGGTTAATTCTGGTTCAGGGTGTCTTGGAGCCGGAGCCAGGCGATTTTTTCGATTTCGCCGAGGGCGGCGGCATGCTCGGCAGCGGGTGAATTCGGCAGGCGGGCCGACATGGCGGTGAGGATGGCGGCCTTTGCGTTGAGCCGGGCGCAGATGATGAAGGGAAACCCAAACTTCTCCTTGTAGATGTCGTTCTGCCGGGTGAACTCCGCCAACTCGGCGTCGGTCAGCTGGTCGAGTCCGGCGCTGGCCTGCTCGCGGGTGGACTCAGCGGTGAGCTTTTTCTGCTGCGCCAGCCGGCCGGCGAGGTCGGGATGGGCGCGGATCAGCGCGAGTTGTTGCGCGACCGGTGCCGCCCGCATGGTGGCGACGAGCGCGGCATGCAGCGCCTCGGCGCTGGCGAAGGGTCGCCGAGCCCACGTCTGCTCCGCCACCCATGGCGAATGCTCGAAGAGGTGTCCGAGGACGGACACAAAGGCCGCGCGGTCGGCGGCATTGAGCGCGGCGAGCGTGGTCGGCATGGGCTACGGCAGCAACTCGTAGGCGGGGAGGGAGAGGAACTCGTCGAACTCGGCGCTTTTCGACATCCGCATGAAGAGTTCGATGGCCTCGGGGAAACGGCCGCCGTTGTAGCGCTCGTCGCCGTATTCGGCGCGGATGGCGGCCAGCTCGGCGGGGAGGAACTCGTCGTAGAGCTTGGCCGTGACCGGGCGGCCATCGGCGAGCTTCGCGCCGAATTTCAGCCATTGCCAGAGTTGCGAGCGCGAAATCTCGGCGGTGGCGAGATCCTCCATCAGGTGGTGGATCGGCTCGGCGCCGGACCCGCCCAGCCAAGCTTCGAGGTAGCGGACACCGACGTGCAGGTTCCAGCGGACGCCGGCCTCCGTGATCGGGCCGTGCAGCGGCGCGAGCAGGTCGGCGGCCTTGACCTTGGTGTCGTGGATGACGTGGAGCTGGTTCGGTCCTTTCATGTGTTCGCCGAAAGCGTCGAGGGCGGTCGACACGAGACCGGGGTGGGCGACCCAGGTGCCGTCGTGTCCGGCCTTCACCTCACGGGTCTTGTCGGCGCGGACCTTGGCGAGGGCGGCCTCGTTGGCGGCGGGATCGCCCTTGATCGGAATCTGCGCGGCCATGCCGCCCATGGCGTAGGCGCCGTGGCGGTGGCAGACATTGATGACGTGGGTGACGTAGGCACGCAGGAAAGGCACGTCCATCGTGATGAGCGTCCGGTCCGGGAACATGTAGCCCGGCCGGTTGCGGAGTTTCTTCACCATGCTGAACATATAGTCCCAGCGGCCGGCATTGAGGCCCGAGGCGTGCTCACGCAGCTCATAGAGAATTTCCTCGGCCTCGAAGGCGCCGGTGATGGTCTCGATCAGCATCGTGCACCGGATGGTGCCGCGCGGCAGGCCGAGCGCAGCCTGGGCGTGGATGAATACATCGTTCCAGAGGCGGGCCTCGAGGTGGCTCTCCAGTTTTGGCAGGTAGTAATAGGGGCCGCTGCCGCGCGCAATCAGCGCCTTGGCACAGTGGAAGAAATGCAGCCCCCAGTCGAAGAGCGAGGCGGAGACCCGTGCGCCGCGGAGATGCACGTGCTTCTCCTCCATGTGCCAGCCGCGCGGACGGGCGACGATGACCGCGATCTTTTCCTTCAGCGCATACTTCTTCCCCTCGGGCGAGGCGTAGCTGATCGTGCGCCGGGCGGCATCTCGCATGTTGACCTGGCCGTCCAGGCAGTTCTCCCACGTCGGGGAGTTGGCGTCCTCAAAGTCGGCCATCCAGCATTGCGCGCCGGAGTTGAGGGCATTGATGGCCATCTTGCGGTCCACCGGGCCGGTGATCTCGGTGCGGCGGTCGAGCAGATCGGGCGGGATGGGCGCGACTTGCCAGTCACCGCCGCGGATGGCGGCCGTCTCGGGCAGGAAGTCCGGCAGCTGGCCGGCATCGATCGCGCGCTGGCGCTCGACGCGCTGGCCGAGCAGCTCGAGGCGGCGCGGGCCGAATTTTTCCACCAGCCCGGCGAGAAACGCGCAGGCTTCGGGGGTCAGGATCTCGGTGTAACCGGGGTTCAGCGGGCCGCGGATCTCCAAGCCGCTCACAATCGGATAAGCACTCATGGTTGAGCCCGGACTAAAGCCGGATGCATGCCGGGTGTCAGCACAAGATTGCGCCTTCCGAAGGGTGGGCGTCGGTTTCCATACCGACGCCATGTCGCCGATGTGGAAATCGGCGACCACCTTTGGCGGGATCAGCGATCCCGCCCTACAACAATCACAGGCTCGCCACTGGCGTGGTCTTTGCTTTCATGTCCGACCAATGAGCCAGGATCAATTCATGCGCGAAGCCATCAAGCTCGCCGAGGACGGCATGCAGTCGGGCCGCGGCGGACCGTTCGGCTGCGTCATCGTCCGCGCCGGCCAGGTCGTGGGCCGCGGGCACAACCGCGTGACCTCCACCAACGATCCGACGGCGCACGCCGAGGTCGTCGCCATCCGCGACGCCTGCGCCAACCTCGAGACGTTCCAGCTCACCGATTGTGAGCTCTACACGAGCTGCGAACCGTGCCCGATGTGCCTGTCGGCGGTTTATTGGGCACGCATCCCGACGGTCTATTACGGCAACACGCGGCAGGACGCCGCGGCGATCGGCTTCGACGACGACTTCATCTACCAGCAGGTGCCGCTGCCTCCCGAGAAACGCGCCATCAAGATGAGCCCGTTGTTGCGCGAAGCCGCGCAGGCGACGTTCTCGGCGTGGGCGAAGAAGACCGACAAGGTGCGTTACTAGACCCGACATGGACACGGCCTATCTTCTCGATTTCCTCGGTCTGCTGGTGCGCTGGTTGCACGTCATCGCCGGCATCGCGTGGGTGGGCTCGTCGTTTTATTTCATCTGGCTCGACAACACCATCGAGCCTCCGCCCGCTGGTTCCGACGCGGCCAAGAAGGGTGTGGGCGGCGAACTCTGGGCGGTGCACGGCGGCGGTTTCTACAATCCGCAGAAATATCTTGTGGCTCCGGGAACGCTGCCGGAAAAATTGCACTGGTTCAAATGGGAGGCCTACACGACGTGGCTGTCCGGCACCGCGCTGCTGGTGCTCGTCTATTGGTTGAAGGCCGGCGCGATGATGATCGACGGGAATGTCCGTGCACTCACCCCGCTGCAGGCGGTCGGGATTGGTGCGGCCAGCATGGTCGGCTCGTGGATCGTCTATGATTTGCTCTGCAAATCCCCGCTCGGCAAACGCGACGGCCTGCTCGGCCTCGTGGTGTTCGGACTGATCACCGCGCTCGCGTGGGGCCTC
>JAHFTH010000071.1 GCA_023269445.1 Lacunisphaera sp.
GGGGCGACCAGAATCGTGACGAGCCGATCACGGGCGTTCTCGATCGTGCGGGTGGCCATGATGCCCGGGATGGCGCAGGCGTAGGAGCCGAGCAGCGGGATGAACGAGCGGCCGTTGAGCCCGACCTTGCTCATCGGGCGGTCCATGATGAAGGCGGCGCGCGCCATGTAGCCGGTGCTCTCCAGCAGGCCGACGAAGAAATACAGGATCAGGATTTGCGGGAGAAACTTGATGATCGGGCCGACGCCACCGATGACGCCATCGGTCAGCAGGGCGCGCAGATCGCCGGGAGTCATGGCGTTCTTCACCCACCCCTTGAAGACAGCCGTCTGCGCATCAATCCAATCCATCGGGGCCTCCGCGAGGGAAAAGATGGAGTAGAACAGCGCGGCCATGATGACGCCGAAGACGGCCCAGCCCCAAACCGAGTGGCAGAGCACGGCGTCGATGCGGTCAGAAAGCGACGGACCCTGTTCGCGGGTGCGCACCACGACATCACGACAAAGGAGACCGATGCTATCGTAGCGGCTGCGGATGAGGGCGGTCGACCAGTCGGTGCCCTCCCCGCTCCAGCGTTGCCGCCAAGCTGAGAGAATCTCGTGGGTGCGGTCGCTGATCGGCTTGGAGCCGGCGACGCGGACCGTGTCGAAATCCGTCAGCAGCAGGAGCGCCTCGGCGCGGGCGATGAGCGGCGAGCGAGCGTCGTTGTCGCCGAGCGAAGCCTGCAGTTCGGCCACGGCGGACGCAATCGGGGCGGGCACATCCCAACGGTGTTTGGCGAGCGATAGATCGACGCGGCTCAGGGCGAGCTTCAGCTCGACCAGTCCGCGACCGCGCACTGCCTCGCAAGGAACGACCGGCACGCCGAGCGCTCGCTCGAGGGCGGCGGGATCGACCTTCAGGCCGGCGTGGGCGGCCATATCCATCATGTTGAGCGCGATGATCACCGGCCGGCCAAGATCGAGAATCTGGTGAACGAGGTAGAGATTGCGTTCGAGGTTGGCGGCATCGACTACGCAGATGATGCGGTCGGGTTGCGGGGTGTCCATGCGCCGGCCGAAAAGCACATCGCGCAGGACGGCCTCATCGGGCGAGCGGGCGGCGAGCGAGTAAGCACCAGGGAGATCGATGATCTGGATGGGCCGGCCGTGCTGCGAGTAGGTCGTGCCGATCTTTTTCTCCACGGTGACGCCAGGGTAGTTGCCGACTTTCTGGCGGAGGCCGGTGAGCGCGTTGAAGAGCGTGGTCTTGCCGCAGTTGGGGTTGCCGACAATCGCGTAGACAGGCGTGCGGTCGCCGGTGGCTCCGGACCGTCGCCGTGGCGGCGGCGTGATATGTTCGGGGAGCTTCACGGTCGGCCGGTCTAGCGGGCGTTGGCCGGGAGACGTTCGACCAGAATGCTCATGGCCGCCCGGTGGTTGAGGGCGATGCGAGTGCCGTTGACGAGGCAGAGACTGGTCGAGGATCCGGAAATCTTGGTGACCAAGGCCGCTTCGCCGAAACCCATTTCCCTGACCCGCTGGCAGAAACTGTCGTCTCCGGTCAGCTCACAAACGCGACCCGTGGCCCCGGCCGGGAGTTGGCAGAGTTGGACACGTTGATTGGAGGCAGAGACGGACATGGCGGCTGAGACTGAGTATCAGAAGGGAATCATAAAAAAGCCTCGGGTCAAACAAGGGTTGCCCGAGGCGAAGCGTGTTCAGCGTTTTCTGCCTTCGCTCCGGTTAAAGCTACGGCGAGATGCGGGGAATTGGCGAGAGGACGTCAGCACGATGGCGAGGATTGCAGACTCAGCGCTTGCGGCGTTTGACCGCGAGCTGGACGCCGGCGTAGCGGACGAGTTCCTGGAGATGCTCGAACTGCTGCGGGTCCATGTTCGTGGCTTCCTTGAGTTGTTGTTCGGCCCGCTTCATCGCGGCCTCGACGGCGTTCTCGTCGATTTTCTCCTCGGTGATGGCGTGCTCGGCGAGCACGCGAACCTTGTCGCCGTCGATCTGGGCGAAGCCGCCGCTGACCGCGAGGAGCGAGGAAACCGCGCCCTTGGTGACGCGCAGTTCCCCGTGCTCGACCTGGGTGAGCAGCGGGATGTGGCCGGGGAGAACACCAATCTCACCCTCGACCGTCGGGATGACGACGGAGTCGATGGTGTCGGAATACACCTTCGCCTCGGGCGTGACGATTTCGAGCGTGAGGGGCATGGGAATTATTTCTTCGCGGCGGCGGCGATGACCTCATCGATGCCACCCTTCATGTAGAAGTCACCCTCGGCGACGTGATCGAGCTCGCCGTCGAGGATCATCTTGAAGCCGCGGACGGTCTCCTTGACGGGAACGTATTTGCCGGGCGTGCCGGTGAACACCTCGGCGACCGCGAACGGCTGCGAGAGGAGACGCTGGATCTTGCGGGCGCGGTAGACGGCGAGCTTGTCCTCGGGGGAAAGCTCGTCGAGGCCGAGAATGGCGATGATGTCCTGCAGATCCTTGTAGCGCTGGAGGACGCGCTGCACTTCGCGGGCGACCTTGTAGTGTTCCTCGCCGACGATGTCGGGCTGGAGGGCTTTCGAGACCGAGGCGAGCGGATCGACCGCCGGATAAATGCCGAGCTCGGCGATGGAGCGTTCGAGCACGATGGTGGAGTCCAAGTGCGCGAAGGTGTTGGCCGGGGCCGGATCGGTGAGATCGTCCGCGGGCACATAGACGGCCTGCACCGAGGTGATGGAGCCCTTCTTCGTCGAGGTGATGCGCTCCTGGAGGAGGCCCATCTCGTTGGAGAGCGTCGGCTGGTAACCGACTGCGGAGGGCGAGCGACCGAGGAGCGCGGACACTTCGGAGCCGGCCTGCGAGAAACGGAAAATGTTGTCGATGAAGAGCAGCACGTCCTGGTTCTTCTCGTCGCGGAAATACTCAGTCATCGCGAGGGCCGAGAGGGCGACGCGCATACGGGCACCCGGGGGCTCGTTCATCTGACCATAGACCAGTGCGACCTTGGACTTGCTGAGATCCTTCTGGTTGATGACGCCGGCCTCGGACATCTCGTGGTAAAGGTCGTTGCCCTCACGGGAGCGTTCACCGACGCCCGCGAAGACGGAGAAGCCGCCATGCGCCTTGGCGATATTGTTGATGAGTTCGAGAATGACTACGGTCTTGCCGACGCCCGCACCGCCGAACGCACCAGCCTTGCCGCCCTTGATGAAGGGGCAGATGAGGTCGATGACCTTGATGCCGGTCTCGAGGATCTCGGACTTGGTGTTCTGGTCGGCCAGGGCCGGGGCCGGGCGATGGATGGGATAACGCTTGGAGTGCGGAACCGGGCCCTTGCCGTCCACCGGGGTGCCGGTGACGTCGAAGATGCGGCCGAGGACGCCTTCGCCCACGGGCACAGTGATCGGCGCGCCGGTGTCGTTGACCGGGTAGCCGCGCACGAGGCCCTCGGTGGAGGACATGGCGATGGCGCGCACGAGGCCCTCGCCGAGATGCTGCTGCACCTCGAGGGTCAGCACTTCTTTCTTACCGGCGACGGTGAAGTCGATGGTGAGCGCCTGATAAATGGGCGGGATGGTGTTCTCGGCGAACTGCACGTCGACGACGGCGCCGATGACTTGGACGATTTTGCCTTGGTTGCTCATGACGGAAAAACGGGCGGGGTTGCGGTTAAAAAATTATTGGGCGGAGAACGAGGCGGCGGCGATCTCGAGGATTTCCTGCGTGATGCCGGCCTGACGGGCCTTGTTGTATTCGAGCGTGAGGTCGCCGACCAACTTGGTGGCGTTGTCCTTGGCGGTCTTCATCGCGACCATGCGCGAGCTGTGCTCGGAGGCCTTGGCGTCGAGGACATGCTGGTAGGCCTCGCGGTTGACGTAGAGCGGGAGCAGCGATTCCAGGACGGTCTGCGCGTCGGGTTCGAAGAGAATTTCGCGGTCATCGACTTTGGCGGTCGCGCCAGAGTCGGAACGCAGGTCGGCGATCACGGCCGCGAGGCTCTGCAGCGGGAGCAGCGGCAGGTTGGTCGGGGTCTGCACGAGGGTGTTGCGGAAATGCGGGTAGATCAGCTCGACCGTGTCCACCACGCCATCGGTGAACTGCTTCACCATGAATTCGGTGACGACCTTCACCTCGGCAAACGGCACGCGGTCGCTGACGGTGAAGTCGGCGAGCAGATCGCGCTTGGTGCGGGCGAGGAACTGGGCGCCCTTGCGGCCGATGACCGCGAATTTCGCCGGGCCTTTGATTTCGGTGACGAGCTTGAAGAGATTGGCGTTGAGCGGACCGCACAGACCTTTGTCGGACGTGACGAGAATGATGCCGCGCGTTTTAACCTCACGCCGGGCGAGGAACGGGTGCTGGCTATCCTCGACGCGACCGGCCACCGAGGCGAGCATCTCGGCCATGAGGCCGGCGTAAGCGCGACCAGCGAGGGCGGCCTGCTGCGCCTTCTTCATCTTCGACGCCGCCACGAGCTCCATCGCCTTGGTGATCTGGCGGGTGTTCTTGACCGACTTGATGCGTCGGCGGATGTCGCGGGTTGAGGCCATGGCTTAGGAATGACTGAAAGGCTGAAGGGCTGAAGGGCTGAATGATGGCATCGGCCTATTTGAGAAGGGTGACGAAGATGGCAATGAGTTCGTCGGTTTCCTTGCGGAGCGCGGCGAGACGTTTCGCCGGGAGTAGGCCATCAGCTTCGATTGATTCGAGCCAAAGGAGAGTTTCGTCCGCTTCGCGGAGACAATCGCCGAGCTTGGCGCGGTATTCCGCCTTGGAGCGGCCGCGCTGGGCCTCGCGGTAATTTGCGCCGACCGAATTGGCTGCGCGGACAAGCTGATCCCCATAAATCTGAGCGAGTCGGTTCCGCACCGGAAGCGCCGCAAACAGACGCGCGACACGACGTCCGAGCTGGAAAGTCCGCTCGCGAAGGTCGCCGTGTTCGTGGAACATAGGATGTGCACAGGTTCAGCCTTTCAGTTATTCAGTCTTTCAAGCTTTCGTCACGAAGGTGTTCTTCCACTCGTCGCACGCCGTCTTGAGGTCGGCCTCGATCTCGGGGGAGAGGGCGGCCTTGGTGCGAATGGCGGTGAGGAGGGTGTCCTTGCGGCTGGTGAGGAATTCCTTGAGGGAGTTCGCGGCACCGACGACGTGCTTTACTTCGATGGAATCGAAATAGGTCTTCTGGAGCGCCCAGAGGACGGCGGCCTGCACCTCGATGGAGACGGGATTGAGCTGGGCCTGCTTGAAGAGCTCGACGATGCGGGCGCCGCGCTCGAGGGTGGCCTTGGTCTTGGCGTCGAGGTCGGAACCGAATTGGGCGAAGGCCGCGAGTTCGCGGAACTGGGCGAGCTCGCCCTTGAGTTTGCCGCCGACCTGCTTGGTGACCTTGATCTGGGCGGAGGAACCGACGCGCGAGACGGAGAGACCGACGGAGACCGCGGGGCGGATGCCTTGGTTGAAAAGATCGGTCTCGAGGAAGATCTGGCCGTCGGTGATCGAGATGACGTTGGTCGGAATGTAGGCGGATACGTCGCCGGCCTGCGTTTCGATGACGGGGAGTGCGGTGAGCGAGCCCTTGCCGTCGAGGCGGGCGGAACGCTCGAGGAGGCGGGAGTGCAGATAGAACACGTCGCCGGGATACGCCTCGCGGCCAGAGGGACGTTTCAGGATGAGCGAAATCTGGCGGTAGGCGACGGCGTGCTTGGAAAGATCGTCATAGACGATGAGCGCGTCCTGGCCGTTTTCCATGAACCACTCGCCGAGGGCGGCGCCGGAGAACGGGGCAAGGTATTGGTTGGCGGGATTGTCACCGGCGGTCGCGGCGACGATGATCGTGTATTGCAGGGCATCGGCGGCCTCGAGGGCCGAGATGGTGCGGACGACGTTCGACTGTTTCTGGCCGATGGCGACGTAGATGGAGTAGACGGGGCGGAAGTTCTTGTCGCCCGAGGCGAGGCCGACCTTGTTGATGCGGGCCTGGTTGATGATCGTATCGATGCAGATCGTGGTCTTGCCGGTGCCGCGGTCGCCGATGATGAGCTCGCGCTGGCCGCGACCGATCGGGATCATGGAGTCGATGGCCATGATGCCAGTGAAGAGCGGCTGGGAAACGGACTTGCGGACGATGATGCCGGGGGCGATTTTCTCGACCGGATAGGATTCCTTGGCGTCGATCGGGCCCTTGCCGTCGACGGGGCGGCCGAGAGCGTCGACCACGCGGCCAAGGAGGGCCTTGCCGACGGGGATGGAGAGAAGCTTGCCGGTGGTGGAAACCTCGTCGCCCTGCTTGAGCTGGGAGACGTCGCCGAGGATGACGCAGCCGACCTCGTCTTCCTCGAGATTGAGCGCGATGCCGATGACGCCGCCGGGGAACGAGACCATCTCGTTATACATGACGTCGGAGAGGCCTTCGATCTTGGCCACGCCGTCGGCGATGGTGCGGATGATGCCGGTGTTCTTGCGGACCGCCTTGGTGGAAAGCTTGGCGATCTGTTGTTCGATTTGTTCGATGACGTTGCTCATGGCGCGATGGGAAATTAAGGCGGAGGGACGGGGTTAGACGGAAAGGGTGGCGAGTTGGCCGGCGACGGAGGATTCGTAGATGTCAGAACCAACGCGGACGCGCAGGCCGGCGAGCAGCTTGGCGTTGGGCTTGGCCGAGGCGGTGACGACGCGCTTGTAGCGCTGGCTCATGGCGCCCTCGATCAGCTTCAGCGTGGCCTCAGTGACGGGGCCGGCGTGCTCGATCTCGGCGTGCGACTTGGCGAGCTCGATGGCGATGCGGTGGTGATAGACCTTAAGCAGGGCGACGGGCCGGCGGGGCGAATGTTGCTCCACCCAGCCGAGGACGCCGGCGACCTGCTCGGGCGACACCGCACCGTTGACGAGACTCAGCTTGAACAGCTGTTTCGCGAGGAGCTTGGTTTGTTTGTCAGCGGCCATCCGGGGAAGGTATGAGGTGGGAGGTCTGAGACAGGAGGCTTAGATGACCGTGAGCTGCTTCGTGGCGGCCTCGTTGTAGGCGGCGCGATCAGCGTCGGAGAGTTTCTTGGCGAGGACTTGCTCGGTGGTCTTGACGACGAGGCGGGCGATCTCGCTGCGGGCTTCGTTAAGCATTTTCTTATGCTCGAGCTCGATGGATTGCTGGGCCTTGACGAGAAGATCGGCGGCGCGGGCGATAGCTTCGGCCTGCTGCTTGTCGCCAAAGTCCTTCGCGGCCTTGCGGGCTTCGTCGATGGCTTTCTGGGCATCGAGCTGGGCGGCCTTGATGATCGCGGCGCTCTCGGCCTGGGCGGCGGCGAGGCGGGCCTGAGTCTCCTCGGCGTGCTTGAGGCCGGCGGCGATCTTCGCGTTGCGCTCCTCCATCGTGGCGATGGTGGGTTTGATGCCGAACTTGTAGAGGACGCCGAACAGGATCAGGAAGCTGATCAACTGCATGACCACAAACTTCGGCTCGATGCCGAATTGTTCGGCAAGGCCAGGCGAAGCGGCCGCGTGTGAAGTTGCTTCAACAGTTGCGAGCAGGAGTGGGATCATGGCGAAAAGGGACCGGTCAGCGACCAAAAGGGATTTGAGCGCTGCCAGTGAAGAGGTTTAAGCTTTAGCGAACAAGAGCGCGAGAATGCCGAGACCTTCGGCGAGCGCCATACCGATGATGGCCTGAACGAGGATCTTGGTGGCGGCTCCGGGATTACGGCCGACGGCTTCAGCGGCCTTGTTGCCGATGAGACCGACACCGAGGCCGGCGCCGAGCATACCGAGACCGCTGGCGATGTTGCCTGAGATTTCAGCGAGGATAGGATACATGTTAGTGGATGGGTTGGTGGTTGTAGTTACCGCCGTGCGCACGCGAGGCACGCTCCCGGCGGGAAAGTCTTAGTGGTGCGCCTCGGCGGCGTGGCCTCCCGCGGGGGCGTGATCATGATCATCGCCGTGGTTGCAGAGGAGACCGATGTAAACCGAGGTCAGGAGAGTGAAGACCAGCGCCTGGATCAGGCCGACGAGCAGCTCCATGAAATAGAATACGGGAATAAAACTCGTGCCATGGAGAAGATTTTCGCCGCCGAAAACGTTACCGAACAAGCGCACGGATAGTGTTACCGGACGTATCATGATGGACATCACCTCAATGAAGCCCACGACTATGAAAACCAAGGTCAGGACCGGATAGAGCCAGCCCGGAGTCTCGGCTTTGTCGGCCTTGTTGCCGAAGAGATCCTTGATGATCAGCTTGGGACCAGCGTATTTCAAAACGATAAAGCACCAAGCGCCGAAGGAAACAATGGACAGTGCAATAGTGCCATTGAAGTCGGAGTTAAAAGGGCGAATCCAAGGACTAGTAAGATGGAAATGACCGTCTACCTCATGACCCCAGCCGATGGTTCCGACGCCGGGCAGCAGGCCCATCCAGTTGTGAAACAGAATGAATATGAAAAAGCTCACCAGCAGCGGGAACGCGAACGGGAAGGCATGCTTGCCAACAATGGGGCCAAGGAGATCCTTCAACGTTTCAAGCAACGACTCGAAGACCGCCTGGCCCTTGCTGGGGATGAGCTTGGGTTTCCCCATCCCAAAAACAATCAAGCCGACCAGAATCGCGGAGACCGCCCATCCGGTGGCCATGCTGTTAGTAATAGCCCACCCGTTTCCGAAATCCACGAGCTTGGCCGCGGCAGGGGAAACGCCCTCGCCTTCATTGGCGTGCGCCACGGTCGCTAAGCAGAGCGCGGAAACGAGACCGAGAAATTTGTTGATGGACAGCATGGTTGCGGCAGGACGCCGGTCAGAAAGGGGACAATTAGGAAGGTTTTCGGCCGGCGATGCGTCAACCTCGGAAATCAGAAATTACCGGGCAAATCGGTTAATTAGCGGTGAGGCGAAACGCGCGACGGTCTGCTTATGCTCGGACTTAGGCAGCACTTGCCAGACGGAGAGAATTGGGACAGTTGTAAAACATGGAGCCGTCAACCTCATCGCTTTTGGATCACACCAAGCAGCCTCGCTATGCCAACGGGGAGCGAAAACTGGCCCGCAATGTTTTCATGCAGACGACTTGGGGGCTGCTGGCGGCGACGGCACTGGGGCAGTTGTTTTTGCTGGTCTGGCTGGATGTGATGTCCTGATCGCCACGAGGGAGTGGTGACTGGGGGCGCGGGCTTGGAATACGGTTACTGGCTCAAGCGGCCATTGGGCAGCCGGATCGATGCGCCAAGTTTGCAGGCCCGGGATCAATGCAGCTACTGCCCGGAAATATTCATCGTGGTCCGTCCGGAAATACAAGCGGGCACCCTCCCCTGCCCGGCGTGCGATCAGCTCAAAGAAGCTGGATTGCAACAGACGGTTTTTGTGGTGACGTTTTTTCGGCCACGGGTCGGGAAACAAAACCCAGAGTTCGTTGAAGGTAACACCGGCGGGCAGCGAATCAATCAGCTCGCGGGCCTCGGCCTGGATGAAATGGCAGTTGGCGAGCTTGGCGCGCTCTGCCTTGCGCTTAGAGCGCCGGATCCGGTCGCTGATCATATCCACGCCGACACAGAGGGATTGGGGAAATTCCGCGGCGTAGTGCGCGAGGAAGTGGCCGTGCCCGCTGCCGATCTCGAGAGTGATGGCCGCTGTGCGAGGGACGAACGCGGCCAGCTGGGCGCGCAATGCAGCGCGGCGGTGCGCGACATGCTCGAGAAATTCCGGTTTGGGTCCCACGCGCCCCTTTAGGGTCGAGGGCGCGGCGTGGCGCAATCCCGAACACACGGGAAAATCGGGCCGGTCAAAATTTGGGGTCCTTCCCGGCGGCGATGAGGACCATGAGGATACTGATATCGACAGGATTCACGCCGCTGATCCGGCCCGCCTGGCCCAGATTAAGGGGGCGGTGCTGGTGGAGCTTCAGCGCACTCTCGCGGCGCAGGCCCGGGATTTTGGCGTAATCGATCGAATCCGGGATGCGGATATTTTCGACCGACTTCAGTTTCTCGATCTGGCGCTGTTCGCGCTCGAGGTAGCCTCGATAGCGGACGCGATAGAGCGTCTCCTCCCTAACCTCTTTGGGCTGGGCCAAGAATTCAGCCGGAAGGTCGGGCGACGACGACGAGCGTCGGACGGTGTCCGCCCAAGTGACACCGTGAGCTTTAGTGTTTTCCAAAGTATTCTGCCAGTGGTGAACGGCTTTGATTTTGGCTTCAATTTTATTTAAACGATTAATAGATAATAGATTACAATCTTTTCCGTGTTGAAAAAGGCGAATCTCCGCGCTCCCATGATTAAAGAGCAGCCGATGCTCGGCACGGCTCGTGAACATTCGATAGGGCTCGGTCGTGCCCTTGGTCACCAGATCATCTATCAGCACGCCAATGTAGGCTTCGTGCCGACGGATGATCATCGGGTTTTCTCCTCTCGTCTTGCGGGCTGCGTTTACGCCGGCGACCAGGCCTTGGGCGGCGGCTTCTTCGTAGCCGGAGGTGCCGTTGATCTGGCCGGCGAGAAACAGGTTCTCGACCTTGCGGGACTCCAGTGAAGGAAACATCTGGGTCGGCGGGGCGAAGTCATACTCTACCGCATAGGCCGGCCTGAGCAGGATCGCCTTCTCTAGACCCGGGATACTGTGGACTAGGTCAAGCTGGACATCGAACGGCAGGCTGGTGGACAGGCCGTTGATGTAATACTCGTTGGTGTTCCGGCCCTCGGGTTCGAGGTATAGCAGGTGACGCGGCTTGTCCGCAAAGCGCACGAACTTGTCCTCGATACTGGGGCAGTAACGTGGCCCCACCCCGCTGATCTCGCCCGAATACATGGCGGACCTGTGCAGATTCTCCCGGACGATTCGTTCTGATTCGGGTGTGGTATAGGTCATCCAACAAGAGACCTGTTCACTGCCCGGCTTCCAGCCTATGCGGCGCTCCCCCGTCCGTTCCACGTGGAACAGCTCCTCCGGCCCCCGGGTGTCGTGAAAGGCAAATAAGGTCGGCTCCGGGTCGCCCTTTTGCTCCTGCAGGTCGGTGAAATTGATACTCCGGCCTAGGATACGCGGCGGTGTCCCGGTCTTCAGGCGCTGCAGCTCGATCCCGGCCTCTAGCAGGCTCCCGGACAGGGTCTTGGCGCTGAAGTCCCCTAGCCGACCGCCCTCGTTCTTGTTCTGGCCGACGTGCATCAGACCGCGCAAAAACGTGCCGGTCGTGATGACGACCGTCTGGCCCAGGAAATCTATGTCCAGGTTGGTCTGGCAGCCGACCACCTTGCCAGCCTTGAAGATTAGTCCGGTTACCGTGGCTTGGAAAACCTGCAGATTCGGTTGGAGCTCGAGTGTATGCTTCAGGCGGAATTGATAGGCTTTCTTGTCGCACTGGGCGCGCGGTGACTGGACGGCCGGACCCTTGGATTCGTTGAGCAACCGGAACTGGATACCCGTGACGTCCGTGTTGATCGCCATCTCGCCACCCAGCGCATCGATTTCGCGG
This sequence comes from Lacunisphaera sp., assembly GCA_023269445.1. Lineage (GTDB taxonomy): Bacteria > Verrucomicrobiota > Verrucomicrobiia > Opitutales > Opitutaceae > Lacunisphaera. The sequence continues at coordinate 11,432 of JAHFTH010000071.1, forward strand.
ACGATCTGACCCTTGGCCTGACCGCCAATCGCTGGATTGCAGCTCATCTGGGCAATCGTATCGATATTGCCGGTCAGGAGCAGAGTGGAGGCGCCCGTCCGCGAAGCCGCCAGACAGGCCTCCACCCCTGCGTGGCCGGCGCCGCAAACGATCACGTCAAAAGGTGTCCTATTGAAAATCATAGCACGATAGATTCCGTATCAAAATAAATATTTTGATATCCTATCATTTTCCTATGCAAAACGAGGCAAAGAGCTGATCCAACACTTTCTCGTGATCGATCCTCCCAGATATCTGGCCAAAGGCGTCGAGCGTGCCACGTAAATCGCTGGCCACCAGCTCAGTGGCAATGTCAGCGTCAAGCTTCTCCACTGCGGAATCCAAGCACTGGTTGGCCCGCTCAAGCGCGTAGGCGTGCCGGGAGTTGATCGCAATCAGCTCATCGCCGCACTCGGCTTGGAAAGAATCGGCGAGTCTCGCAATTTCCACGTGGAACGAGTCAAACCCGACGCCGGTGAGAGCAGAAATTTTCACGGCCGGAAAATTCCTCGGCGCCGAGTCCGGATGAGCTGTCGGCAGGTCGATCTTGTTGAAGACCGCGATGGTGTTGGCGGAGGAAAGTCGCGCCGCCACAGACGATGGCAACGAGGGCAGGGGATGCGTCGCGTCGATCACCCAGAGGAAAAGATCCGCTTCGGCGGCCTGTTCGATCGTCTTGTCGATGCCGTGTTTCTCGAGGGCAGAAGGGCTCGAGTTCAGTCCGGCGGTGTCGATCAGACGCAGCGCATGCGGACCAACCAAGATGCGTTCCTCGAGGTAATCGCGCGTCGTGCCGGGCTCGGCGCTGACCAAGGCGCGATCGCGGCCGACCAACCGGTTGAGCAAACTGCTTTTGCCGGCGTTGGGCTCGCCGAGAATAACAGTCTTGATGCCATCACGGAGCATGGTGCCGTAGTGACTGGTCGCGAGTAGCCGGCCCGTGTCTGTTTTCAAGCGCTCTAGCTCGCGCAAAACGGACACGCGATCCTCGGCTGGCAGATCCTCCTCGGGAAAATCGATATAGGCCTCGATGCGAGCTAGGATATTAATCAGCTGTGAGATAAGGGCATCCATTTGCCGCCCTAGCGCGCCGCGCAACTGTTGGTTGGCCGCCGTCAGCGCCCGTTCGCTGTGCGCGTGGATCAGGTCCATCACAGCCTCGGCCTGGCTGAGATCCATCCGGCCGTTCAGGAAGGCTCGCTTGCTGAACTCGCCCGCCTCGGCGGGCCGGCAGCCGCGCGCGAACAGGTCCTCGAGGATTTTCTGCGCGATGAAGGGATTGCCGTGGCAGGAAATTTCCACCGTGTCCTCACCCGTGAAGGAATTCGGCCCGGCGAAAAAAGTGAACAGCACGTCATCCACCAACAGACCGCGCACATCTTTATAGTCGGCACGGCTCGCCGCGCGGGGCAGGGGAGTCTCGCCGAAAATCCCCGTCACCAACGCGGCGACTTGCGGACCGCTCGCCCGCACCACTGCGATCGCGGAGGTGCCGACCGGCGTGGCCAGTGCGGCAATGGTGTCTGACGGGAACGACATCGCCCCACGCAAGCGAACGGTGGGATTATGGCAAAAGGGAAAATGACCCACGCGCGTGTCTGGCGCATGGCCAAAAAAACGCGCGCCGGACAGGCGCGCGTGTGGTGGGAAAAATCAATCGATGCTTACTCGTCGCTATCGGCCGTCACCGATTCGCCGCCCTTCACAGTCACTTTCTCGAGAATGCCGGCCTTCACCTTCGCGGCGAGGACCGCATTGGTGCGGAGCGCCTCCTTGGCGGCCTCGCGGCCTTGACCAACGAGTTCACCGTTGAAGGCGATCCACGCGCCCTTTTTC
>JAHFTH010000072.1 GCA_023269445.1 Lacunisphaera sp.
ATCCGGACGCGCGACCAAGCGTCCTCGGCGAAGGCGTCGCAGTCGGCGACGACGAGGTTGGGCCGGAAGCGGTTCATCGGCACGGGCTCGCCGAGGTTTTCCTGGATGCGGTCGTTGAGGTGGGCGAGCGAGGCATCGCTGATCACGAGGAAGGGATAGGCATCGGCGAAGGTGACGGTATCGCCGGGCCGGGCCGCGGCCTTGAGGATGGGGCGGGAAAATTTCGCGCCGATGCGCACGAGGTGGCAGGGCTGGCCGAGAAAGTTGCTGAGCCAGGCCGAGGCGGCTGCGCCGCAGTCCTCGGCCTGCAGACCCTCGCTTTTCCAAACGCTAACGGTGCGGAGCGATGCGGCCGGATCGGAGGCGGTGGGGACGGAAACGCTGCCGGCATCATCGGCGGAGAGGGTGAGCGAGCCGGCGGCGAGTCGCGCATCGATGCGGGCCATGCGGGGGGCGGTGCGCTGCGTCATGAATTTTCCGGTGGCGTCCACGACGAGGAAACGGCGGTCGCCCGCGAAGCCCAAGGCGTCGAGTTCCGCCGTCGGAACCGCGTAGCCGCGCAGGGATTTCACGGGGTAGAGGAACAGGCCGGTGACGCGCATGGGGAGGGTCATTCTCGTAATCGGAATCTTTCTCGTTCTCTCGGTTGGTCGGATGGTTAGCGGATGATGAGGAAGAGAGAGAACGATTAGGAGAATGAGAACGAGAATGATCGGGCATCACTCCTTCCGCTGGTAATTGACGAGGTAGAGCTCCGGGTCCTTGCCGGTCGAGAATTTCTTCGGGCGCGTGCCACCGAGGCCGTAGCAGATGGAGAGGGTGTCGCCGGCGAACTTAAAGAGGCCCGGGATGGTGCGGCCGGCGTTGGGGCCGGCGACGCCGTGCAGGCTGAGGTGGCCGTCGGCATCGATAGTGTAGGTGCCGTGGTCGGCGGTGAGGCCACCGAAGCGGACGTCGTATTGGCCGTCGGTCAGCTCGATCTCCATTTTCTCGAGCGCCATCTTCGGTGCCTCCTCGCCACCGAGCTCGGCATACAGCGGCTGCCAGACGCCTTCGAGGGAGTGGTTGATAGAGGACATCAGGATGGGCGCTTACGCAATTGGGTCTGAATCCAAGACGGGTTTCTGCGGCAGTCGAGCACTCGCCATACGCTGACGGTCTCTCCGCTCAGAGTGTAATAGACGGCATAGGGGAATCTCCGAGACAACAGCCGGTGAAACCCGAATACTTCACGATGGATGCCGGCGTAGAGGCGCAGCGACTCGATGTCGGATAGCAGGGTTTCCAGAAAATAAGAACCGATGCCCGCCGACTGGCGCTCATAGAACTGATAGCCATTGAGCAGATCGGCTTCGGCCAGATCTAGAATCCGCAGTTTCACGCGACCTTGACGATCTTGCGGCGCAAGCGTGCCTTGGCATCTTCCCAGTCGGAGAACTTGGCCTTTCCGGCTTTGACGAGCCGCTGCGTCTCCTGCAAAGCCGCACCATGCCAGGCCGGGGAGGCGAAACGGGCTTCGTTGCCGGCCAAATCGCTCCAGATGGCTTCCATCGTCCGGAGCTTGTCGGCGCGGGACATTTTTTTGAGCGCGAGCGTGAGTGGCATGGGAGGGAAATTAGCTTTGAGAGGGACGATGACAAGCGGGGATATGCGAGCTATCCATGGATGCTTCTTCGCCGCCGAGCTCTGCATACAGCGGCTGCCAGACGCCTTCGAGGGGCGGTAAATCACTCATAGGGAAAATCAGGCGCGCTTGAGGACGTCGCGGGGGGTGGCCTCGACGGGAGCGGGCTCGACGAGTTCCTTGACGCCCTTGGCGCCGAGCTCGGAAAATTTGCGGGCGCCGGGCAGGAGCGTCTGCTCGAAGGAGCCGACGGCGGAATTGTAGGCCTTGCTGGCGGTCTCAAGACCGCGGCCGACTTTGTCGAGGTTGTCGGCGAAGCCGGCGATGCGGTCGTAGAGCGCGCGGCCGAGGTCGGCGATGACCTGAGCGTTACGCGACACGTCCTCCTGCCGCCAGCCGTAGGACACGACCTTGAGCAGGGCGATGAGCGTGGCGGGGGTCGCCAGCACGACCTTTTTGGCGATGGCGCGGTCGAAGAGGGTGGAGTCGGCTTGGAGGGCAGCGGAGAGGAACTGGTCACCGGGAAGGAAGAGCACGACGAATTCGGGCGAGGGCTGGAACTGCGCCCAGTAATCCTTGCCGCCGAGGGCGTCGATGTGGCTGCGGACTTTCGTGGCGTGTTCGGCGAGCTTCTCCGCGCGTAGTTTCTCGTCGGATGCGTTGGCGGCTTCACGGTAGGCCTCGTTGGGCGCCTTGGCGTCGATGACGATCTGTTGGTTGCCCGGGAGCCGGACCACGACATCGGGACGATCGCCGCTGGTCGCGGCCGTCTGGACGACGAAATCACAATAGGAGGTCATGCCCGAGAGCTCGATGACGCGGCGGAGTTGCTGCTCACCCCAGGTGCCGGCCGTCCGGGTGGAACTGAGCGCGGTGGAGAGCTTGGCGGCCTCGGCCTGGAGCTGGCCCTGCGTCGTGGTGAGAGATTTCAACTGCTCGGAGAGCTGGCCATAGGCGCCGGCGCGGGCCTTCTCGATCTCGCCGATCTTGGCGTCGACCTTCTCGAGCGATTCCTTGAGCGGCTTGACGAGCGAGTCGATGGCTTGCTGGCGCTTGCCGAGATCGTCGGCCGACTGCTGGTGGAGTTTGCCAAAGGTCTCGCGGGCGAGTTCGAGGAAGGACTGGTTGTTGGAGCGGAGGGCGTCGGCGGAGAGGGCCTTGAAAGAATTGGTCAGGCGCTCGTGGGCGTCGGTGAGGGCGGCGATGCGCTCGGCGGCGGAGGCGCGTTCGGCGGCGAGAGAAGCTGAGAGCTGAGAGTTGAGAGCTGAGAGTTCAGCAAGCTTGGCGCGGGCGATGTCAAGGTCGGTGGTTAGCAGCCGGGCGCGCTCGGCCAGAGCGGCGGAGCGGGACTGGGCGATGAACCAGCCGAGGGCGGCGCCGACGAGCAGTCCAACAATGAGGAGCAGAATATCCATCGGGAGGGAGTGAAGCGCGGAGGGTATACTGAGTCAACACACCCCGGTCCCGCATCAGCGGGACCACCCCTCTTCATAGAGGGGATTTCCCGGACGGCGGTCATAGACCGCCGCTACAGACGAGGCATCGGCTCGTCCGGAGGATCCGCCCTACTGCTCAGGCGCGGAGGGCGCCGAGGGAGATCTGGATGTCGGTGCCCTTCATGCCGGGGCCGGCCTGCAGGGTGCCGCCGTGAAGGCGGAGAATTTCGCGGGCGAGGAAGACGGAGAGGCGGCCTTGGTTGGGCGTGGCACCGGCGACGGGTAGGGGCAGAGTGCCGTCGAGCTCGAGGCGCTTGCCCTCGACGGTGATGACCGCCTGGCGCTGAGCGCCCTCGCCGACACCGCGGAGGGTGAGGATGAGGAGTTGCAGGCCCTCGTCGGGCCGGTTCGCGGCGATCGCGTCGAGGATCGAGCAGAAGGCAAACTTCACGAGAATCGGGTCGAGGGAGAGCACCAGCGGCTCGGCGGCGAAACGGGTGGTGAGGTTGCGGGCGGTGGCGATCTCGGTGAGCAGAACGTTGAGGTCGGTGGCCTTGGCCACGGGCTGGGCGACCTCGCCGAGCAAAGTGGCGTGTTCGTTGAGGAGCTTGAGCTTGGCGACCTCAGTGGTGAGCATGGTTTCCTGGGCGAGGGCGGGACTGCCGACGGGGGAAGTGCTACCGCGGGTCAGGAGGTGGGCAAAGGTGACGAGGGAGACGAGAGGATTGGACAGCTCGTGGCTGAGCGTGAGGCCGAGATTGCGGAAGAGTTCGCGACGGCTCTGCTCGAGGACAACCTGGACGCGTTCGATTTCAGGCGCGGCATCCTCCCAGATGGCCCAGACGCCGTCGATCTCGGGGGCGGGGGCGGCTTGGACGCGATAGCGATAGGGGACGCGGGCGGGCTGGACGACGGTCTTCTGCGTGTGCAAGGCCTCGCTGGCGACGGCGCGGACCTCGACGGGGAGCTCGGTGGTGGCCAGCTCGGCGCGGGTGATGAGGCGGGCACCGGGGAGGTATTTGGCGCGCAGGGTGGTGGCGAGCTCGGCTTGATGGTAGTCGCGGAGCTGGGCCGAGCGTTCCAGGCAGCGTTCCAGCAAGCGGCCGTGGAGCACGGCGCGAAAACGATCGGACTCGCGGTAAGGGGCACCATCGGCGCGCGGCCCGAGGGCCATCCAGCCGAGGAGTTGGCCGTGGGCGTGGAGTGGCACGAGAATGCGGGCGCCCCAAGTGAGGAGCTGCTGGCGGATCGGGGCATCGACCGCGGGGTCGTCGAGCCCGGTCCACTGGGTGAGATCGACGGCGGCGGGATGTTCCTCCAGCCAGAGGACGAGGGGGTGGGTGTTTTCGCAGCGATGGACTTCGTCGTCGGAGACGAAGGCGTCGAGATGGCGGAAAAAATAGAGGACCTTGCCGGACTTCAGAATGTAGCGGGCGGCGCGGCGGAACTCGTCGAGCAGGCGCGGTTGGTCGTCGAGGTGGGCGAGGGCGCTCTCCAGGAAATCCCAAGACTCGATCGGCTCGGAAGGCGCGGGCGCGGCCTCGCGGGCGAAGGGCGGCTCGCTGCGGCGGCTGCGTTCGAGGGCGGATTGCAGCTGGGAGTTCTTGTCGGCGATCTCCTCCAAGAGATTGACGCACTCGCTGAGGCGTTCGCGGCTCTCGGTGTAGCTGAGGAAGAGGCGTGCGGAGCGATTCTGCTTAGCCTGCTCGAAGGGATGCGTATGGGGCTCGCCGACGAGAATGACGAGGGTGCCGTGGCCGGTGGAGAGCCGCGTGCGGGGATCGTTAATATCCGTGATCCACACCCGGGCGCCGGGGCGGAGGAGTTCGCGTTGGAGTTCGGCGGGGCGGACGAGGACGACGGGTTCGCGCGGGTGAAGGATTTTTTTCCAGGCGGCTTCCAGGCCGGTGTCGGAGGTGGTCAGGATGATTGTGGCGGGCATGGAAAGGTGATGCGGAAAGTGGCTCCCGGCCTTCCCACATCAGGGACAATGATGGTTGCCCGGTGCTCGTGCAAGATATCTGCGCAGACCGCAAGGCCGAGGCCCATGCCCTTGGTCTTGGTGGAGACGAAGGGGTGAAAGAGGCGGGCGCGTTGCTCGGTGGGAATGCCCGGGCCGTTGTCGGACACCTCGAGAATGATGCTGCCATTGGGCGAATTGCGGGAGCGGAGCTGCACGCGGCGTTCGCCGTCCTGGGTCTCGAGGGCCTGGAAGGCATTGATTAAAAGATTTATCAAAACCTGCCGCATGGCGCTGGCGTCGGCCCAGATGCTGTCGGCCGTGGCGTTGAGCTGGGAGGTGAGCGTGACATGCGCCTCCTGCGCCCGGGTGAGCATGAGGTCGGAGGTTTCCTGCATGATCGTGTGCAGCGAGACGCGCTCGAGGTGGTGGCGGCGGGGGTTGGAGAGATCGAGCAACTGCTGGGTGAGATTGTCGATGCGCTCGACCTCGGCGGGGATCAACTGGCTGAAGCGGCGGCGGAAATCAGGGTCGTCAAAACGGGTAGGCAGCAGGTGGGAGAAGGTCTTGATTGACACGAGGGGATTGCGGATTTCGTGGGCGAGGCTGGCGCCAATGAGGCCGATGGTGGCGAGTTGCTCGGATTGGCGGGCCTGCATGGACAGGCGGGAGCGGGCGAGGATGTTGTCCATGAACTCGGCGACCTCCTGCACTTGTTGGACCTCGGGGTAGGTGAAGGGGCGGTGGTTGGTCTTGATGCCGAGGGCCAGGAGCAGCGAGGGGGTCGCGCTGCCCCGCGGGGCGGTGACAACGAGGCCGAGGTTGAACTCCGTGACAAACTGCCGGAGGTCGACGAGTCCAGGTTCGGGGCGGAGACGCTGCAGACTCTCGGGCGTGCTCCAACCCTGCTTGCAGAGCGCGTGATAAGCCGGGCGGTCCTTGGCCAGCTCGATGTTGCCCGAGACAAAAACCTCGCCGCTGTCGAAAAGCAGGGCGGAGTAGCCGGTCTGGGCCCAGGAGCGCAGCAGGGCCTCGAACTCCGCGATGAGCTTGGCGGGATCATGTTCGCGGCGGGCGAGCTCAAGGGCGGTTTGACGGGTGGTGGCGGTGTGCTGCCACGGGCTGAGCGTGAACCAGTCGCGGGATTTGCCCTCGAGCCAGAAAGCGAAGGTGCTGCAGAGCGCGATGCTGAGGATCAGGTCGCCCGGCGCGGGCACCACCGGCGTGAGCAATCGCCAGCAGAGGTAGGTGCTAGCACTCAGCACGGAGATCAGACCGATTTGTTGCGCAACGGAGAGGAAAACCTGCCGGGCATCAAAGACGCGGTGAATGGAGACGGCCCAAGCCGTGAGGCCGTAGAAAACCAAAATGATCAGCGGGGTGAGCCGGGAGAGGAAACGCAGGTCGAGATAGTTGCCGGCGGCATTGAGGAGAATCGCCAGCAGGCAGGCGATGCCCGCGTTCAGAATCAGAAATTGTAGCTCAAGTCGGCGAATACCCGTTTGGCCCCGCCACTGTTTATACGTCTGAAGGATGAGCAATGAATACAGACCGAAGCTAATCACGCTGTAGACTAAATAGGCGGTGCCACGAGAACGATTTACTGAACCGGGCACATCAAAAATGAATGAGTTGGTGTAGCAAAGACCAGCTAGGCAACAACCGATGATGAACCAGCCAAGGGCACGGTTGGTGAATCGACGGTCATGAAATGCCGCGGCCAGAATCGACTCCTTCATGAGCCAGATACTCAGTGGAAAAAATGCACCCACGGCTGAGGCCGTTCTAATCCAAGGAACCGGGCTGTAGCTGACTTCTACCCCTGTGCGCATGGCCATGAAGACGCAGAAGAGCCATGCGGCCGCAGTCAGTGAAGCTAGGGCAAAAACCTGATTGGTGAATCGCCGAGAGTTGTTCCAGAGAATGCTCGCGCCAATGGCGAGGGTGAGAAAAGCGACGGCTAAAATCAGGGAAGGCATTTATCTTTCGATGACCAAAGCGGAGTTGCTCCCTGACAAACCGTGGGCGTTAACTACGGCTACGTCGGTTTGCACACGACGCAGTTGATTGGAAAGGCTCAACGGACATCCCGGATCAGGCGTTTGCCAGTTCACTGTCGGCGGTAGGATGCCATGGTGTAGACTTAAAGCTGTGCTGGCGATTTGGATCGGGCCTGAAGCACCCAATGCTGTCCCGATCGCTCCCTTGATGGAACTAACCGGAATATTGGGCAGGTGGTCTCCATAGGCTTTTTTCATGGCATACGACTCATTGAGATCGATCAAACGATGCCCCGTGCCCCAAGAGTTGATGTAACCCACTTCGGTGGGTCGCCGCCTCGCATCAGCCAAGGCTGATTTTATTGCATCGGCCAAACCCATTGCGGTGCGGTTGTCGGGATCATTGGCAAAGCCGTAACCCGTAATCCATGCGAAGGGCTTTCGCGGGCTTTCCTCGGGTTCAAGGACGAGGATGCAGGCCCCTTCGCCTAGCACACCGGTTGTCCGCCAGAGATCGAATGGACGGCAGAGGCCATCAGGCGATTCGTCGTTAACTGGACTGAGCTCTGCCGCATTAAAACCCAACAGCGGATAATACGAGAGCGGACTCTCACTGCCTCCGGCGAGGGCGAAATTGGATTGGCCCGATGCAACCTGCTCAAACGCCAAGCCGACTGCGTCGGCTCCCGAGCAACAAGACGTCTGCATAGTCAGCATTCGGGCTGGAACATCCAGCCATTGGACAATTTTGCCCGCCACGTTGGCGACAGAGGCCTCATACATGATGCTGCCTTGGGTGAATCGGGTGCCCTTTTTGAGAACAGTTTCCATCCCGCGGCCAATCTTGTCGAAATCCATGATGGATGTGCCTGTAACAACCAAAGGATTGAGCCCTCTTGTCTCCTCGCCTGTGATTCCGGCGTCCTGCAGCGCCAAGATAGCAGCGACCAGGCTGAATTGGGTGTGGCGGGAGAGGCGGCGGGGATTTTCTGCCGGAGCATACTCCCTGAGGTCGAAGCCATGCACTTCCGCGCCGACAAAGGGTCCTGCTTCCGGGTTGAAGCGCGTGATGGCCCGGATGCGGCTCACCGCCTCGTTGATGCCGTGAAAGAAAGCTTCGCGGCCAATGCCCGCCGGGGTGACGGGGCCGATGCCGGTGATCTTAACGCGACGGCGCATGGGCGGGAGGCAAAGCGGGGTCGGTCGGGTGGGCGAGTATCACGGGATGGAATGATTTGCAGTTGGGTGATGAACGGAACCGCGCGGGGAGTCACGCCTGCATCATCACAAACTACGCTCGCATTGTTGGCCAACATTAGGGATGACGGCAAGCCCGGGGATGCAAAAGAGATTTGCGCCCGATGCCGCCGTGCGCAGAAATGTAGCCAGCATGACCCCGCACGAATTTGAAGCCCGCATCGTTGACTGGGTCAGCCGGCAGCCGGGTATGGAAGCGCTCATTCAGATTGGATCACGGGTCCAACCAGGGTCACTAGTGGACGCTTGGTCCGATTGGGATTATCATTTTATCGTGCGGGATTTGGCGCCTTACCAAAACAGTGATTGGCCTGCTGCTATAGCGCCGTGTTGGTGTTCTCATTACGAAAGAATTGAAGATGGGGTGACCAAGATCGGAGTTATTTTTGAAGATGGATTGGAAGCGGATTTTGTCCTGCTCACTCCTTGGAAAATGAAGCTGGTCTATTGGGCCATAGCCCATCCCGAGCTTCGCCACCTCTATCCCCGGGTTTTGCTCAGCGGGATATATAACACGCAAAGGGTGCTTCGCCCCGGCTACAAGGTGGTTTGCGGCGGTCCGACTTGGGAGAAAAAGCTGGCGGCATTAAAAACGCCTTGGCCGGAACGAACAATCACCGCCGGAGATTTCGAGCATACAGCATCCACCTTTTGGCGTCACGCGGTGTGGTTGCTGAAGAAAATAGCCCGGGGTGAGCTACGTGCAGCCGCGCGCTGGTATACTCTGGAAATGTTCGATCACATCTATGTCCTGCTGGCGGAGGAGGCCCGATTGGCTGGGCGCCGGACAAGAACTGAAGCGCGTTCGGCTGAACGGTGGCTGGATGTAAGCAGGTTGCGGCAAACGGAGATAACGACCGCCCCGGACCAGCAGGTCATGGCCCGGGCTTTGCTGGCAGCGATCACCTTGTTCGAGGAAGTTTCGCGCAGTGTGGCGGGGAGCCGGGGGTTTGCGCTGAGGGATTATTCGGCGGTGGCCGCGTGGCTACGGGCGGAGCTCAGCAAACTGAAGTAGGGAACTTGGGGTGTGTTTGCAAAATGTCATTGCGAGAAGGCCCACCGAGTGGGCCGACGAAGCAATCCAGCTGGATCGCCACGGCCGCTCCCTGCGGGCCTCGCGATGACAAGGCATTTTGCAAACACTCCCCAATGTGTATCGCGATAGCTTCAGTGGTCAGGAACTGTAGCGGCGGTCTGCGACCGCCGGGCCGGCGCTCATAGATCGCCGCTACAACAAACCCTAAGAGCCCGCCGGCGCAGCGGGGAACGACATCGTGAAGACCGTGCCGCCGCCGGGGCGGGCCGCGACTTTCATCTCCCCTTGGTGGGCCGAGACGATGTGCCGGCAGATCGTCATGCCGAGGCCGGTGCCATGCGCCTTGGTGGACTCGATGGGTTTCTTGAGAATGCTCTCGAGGACGGCGGGCGGCAAGCCACTGCCATTGTCGGCGACCGCCAGCACGATACGATTGTTCTCCCGGGCAATCGTGACGCCCACTTGAGTAGCCCCGGACTCCAGGGCGTTCTTCACGAGGTTCTGCAAGAGGCGCACGATTTCAAAGCGGATGCCACTGACGAACGCGTCCTTGGTGCCGGAAACCTCGACACGGTTGGTGCCGAAAAAGAGCACGGTCTTGGTATCCTCGGCGGTAGCGTAGAGATCCACGACGTCAACCTCGCCGGCGTGGCGGGTGGTCTGCCGCCAAGACTCCGCGAGATGCAGACAGAAGGAGGAGCATTTCTCAAGGGTCTCGGCGTAATGGAGGATGCGCTCCACGCTGCGGCCGCCGGGCGGCAACTGGCGCACCTCGTCGAGCAGCATGTTGGTGTAGCCGATGGCGACGACGAGCGGATTGCAGATGTCGTGGACCATCTCGGCGGCGGCCTGGCTGAAGCCGGCGGTCATCTGCTGTTTTTTCTGATCAATTTTGACGGCTTCATACACGCCCTCGAGCTGCTTGAGCATTGCGATCCGCTTTTTGCGCTCGAGCCCTTCGCTGGCGTGACGGCGCACCGACAGCAGCAGCACATCCACGTCAAAGGGCTTCTTGAGATATTCGTTGGCGCCGAGGCTGATCGCAGCCTGCGCGGTGGCGAGGGCGCCATAACCGGTCATCATGATGATGGAGACCTCGGGATCGATCTTGCGCATGGCCTCCAGCCCCTGGATGCCGTTTTTCTGCGGCATGCGGATGTCCATGACGACGCACGCAAAGGTTTCCTTGCCCAGCAGCTCGAGTCCGCGGTCCACGCGGTCCACCGCCATGACTTCAAACTCGTCCTGCAGCAGGTAGCTGATGCTCTCCCGGGGGCCGAGCTCATCGTCCACAATCAGCACCTTGGCGCGCGCGGCGACGGGCGGGGCGGATTGGACGGGCAGGGCGGCTTCGGGCATGGTTGGCTTTGGCCGGACGCTGGATGGCACGCGGGCGTTTTGCAATCCGAAGCTTGGGTCGCTTTGATCGAAAAGTGGGGCGCCCGTTGTGCGAGGGTATTTTCAGGACAATCAGGGTTTTTCCGCAACGTTTGCAGGTGCCGGTTATGGCCCGGGTGGTTTGGCCCGCTATCAATCGCGGTGTTGGCCTTTTCAACAAACCCTAACATTGCAGCCAGTGCCTGTGCATTCATCCCCATGAAACCGATTGATTCGCTCCGGACCATCTCCGGTCACCCCGTCGCGCTGCCACGAACCCGCCAGGGCTCGTCGCGCCGCTTGTTTCCTTTGTTCGTCCTCGCCTCGGTCTTCGCGGCTGTATCGAGCCACGCTCAGACCGCGGCCCCCGCCGCCGCGCCCGCTCAGGAGGAGGAGGAGGTCCTCGTCCTGACCCCCTTTGAGGTCACCTCAAGCGACGGGAGCCAGGGCTACACGGCCGCCACCACACTCGCGGGAAACCGCCTCAAGACGGAACTGCGCGACGTCGGCAGCGCGATCCAAGTCGTCACTCCGCAGTTCCTCAAGGACACCGGTGCGACGGACAACGCCTCGCTGTTGCAATACACCACTGGCACCGAGGTCGGCGGCCTGCGCGGCAACTTCGCCGGATTTGGCGATGCCGCCCAGCTCAACGAGGACACCATCCGGCCCAGCGAAAACACCCGCGTGCGCGGGCTCGCTGCGGCGGACAACACCCGCGACTACTTCCGCTCCGACATTCCGTGGGACGCCTATAACGTCGATCGCGTGGAGCTCCAGCGCGGCGCCAATTCCATCCTCTTCGGCCAGGGCAGTCCCGCCGGCATCATCAACACCGGATTGAAAACAGCCCTGTTCCGCAACTCCGGGGAGGCCGAGATCCGCGTCGACAGCTATGGCGGCCTCCGCGGCACCATCGACCTCAACCAAGTGCTCGTGCCCAAGGAACTCGCGATCCGCATCTCGGCCCTGTCCGAGGAAGAAAAATACCGGCAGGAGGAAGCGTTCGCGAAGGACAATCGCCTCTACGCCGCACTGCGCTACGAGCCGAAGGCCCTGAATCACGACGGCCTGATCACGTCGATCAAGGCCAACTTCGAAACCGGCCGGATCAGGAGCAACAATCCGCGCACGCTTCCGCCTGCAGATGCCATCACGTCGTGGTTCGATCTGAAGCAGCCGACCTACAACCAGTTTCAGGCGTTCGATCACCTTTCCAACCGGCCCAACCATGGCCAGTTTCGTGTGAACCTCGCCTCCACCGGGGCAAAAAACCCCGCCTACGTGCCTCAGATCGGCACGTTCGGCTTCCCGTCCGGCCGCGACGGCCCGACCGTGTTCATGTCCGGCGGCAACCAGACCATGATGGTGACCGACGTCATTGGCGCCTTCGTCAGCGGCGGTCGCGCCCCGAATGGCAGCATCGATGGTGGTATCGCCGCCATGCCGGACAACGGCTGGGTCTCGTTCAACGGCACCGCCCAATCGGCCATCAACAACAACGAGCCTTATTCCAAGGCGGGCCTGTGGAAGAACAACCTGTTGCGCGATGCCTCGGTCTTCGATTTCTACAACCATCTCATCGACGGCGACTCCAAGCGCGAATGGCAGGATTTTCATGTCGGCAACCTGAGTCTCTCGCAGACCTACTTCCACAACAGGCTCGGCATCTCGGCGGATTTTTCCAAGGAACACTATGAAAACGGCCAGAAGGCCCTGCTCCCGGGCGAAGTGCGCCTGCAGGTCGACCCGATGGCGGTCTACGGCGACGGCTCGCCCGACGCCGGGCTGGTCGCCAACGGCGAACCGTATTCGAACGGCACCAAAAACCCGAACGTCGGTCGCGCTTTCGTCTCGTCCAACAACGCCTGGAGCAACCGCTCCGTGGCGACCGACCGCGAATCCGCCCGCGCCACCGTCTTCGTGCAACACGATTTCGCGGAAAAGGGCAGCGGCTGGTTCCGGAAATTCCTCGGCCAGCACACCCTCACGGGTCTCTTCGGCAAGGACACGGTTGAGAACGACGCCCGCGCCTGGCAGCGCTACGGCATCTTCGACAGCGCCTACTACAACCTCTCGGGCAAGCCCGACCAGCGCTTCAACGGCTCGCTGACGCCCGTGCAGATCGTCTATCTCGGCGATTCCCTCCTCGGAAAGTCCCTGTCTGGTGCGAGCATTCCGTCGGTCAGTGGCAACACCACTATCACCAGCGGCGCGATCCGTTATTTCAACTCGACGTGGAAGGCCACCGGCGTCAATCCCGCCGACCCGTGGCAGAACGGTTTCTACCTGGCGGGCGACCCGTCGCGCAACTCGACCCAGTCGGAAAACCCCGCGAACTACACCGGCTGGACCACCACACCGCTCAACATCGTCGATGCCGAGGGCTCGGACGCCAACCGCGACCGCCTCACCACACGGGCCACGCTGGACAAGGCGACGACCGAGTCCCAGGCCCTCGTCTGGCAGGGCAAGTGGCTGGCCAACTCCCTTGTGACCACCTTCGGCTGGCGCAAGGACATCGCCGAATCGTGGGCGTTCGACATG
>JAHFTH010000073.1:0-3461 GCA_023269445.1 Lacunisphaera sp.
CCGCGCGAGTAGAGCACGACCTCATGGGCTGGCGCCCGGAAATAGTCGGCGATGAGCGAGGCCAGGCGGCCGCGACCACCGGTGACCAGGAGGCGTTTCGGAGGAGAAACGAGAGGAGGCATCAAGGCGAGGCTGGCAGGGAGGCGTAGAACTTGGCAAGTGCCTCCGCGCTGCGCCGCCAGCTGAAGTGCTGCGCCGCGAAGGCGAGTGCGCCCGAGCTGAGCCGGTCGGTGAGTGGGCGGTCCCGGCGCAGCTCCGTGACGGCGGCGGCAATGCCGGCGGCGTCGGCCCGGTCGAGCACGTAGGCGTCGGTGCCGTGGCGGACCAGCGTGCCGAGATTGGTGCGCGGCAGCACCACGGGCCGGCCGATCGCAAAAAATTCCGGGAGCTTCGAGGGGAAACGATAGTCGTTGAAGGCGTCGGCGGCGCCGGGCTGCACGAAAATGTCGGCCAGCGCCATCAGCGGGGGCAGGTGGTGGTGGTGCAGAATCTGCCCGAGGGCGAGAACGTGCGGGGCGGTCTGCCCGGCCAGCGGGCCGAGGAAATCCACCTGGTCGAGACCGGTGCGGATCAGCGTCACCGGCGTGCCGCCCCGGTTGAGCAGGAGCACGGCCTGATAGAGTTCGCGCACCTCCGCGGCGTTGGCGGCATGCACGTTGCCATGGTAGAAGAGCACGGTGGCACCCGGCGTGCGGTCAAGCGGGCGCCGGAAATCATCCGGCCGGGGCCGGCCATAAAAAGTGCGGGCGTCGGCGGCGGGCCAGATGGTATGGCAACTCCGGCCGGCCGGCACCAGTTCGCGCAGCTTGTCCGTGATCGCCGTGATGGCATCGGCGCGGCCGAGAAATTCGCGGCCGTGGCGGGGATGCGACAGATCGGCGGGCACAAGGCGGGCGAGTTCGGCGTCGGATAATTTCTCCAGTTCGGCGACCGGCCGGCCCAGCGACAGGGCGAGAATCTCCTGCTCGTTGTCCTCGAGATGCACCACGACCCGCGCGCCGTGGCGGGCGCGGAGTTTTTCCGTGAGCGTCCGGACATTCTCGCGGGTGGTCCACGCATGGATGACTTGCGGGCCGCGGCCATCGGCGAACACGACGCCGGCCTCCGCCTCGCGGTGGAGCACGCCGCGAAAAAGGGGGGTCGTGTGGTGGGCGAGAGTCGCGACATCGTGTGGCACGGTGACGGTGCAGGCGTGGCCGGCGAGGCTGAGCTCGTTGGCAAGGGCGGCGACGTGCAGCGCGCTGTTCGAGGCGAAGCTGCCCGGCAGCACGAAAAGCACATTGAGCGGCCGGGCGGTTTTCGCCGGGCGCGCGGGTGGCGGCGGGTTTTGCGCGACGGCCAGCGGAATCCGGGTTGCGCCGAAATCAATCCGCGCGTCGTGGTGCTCGTCGGTGGCGACGTCGACCTGCAGGAGCGTGCGCGCAAGGGCGACGGAGCCGTCGGCGAGTCTGGCCTTGAGGCGCAGGGGGCCGCGGCCGGCGGACAGGATCACCTTGCTCTTGAAGCCGGACCGGGCGGCGTGCGCTGAATCGGGATAGGCGGCCGGCACATCCTGGCGCGGGCGGTTCAACGCGCAGGAAATTTCCTGATGGCCGTAGCGCAGGGACAATTCCTGCACGGGCTGCGCGGGATGCAGGGCCCAGCCCTCGACATGGACGCGCTGGTTCACTTGGCCGGTGGGCGAAGGTGACTCGATGCCGGCGGCGAAGGGCCGGGCCTCGACGGCCAGGCTCAGGGTCTTGAAGCATTCCCACCGGCCGTCGGGTCGTTGCGCTTCGAAGCGGGCGACGTGGACGCCCGAGGGCAAATGGCCCCGAATCACAAAGCCACATTCAATCGGAGCCGACTGGCCGGGCACGTCAGATCGCTTGATCCGCTTGGTCAGGGGCAGGGTGCCCGCTTCGGTCGTGAGCCGCACGAGCGGGGGCGCGGCCGGGTCATCGCCCAAGCACCAGCCAGTGATTGAGACGATACCGTCCCGGGCCCGGAGCGGACGCGGACTCTCGATCTCGCCACGCAGCCGGTCTGCCATGGTTCCGCTCATGGCTTGCGGCCGCCGAGGGCGCGCTCGAGGGAGCGAAGCCAGGCGGTCCAGCGCCAGCTGCGGGAGGCTTTCAGGGCGCGTTGCTCGGTGTCGAGCTGGGTGATGCGTTCCTGCCGGGCGGCGGATTCGATCTGGGCGGCGCGAAGAGCGGTCTCTGTCGCGGTAATACGGTCGAGCTGTTGCCGGCCCGTGTCGGCCAGTTGCCGGGCGTGGGCTTGCAGGTCGGCGACTTCGGCGAGCAGGATCTTTTCGCGCTCGGCCAGGGCGGCGCCCGCGGCCCGGGCCGCCGTGAGGGCCTCGTTGGTGACATGCTGCATGTGCCGCATGTGTTCATACTGCGCCTGCAGGTCCGCCCGGACTTTTTCCAGGTGGACGGTTTCCTCGAGTTTTTTGTCGGCGATGGATTGGGCGGCGGTGAGGAGCTTCTCTCCTTCAGCGAGCTTGGGCAGCAATTCGTCGCGCCCATCCTCAAGTTCCATAATGCGCACCTGCGCCAGGATGAGCTGCTGGCGGAGGAGGTTCAACTGGTCAGCCGGCACGGCGGGGTCGGGCTTCATGGCGGTGCCCCAGCAAGCCGCGCTGCCGGGCGGATGTGAAGCCAATTGTCCGGCCGCGGGCGGGACTCAGAGCTTGTAGCCGGCCGAGGCGGCGTCCTTGGCGAACATCTTCACCGTGTCGAGGGAGAGCGCCGTGAGATCCATGCCATACATCTTCGCGGCCTTGCCGAGGATGTCGTGGCCGACCGTGACGATCTGACAGCCGGACTCCTCGGCCTGAAAAATATTAAGCACCTCGCGCACGCTGGCCCACAGGAGCTCGGCCTTGGGCTGGCCGGTGAGGATTTTGCGGCTTTCGCGCATGATCGGCATGGGATCCACGCCGGTGTCGGCGATGCGACCGGCGAAGACGGAGACGACGGACGGCACGGCGGGATTCAGCGCGGCGGCGACCCCGGCCACCTGCTCAAGCGTGAGGAGGGCGGTGATGTTGAGTTTCACGCCCTGCTGGCCGAGTTCCTTGATGAGGGGCAGGCAGGACTGGCCGACCGAGTTCGTGATCGGGATCTTAGTGTAGACATTGTGGCCCCAGGAGGCGATTTTGAGGGCTTGGCGCTTCATGTCGACGAGGTCATCGGTGAAGACCTCGAGCGAGATGGGTTTGGCGGTGACGGTCTGGAGGATGTCCTTGGAGAAGGCCTCGTAATCCTTGATGCCCGCCTTGTTCATGAGGGTCGGGTTGGTGGTCAGGCCCTTGATGTAGGGCTTGGCGTAGAGGTCGAGAATGCCGGCCTTGTCGGCGCCGTCGGCGTAGATGTGGATCTTGAGGTCGTTCAGGGATTTCATGCGGGATTGTTTGCCGGAGATTGAAGCGGTGCGCGTTAAGTCCGGGCAAGGATAATCCCGGCGGCCGCGGCGAA
>JAHFTH010000073.1:3471-13232 GCA_023269445.1 Lacunisphaera sp.
GCCGATCATCCAGCTTTGGGCGAAGTCGAGATTGAGCGTGGTCGCGGCGCGGCGCAGCATGCCAGGAGCGGGCTTGCGGAACTCCGAGGGAGGGTTCGTGCCGCCCGGCTCGTAGCAGACCTCGATGCGGGCGATCTCGGGAATAGATTCCAGCAGGCGGGTGTGCATGGCTTCGACGGCAATCTGCGTCTGCGTGCCGCGGCCGACATCGGGCTGGTTGGTGGCGACGACGAGGACATAGCCGGCGGCGTGCAGCGCGCGGCAGGCGGGCGCCACGTCGTCATAAAGTCGAAACTCCGCGACCGTGGCCGGCGGGTAGGGTTTGCCGTCACGCACGACCGGCGCGTTCAGCGTGCCATCGCGATCCAGAAAAACGGCGGGACGGCCGTTTTTCTGGAGGTGGGAGGTGGGAGGTGGGAGGCCGGAGGTCAAGTGCGCCGGTGATTGATGAGGGATTGAAGCATGGCCGAGATCTCATCGCATTCGCGGACGTAGGCGGCAATTTCTTCCGCACCGGTCGGATAAACCTCGGCGGTGATCTCCAGCTGGGTCGAAACCTCCGCGAGCGAACCCTTGGCGATGTAGAGAAACTGAACTGTTTCTTTGGCACCTTGCCGCGCGTCGCCTTCCGCGATGTTGCTGCATACGCTCACGGCGGCCCGGGGCAACTGGTCCCGCAACCCGAAGTCGGAGGAGAGCGGCGGCTTGGCCGTCAATCGGTAAACCGAGACCGCGAGCGCCTTGCTCCGCACCCAGACTTGAAGTTTTCGATAGGTTTGGCTCACGGTGATATTTCTCCAGCCTCCCTCCTCCTGCCTTCCACCTCGGCCGTCACGCCTTGGGCGTGACGGATTCCCACTTGGTCTGGTTGACCTTCAAATCTGGGTGAGAAACGAAGAGATGCCAGACGACGGCCTGGAAGGCCTCGGAGTGCGGCGTGACATTGTTCGGGTTCACCGTGGGCACGATGACGCAGGCGTCGGCCTGGGTGGCGGTGTAGCCGCCGTCCTTGCCCACGATGCCGATGACGCGGGCGCCGACTTGCTTGGCCAGCTGGATCGCGGAGATGAAGCCCGGGGAGACATTCTTCTCCAGGTTGCCACCGCCGACGGAGAGGATCAGGAGGCAATCCTTGGCGTTGAGCCGCGAGCCGCGCAGCCACTCGACGAACACGCTGGCCCAGCCGTCGTCATTGGTGCGGGCGGTGAGCTCGGAGACATTGTCCGTCGGGGCGTAGCACTCGAGTCCGGCGATCTTGCGGAAATCATTCACGGCGTGCGAGGCGTTGGCGGCGCTGCCGCCGACGCCCAAAATGAAGAGCCGGCCGCCACGGGTGCGAACGCCGACGAGTTCCCGGACGCATTTTTCACAGTCGGCGGGATTGAGCTTGGCCACAATCTCGGCGGTTTCCTTGAGGTGCTGGATGGAATAGGACATGGGGAAGGGAATGAAGGAGTGAAGGAATGAGGGTTTAAGGCTTGGGGCGCAAGGTGCGTATGGTGGCGCTGAGGATGGCGATGATTTCATCACACAGGGCGACGCGCGCGGTAACAATATCCGGGGGCAGCCAGTGCTTAAAGCGCTGTTCATAGCGACCCCGTGTCTCGGCGGCAGACCCACGGGCGATGACGAGAAAGCGCGCATAGTCGGCGGGGCTGCGGCGACCATAGCCTTCTTCAATGTTGGACGAAACCGAATCAGCACTCGCGATCTGCTGCGTGACGAGGCGCGCGCAGAGTGGATTTTGCGCAAGCGGCGTCATGTCAGCGACGGCAAGGTCGAACAGTTCGCAGGCCTTTCGATAGGCGATGAATTGATGAAGACTGTCGTTCTGGGACATGATGGTGGTATTATTCCCTCTATCCCTCACTCCTTCATTCCCGGCCTGCGCAGCAGGCCGTCGAGTTCCTTCAAGCCGGCAGGTGAGCCGATCTCGTAGAAGCGTTCCTTCATCTCGTAGCCGGCGAGTTCGCCACGCCGGCAGAGTTCGGTCTGGACCGCGGCGAGATCGACCACGGCGTCGCGTGGACAGCCGGCGAATGCGGCGGCGCGGAAAACGCCGAGGCCGTAATCAATGTGCCGCATCTGGGGTGGTTTTTCCGTCTTGGAGTAAAGTTTGATGCGCCCGGCCTCGAACCAGACATTGCTGGCGTCGTAGACCTCGTGGTTTTCGAAGACGGTCATGAGCCCGAGCTGGCCGGAACCGAGAAACGCGCGACCCACGGCCTGGTAGTCAACGGGCAGGTAGCTGTCGCCGTAGAGGACGTAGAACGTGTCGCCGAGCTTGGGCAGGGCGCGGATGAGCGCGCCGGCGGTGCCGAGCAGTTTTTCGCCGTCGAAGGAATACTGGATTTCGACGCCCCATTTCGCGCCGTCGCCATATTGCTCGACGATCTGTTCGCCGAGGTAGCCGACGCAGAGCACGATGCGAGTCAGGCCGTTTTTCTTCAAGAGGCGGAGCTGGTGGGAAAAGAAGGGCTCGCCCGCGACTTCAACGAGGAGCTTGGGAATTTTCGCCGTGATGGGCCGGAGCCGGGTGGCCAGGCCGCCGGCGAGAATGGCGACTGGAAAAGTGGGAGACATGGAAAATTGGGAAAGCGGAAAACCTTCAGCGACCCTTGGCCTTGCGGTTGATGGTGGTGAAAATAGCCAGCAGCTGACGGGCTTCATCGGCTAGGGCGGTTACTTGACTGGCATCGCCGATCGGTGTCTGGCGGCAGATCTCCAGCCAGTAGTCCGTTTCTGCGGCCTCCTTTTGTGCAATGGCGGTTTTGTGCACAAAGTCGTCGCGCGATTCGGCGCGGTTAGCTTCCCGGTAGTTGGCGCCGATGGAAGTGGCTGAGTGCAGGAGTTGGCGAGCAACGGTGGCCGTCACTTCATTCCGGGGCATAGTCGAGGCGAAGCGGATCACGGCAATGGAGAAAGCCAGTGTGCGTTGTTCGAGTTCGGGCTTTCCGGAGGTGTTTTCCATGTTTCCGATTTTTCACTTTCCCGATTTTCCGTCTAGTTCTGCGCGACGACCTTGGTGCCTTCGAAGTCGAAGCGGAAGCGCACCTCCTGCAGGCCTTTCTCGCGCATCGCGTGGCGGAGCTTGGTCTTGTCCGCGGCATAGAACATGAGGAAGCCGCCGCCGCCGGCGCCGATGAGTTTGCCGCCGAGGGCGCCGTGCGCCATGGCGTGGTCATACCACTCGTTGATGCGGTCGTTGCTCATGCCGGCGCTGCGCGCCTTCTTGCGCTGCCAGTGAACGTCCATGAGCCGGGCGAACTCCTCGAGGTTGCTGCCCTCGAGCGCCGCGAGGGATTGGTAGCCGAGGTCTTTGGTGAAATGCAGATTGTCGAGCATCGCGGAGTCGTTCTTTTTCGACTTGTCGTTCTGGTCTTTCAGGATCGCCGAGGCGGAGCGGGAGTAGCCGGTGAAAAACATCAGCAGGTTGTCCTCGAGGTTGAAGAGCGTCTCTTCCGCTATCTTGGCCGGCCGGTATTCGACGCGCCCGTCCTTATGGAAGGTAAAGGCCGTGATGCCGCCGACGGCGGCGATATACTGGTCCTGCTTGCCGATGGGCTCACCGAGCCGGTCCAGCTCGATGTGGCAGGCCTGCTCAGCCAGCTCGGCGGGAGAGATCAGGTTCTTGTTGGCCGCGTGCAGCAGCTTGAGCAGCGCGGTCGTGAAGCTGCCCGACGAACCGAGGCCCGTGCCGCCAGGAATGTCGGCCATCGAGGTGAGTTCCAGCGAGGCGCCCGTCATGTTCAGGAGCGCGAAGGCCTCGCGGATGATCGGGTGCTCCAGCTGCGCAGCGGTCGCCACCCGCTCCAGCTTGGAGTATTTCACGATCAGGTCGGGCACGAAGGTGCGGTGCAGCGTGAGGTAGACGTATTTGTCGAGTGCGCCCGCCACGAGGAAGCCGCCGTGCTCGTGGTAGTAGGAGGGCAGGTCGGTGCCGCCGCCGCCGAGGGAAATGCGCAGGGGGGAACGGGTGATGATCATGGGAGGAAAACTTTGAAAAGCTGAAAGATGAAATCGGGAAACCTTCGGTCGGTTTTAAACGGGGGCTGTGCTTACCGGGAAGCCGCTGGTGCGGTAGATCGACTCGACGATTTCGAGGGTGCGGATGCCTTCGCGCAAGCCGGGACTCGGTGTGCGGCCCGTGCAGATGTCCTCCTCGAAGGCGGCGAGCTCGAGTTTCCAGGAATTATCCCCGGCCGGGTAATCCCAGACCGTGGTCTCGGGCGGACCCATCTGCGGCAGCATCTTGTAGTAGGTGCATTTCTCCTGACCGTAGCTGCCGCCGAGTCCGTCGATCGCGACCTTGCCGTCGCGGCCGTAGAGTTCGAGGGAGAAAAGGTTTTTCCATTCCGTGCAGCTGACATGGAGCCACGCAGTCTGGCCGCCGGTCGTGCGCAGCGAGAGGAAGGCATTGTCGTCCACCTTCATGTCCCAGAAAAACGTCGCCGCGTGGCCTGTGACCGTCGGGAAGTCGCCGAGGAACCAGCCGGCGAGGTCGATCAGGTGCACGCCTTGGTCGATGCGTTCGCCGCCGCCGGAGAGCTTGGGGTCGGCGCGCCACTCGCGGTCGTAGCCCTTGCGGCCGCCGTGGCCGTAGCGTCCGCGCAGGAACATCATCGGGCCGAGCACGCCGGAGTCGGCGAGTTCGCGGGCCTTCTGGAGCGCGGGATGGAAACGGTGGTTGTAGCCGATCCGCACGCGGACGCCGGCTTTTTCCGCAGCAGCCTGCAGCGTGCGCAACTGCGCGGCGTTGAGCGCGCCGGGTTTTTCCACGAGCACGTGCTTGCCGGCGCGCACGGCCGCGAGGGCGATGGGGGCGAGCGCGCCGTTGAGGGTGGCGACGATGACGGCGTTGACGGCGGGATCAGCGAGCGCCTGGGCGTAATCGGTGATCGCGGTCGCGCCGGCCGAGGTCTTGGCCAGGTCGGCGGCGCGCGCGGCGTCGAGATCGCAGGCGTAGCGCAACTGGCCGGGCGCCATGCTCGCCGCGCGTTTGCGGCCGATGAGGCCGCAACCGATGATGGCAAACTGAAGCGGGGTCGCCGTCATTTCTTCACGCGGTCTTCGGGCACGATACGGCGCAGGGTGTAGACGTCGCCGTTGGCCAGCGCGCGGAATTTCGCCGGATCCTTCCACGGGTCCCACTGCGCGCTGATCAGCTTGCCGGTGATGCCGTCGCTCTCCGCGCAGGCGAGGAAGACGCACAGGGCCGCGCCGAGCTTGGGATCCACGGCGCCCTCGTCGGACCATTTCTTGTTCTTGGCGAAAAAATCCGCGCCGGCTTTTTCCGGGCCGGCCGCGAGCACCTGGGCGGTGAGCCGCGTGCGCAGGGCGCCGGGGGCGACGGCGTTCACGTCGATATGGTCGGCGCGATATTCCTCCGCGAGCGTCTCGGTCAGGCGCACGACGGCGGCCTTGGTCGCGGCGTAGGCGGCGAAGCGGGGCATGGGGTTGGTAGCACCGCCGCCGGAGATGGTGATGATCTTGCCGGCGCGGCGCGGCTTCATGGCGCGCACGGCGTGCTGGCAGACGAGCAGCGTGCCCGTGACGTTGACCTGCCACGCCTGGGTCCAGTCGGCGAGCGACAGCTCCTCGGTCGGGCCGATGGGACCGTAGATGCCGGCGTTGTTGACGACGACGTGCAGTGGGCCGAGCTGGGCGGCGCGGGCAAAGAGGGCGGCGACACTGGCGGGGTCGGCAATGTCGCAGGTCAGGCCGACCAGCTGCTGGCCGGGCTTCAACTGCGGAGCGAGGGCGCTCTGCGTCTGGGCGACGTCTGCCGCGGTGCGCGCGCAGAAGACCACGTTGGCGCCCTCGGCGAGGAAGGCCTCGACGATGACACGGCCAAGGCCCTGGCTGCCGCCGGTGATGAGGGTGTTGCGTCCGGAAAGTTTCATGGGCGTCCGACAGTGAGATAGACGAGGCCGGCGACGGGGGCGACCGCTTTTTCCACGAGGCGGTTGGCGTCGATGACGACGGGCCGGGCCATGCCGGAGAGGAGGGTGGGCCAGGGGTAGTCGCGGAACTCGGGCCACTCGGTGCAGATGACGACCGCGTGGGCGCCGCGCAGGGCGTCGGCGGCGGAAGCGGCGAGCGGAAGGTCACGGTGCTCGGCATCGGCCGTGCGGATGAGCGGGTCGTAGGCCTGCACTTTCATCCCGGCGGCGAGGAGCTGGCAGCAGAGTTCGACGGCCGCGCTGCGGCGGAGCGTGCTGGTGTTGGGCGTGTAGGCGAGGCCGAGCACGGCGACGACGGGTTGTTTCACGCCGGCGAGAGCGGACTGGATTTTCCGGAAGGCCCAGCCGCGGTGGCGATCGTTGCTTTCCTTGATGGCGGGAATGAGAGCAAGCGGGATGTTTTGCGCGGCGCCGAGCTGGGTCAGCGAGACGACATCGCGGGCGAGCGTGCCGCCGGCGAACGGACCACCGGGCCCGAGGTAGGCGCGGGCGCCGATGCGCGGGTCGCTCTTCAGGCCGGCGGCGACTTCCTGGGCGTCGGCCCCGACGGTTTCGGAAAGCGCGGCGATCTCGTTGATGTAGGCGACGGAGAGGGCGAGGAAGGAGTTGAGCGCGTGCTTCACCATCTCGGCGGACTCGGGGCGCATCCACACGAGCGGCGCGCCGAGCGGGGTCAGCATTTTCTCCAGCACCGCGCGCGCCGGGGCGGACGAGACGCCGACGATGATGCGGGCGGGTTTCTCGAAGGCGTCGAGGGCCTTGCCGAGCCGGAGGTTCTCGGGCGAGCAGGCGAAGGAGAGCGCGGGGTGCTGTTTCGCCAGTCGCGCGCAGGTGCCGACGGGCAATTGGGCGGAGATGAGCACGACGGTGCCGGGCCGCAGGCCCGGGAGCACGCGGGCGAGCCGGGCATGCACCCAGTCAAGGTCGGAGCGGTCGTCGGCATCCACGGGGGTGTCGTAGCAGACCCAGAGCACGTCGGCTTGGGCGGCGGTGGCATCGGCGGAGAAACTGAGGTTGCCGCTTTTGATTCCGGCGGCGAGCAGGTCGTCCAGCCCGGGCTCATGCAGGGGCGCGTGGCCGGCGCGCAGTTTCGCCAGCACCGGTTCATCAAAGTCCAGACCGGTGACGCGGTGATGCCGCGCCATGCAGGCGGCGGTGACCGAGCCGAGATGCCAGAGGCCGAGGACGGTGATAGTCATGCAGAAGGTAGGAGACGGAAAAGCGGGAAAGTGGAAAAGATGAAATCGTGAAACTGGAAAAACAGGAAACGGGGAGCGCGGAAAAGATGAAATTGGGTTCGCGGTAGCCAGTCTCAGGGAATATCCCGGCGCTGGTAAAGCGACATCCGCCGGTCGAGGAATTGGAATTGGTCCGTTTTCACGAGGTTCTGCTCGCACCAAGTGTGGAGGAAGGGCCGGAGCTTCACCATCTGGCGGTCGTAGGGCCAGTAGCCGTGTCCGGGCATTTCGTCGGTCACGATGTAGAGCTGGCACTGACGCAGCCGATCTTGGAGTTCGGCCTCGGTCACCTCGAGGATGCTGACGGGCAGCACGACCCGGATCGGGACCCACACGCGATGGCGCTCGTAGCACATGACCCGCATCACCACCCCATCGAAGGCGTCGGAAACATGATCGAAACCGATGTAAGGCTCGGCGAGCGCGGTCGTGCGCGAGGCGGCATAAATCTTGTCGGCGTAGCGGTTGATCTCCGCATTGGCCGCCAGAAATTCCACGCTATGGGGTGACGGGATCTGCCGGTAAAGAAAGTAGCCGCCGCCCGCCAGCAGGGAGAGGAGCACGGCGGCGGGGACAAACGGGTTGGCCGGTGCCGTCGATTCATCCGCGCCGCTGCGGAGCAGGGCGGCCCAGCCCCAGAGCAGGAGCAGGAGCAGGCCGGGCACGAGGATGCCCAGCACATACTCCGATTTCTGGCGGTGCAGGCAGAGAATCGCGGCGGGCAGGACGAAAAAAGCGAGGGCGGTGAAGAGCCAGTCGCGGTCGGGCCACTGGAAGGTGCGCCGGCGCGCGTGCCCGACCGCCTGGACCAGCAGGGCGGTCAGCGCGGCGGCGGTGACGAGCAAAAAGCCGCCCAGTTGGAGATTCACCAGTCCATGGAAGACGTATTGGACCGAGGCCCACGCGCTGAGCCCGGGCGCCCGGGCGCTGCTCTCCGTGCTGGTGAAGTGGCCCACCCAGTAATAATTCTGGATCCAAGTCCGGTTGATCCAGAATTGCGGGCCGGCCAGAACCGCCGCGACCAACCCGGCCAGCGCCAGATTCAGCCATCGCGTGCGCCGGTCGCCGGTGAGCGCGATCCAGCCTGCCGTCGCGAGGAAGATCGGCGCAAAATATGCACCGGTGAGGAAGCGTTCGAGCACGGTCACGCCCACCGCGACCCCGAAGAGGACCGACCAGCCGCGGGAGCGGAAGCCGCGGGTGAGCAGGGCGACGATCGCCGTCACGCCCATCAGGCACATCGCCCCGTGATCGAGCCGGAAATCGACCGCGGAGCCGGGGCCGGCCGCCCATGGGCCGGCGAGACAAAGCAGCAGGCCGAAAGCCATCCAGCCCAAGGCGCGCGAGCCGCTCAGCCGCGTGACGACCACCAGCAGGGCGGCCTGCCAGGCGAGGAAGGCCAGCATGTTCAGGCTGAGCGCGGCGCTGCGTGACGGACCGGTCAGCGCAAAGAGCGGCACGGCGAGGATGTCATGCAAGGTGCCCTGCGCGGCCGGATTGGTGAACGAGTAGCGGAGGCCCGCCCACCAGCCGTGAGCCTGCCATTCGTCGTAGCACATGTAGGTCTCGGACAGATACTGGATCTGGTCGCTCCACTGCGGATAGACCGAGGCATGATGCCGGGAGGTCATCCGGTCGAACACCAGAAACTCCGCGAGCATCAGCAGCGCGGCGACCAGCCAGAGCCAGCGGGTCCGGGCCGGGGAAGTCATAAGAGAAGAGAAAAGTGGGAAATCGTGAAACTGTGAAACTGGGAAAGCGGGAAACAGGGAAATTGGGAAATCGTGAAACGGGGGAAAGCGGGAGAGTGGGAAAGCGGAAACTGGGAAACGGGTTTCGCCCTTGGCCTCAGCGGCGGGATTCGTAGACCCAGCGGTTGGCCTCGAGCCAGCGCAGGGTCTTGATGATGCCCTGCTCGATGGTGAGTTTGGGTTTCCAGCCGGTGGCCGAGATTTTTTTCGTGTCGAGGAAGATGAAGGGACTGTCGCCGATCCAGCCGCGGTCGCCGCCGGTGTATTCAAGTTTGGGTTTCAGCCCGAGGGCGGCGCAGAGGTAGCCGACGCTCTGGTTGACCTCGACGAACTCCGGCGTGCCGAGGTTGTAGACCTGGGTGTGGTGCCGCGCATCACGGGCGGTGTGGGTGCGGGTGACGTGCAGCAAGGCGTCAACGCAATCCTGCACGTAGAGATAGCTCTTGCGCTGTTTGCCGTCGCCGAGGATCCGGAGCTGATCAGGGTGGGCGA
Source organism: Lacunisphaera sp. (assembly GCA_023269445.1). Lineage (GTDB taxonomy): Bacteria > Verrucomicrobiota > Verrucomicrobiia > Opitutales > Opitutaceae > Lacunisphaera. The sequence continues at coordinate 12,916 of JAHFTH010000073.1, forward strand.
CGAGTTGCTGGTAGAAATCAAAGACATGGCCGTGGGTGTAGCGTTCACCGAGGATGGAGACGAAGCGGAAGATGTAGGCCTCGCCGATCTGGCCGCCCTCGGCGTAGGCGGAGAGGAGGGTCTCGCCGGCGACCTTGCTGGCGGCGTAGAGGGAGGTCTGCACCGGGAAGGGCGCGTCCTCGGGCGTGGGGATCAGCGTGGCCTCGCCGTAGGTGGAGCCCGTCGAGGAGAAGGCGATGCGCTGGACGCCGTTGGCGCGCATGGCCTCGAGGACGTTGAAGGTGGCGATGGTGTTTTGCTCGAGATCCTTCCGCGGG
>JAHFTH010000074.1 GCA_023269445.1 Lacunisphaera sp.
GAGCCCGCGGTCGTGTTGCTCGACGAACCGGCGAGCGGACTAGATCCCGAAGGCCGTCTGGCGCTAACCAAATTGATTCGCGAATTGGCGGAGCAGGGCCGGGCAGTCGTTTTCAGTTCCCATCTGCTCGCGCAGGCTGAGGAAGTCTGTGACCGCATTGCCATTTTGGGTCAAGGTCGCCTGCTCGCCGAGGGCTCGCCGACGGAGTTGCTGGGGTCGGACCGCCGTTCCGTTGCCGAGCCGTCGCCCTTGGAGAAACTCTATCTGGAGAAACTCCGTGGGTAAGACCGCCCACGGCTCCCTGACGGCTTCGCTGCACCGCGTGCGGTTCATCGCTGCGCAAACGCTGGGCGAGGCGCTCCGGCTGCGGCTCAGCGTCCTGCTCGGTCTGGTGGGAGCCATGCTGGTGCTGATGGCGCTGGGGCTGCGCGATTTCAATTTCGGAGCGGCCGAACTAAAGTTCATCGGCGATTTCGGCCTCGGCGCGATCGGCTTGCTGGGCACCCTGCTGGCCGCGCTCGCCACGGCGCATTTGTTTTTCAGTGATGTCACAGGCGCGACCATCGGCTGTGTGCTGACGCGTCCGGTGCGCCGCTGGGAATATATCGCCGGCAAGCTGACCGGAATGATGGCATTGCTGGCCCTGTTTGTCGCGGCGCTGGGGTTCCTGCTGGTTGCGCTGATTGCCACTCGTGGGGCGCAGCTGGGTGCGGCCTTCGTGCCGTTGCCAGTGTTTTTGCAGGCCTGTGCGTTGGTGTGGCTCAAGGTCTCGCTCGTGGCGGCGATGACGCTGCTCGTGTGCAGCTACGCGGGCTCGGCGCTGTTTGCCAGCTGCGCGGGCCTGATGCTCGCCGTGATCGCGCAACTACGCCCGTTCATGGATGGATCTGGCTGGTTGGCGTGGCTCCGGCTGTGGCCGAACCTCGCGCTGTTCGACGCCGGGTCGTTGCTCGCGGGCGGTGGGCTGACGGCGGCGAGCCTGCTGGAGCTCGCGGGCTATTGGGCTGTTTTCATGCTACTGCTCGGAGGTCTCGCTTCCTATGTCTTCAAGCATCGCGAATTCTAGGCTGCCCCTGTGGATTTTACCTCCGGCCCTGTTGCTGGCGGCGGTGTGGGCGTTGCGTCCGCTGGAATCCCGACTGCTTCCGTCCGTCGTCGTGCCGTCAGTCGAGCTGGCCAGAAGTGGCGGAACGCTGGCCGTGCTCGGTGGGATGCGAACGGTGCTGGCCGGTGGATTCTGGTTACGGACCAATCTCGCCTGGGAGCGGCGCGATGCAGCGGAAACCATCGCGTTGCTGCACCTGACCGTTGCGGCGGACGAGCGACCGCTTTATTTCTGGCTGAACGGCGCGCGCATGATCGCCTACGATCTGCCGGCCTGGCGGTCGGAGAATGCACCTGCTGCCGTGCACCAGAGGAACACGGCCGAGCAGGCGCAGGCGGCTCTCGCTTTTCTGGAGCAAGGCCTGCGCGCCCACGGGCCGGCGGCAGAACTTTACCTTGAGATGGCGAACATCCGACTGCGCGCCCTCGGCGATCGGGAGGGAGCCGCGAGATTGTTCCGGCAGGCGGCGGAGCAACCGGGAGCGCCTTACTACGCCGCGCGGATTTATGCTGAGCTGTTGCGCGAGCTGGGCCGGCCCGCCGAGGCGCTGGCGTGGTTGAAGCAAATTCTGCCCGGTCTGCCGGCGGACGATCCGGCTACACGGCGTGAGGTAGTGATTCAGCGAATCAAGGAACTTGAATTGGAAGCGTCCGCGAAGTAGGACTGCGCCTTCATGTTGTCTCAACCCGCATGGCGCCACTGGCTCGAGGCCGCGCGGCCCAAGACTCTGCCGGCGGCGGTCATCCCGGTCATGGTCGGAACGGCACTGGCGGTGGCCCATGGCGCGGCGCACTATGGGCGGGCGGCAATCTGCCTCGCCTTCGCCCTGCTCGTGCAGATCGGGACGAACTTTGCCAACGACTACTTCGATTTCGTCAAGGGCGCCGACACGTCCGCGCGGGTCGGCCCGCGCCGCGCCGTGGCGGCGGGGCTGATTGCACCGCGCACGATGCTTGTGGCAACGTGGTTGGTGCTGAGCGTGGCCTTTGCCGTGGGCTTGCTGCTGGTGCGCGAGGGTGGGTGGGCGCTGCTGCCCATCGGCCTCGTGAGCATCTTGTGTGCGATCGGTTACACGGGTGGACCGTTCCCGCTCGGCTACAACGGGCTCGGGGATGTGTTTGTGTTCATCTTCTTCGGCTTGGTGGCGGTGGGCGCTACCTTCTATGTTCAGGTCGGCGCGGTGACGCCCGACGTTGTCTCCTGCGCGGCGGCGGTCGGGTTGCTGGCGGCAAATATCCTCGTGGCGAACAATTATCGCGACATGGAGACCGATGCACGGGCGGGCAAGAAGACGCTGGTCGTCCGCTTCGGCCGGAAGTTCGCGGTGTGGCAGTATGCGTTGTCCCTCACGGTCGCGCTGCTGTGTCCGCATGCCTTGCTCCTCTACGGCTATGAGTGGCCCGTGTTGCTGCCGGTGTTGCTCACGCCCTGGGCGGTATTGCTGACGTTGCGGCTGGCGGCCTCGCGCGAACCCGCGGAGCAGATCGCTTTGCTGGGCGACACGGCGAAATTTCTCGCAGTGTTCGGGGTGCTGCTGAGCGCGGGTGTGCTGCTGGGTAGTTAGGAAATCGGGATCTGACCCCAGCCGTGCGGCTTCCAGCCGATGTCAACTAATAGTATACTAGAGCTCGCGAGACGGAGCGGGAAGGCCAGACATAAAAAAGCCGGAGCGCGCGGGCTCCGGCTGGGGAAGGGCGGATGGCGGAAACTCAGATCTTCCCGGCGAGCTTCGCCTTGAGCGAGGCCTTGTCCATCATGCCGACGAAGGTGTCGGCCAGTTGGCCGCCCTTGAAGAGCAGCATCGTGGGGATGGCGCGGACGCCATACTTCGCGGCGAGCTCGCCGTTGTCGTCCACGTTGACCTTCGCGATGGTCAGCTTGCCGTTGAGCTCGACGGCAAGCTCCTCGAGGATCGGGGCGATGGCCTTGCAGGGCCCGCACCAGGGAGCCCAGAAGTCCACGAGCGTGGGCGTGGCGCCAGCGACCGTGGCGGCGAAATTGGTGGTGTCGAGATGGGCGATTTTTTCGGACATGGGTATGAGTTAAATTGGTGAGAAGGGAAAGGCAAGCCGGGCGCGTTTCACCGCGGCGTGGACTGCTGGATGATCTCGGCCAGCTCCTTCGGCTCAACCGCCTGCAGGGCTTTGCCGCGCTCCTTGAGCGTCTCGAAGGTCTTGATGACGGTCTCGGTCATGCGGCCGTGGGTTTCCTCCGAGCCGCCGACGATGGTGAACTGCTCGGCGGAGGTCAGGCGCTTGTGGCCGTCCGCGTCGTCGAGGCCGACCCCGAGAAGGTGGGCGGACTTAGTTTTGCGGCGACGGGTGATTTTCTTCATCAGGCGCAGGGACCGTGCTCGGGTCGGCCGGGGTTTCAAGTTCGTTTTCCTCCACGGCGGTGCAAAGGATATCAGTGAAGGCCTCGTTTTGCTCCAGCCGCAGCTTCGCGAGGCGGGTCAGCTCAAGCACAGCGAGGAAGGTGGCGACGAGGCGGCGGAGGGAGATTTTCCCGGGGAAGAGGGCGGAAAAGACGAATGACTTCTGGGTCTTGATGCGTTCCAACACGTATTCCATCTGGTCGGCGACGTTCACCTGCTCGGCGTGGATCTCACCGACGACGAGTTTCTCGGCGAGGCGGCGGAGGACGAGGTTGAAGGAATTCCAAATTTCAATGCGGTCGACGTGCTTGAGCGGCCGCTCGGCGGAGGGCGCGAAGGCCGAGCCGGCGGGACGCGGGAGCATGTTCTGGGCGTCGAGCGACATCTGGCCGAGGTGGCCGGCGGCCTCCTTGAATTTCTTGTATTGCAGGAGCTGGTGGACGAGCTCCCAGCGAGGATCGAGGTCGTCCTCCTCGGCGTTGGGGTCAATCGCCTGCTGATGCTTGGGCAGGAGCATCCGGCTTTTGATCTCCATGAGGGTCGCCGCCATGACGAAAAATTCGCCCGCCACCTCAATCTGCAGCTCCTTCATCGCGTAGATGACCTCGAGATACTGCTTGGTCACCGTCGCGATCGGAATGTCGTAGATATCGAGTTCGCTCTTCCGGATGAGGAAGAGGAGGAGATCCAGCGGACCTTCAAAGACGGGGAGTTTGATGCGATAATCGGCTTCGGCAACCACGCGCCGAGTCGAGGGCCCGGCGGCTTCGCCTGCAACCGGAAAAACAAAACTTTCCCCTTGAACCTAGGCGCGGGGCTGGGGACGCTAGGGCCGATGTCCTACGTCGCCTATCTGCCGTTCCTCATCCAGGTCGCGCTCGCCGCCGTGATCACGATCGTGGTCATCGCCCTGAGCCATCTGGTGGGTCAGCGCGCGCGCGGCAGCAAGATCAAGGACGCGGCCTACGAGTGCGGCATCCTGTCCGACGGCAGCACGCACACGCGTTTCTCGGTGAAGTTCTACCTGATCGCGATGCTCTTCATCCTCTTCGACATCGAGGTCGTGTTCCTCATCCCGTGGACGTTTGTCTACCGCGATTTCCTGGCCAACAACATTGCCATCCTGTCGCCCATGTTATTTTTCCTCGGGGTGCTCGTGCTCGGGCTCTTCTACGAGGTGAAGAAGGGCGCGCTGGAGTGGGAAAAATAAAACTCCAAACTCCAAAGGGCCAAATGCCAAACAAGCACCGGCGCGCCCCTCGACAGAATCTTGTTTGGCGTTGGAATTTTTGAGATTTGGAACTTTATAAGCAATGCGGCTCGACAAATACATCTCCCGCAGCCGCGTCGTTGATCTGGGCAGTGCCGACCTCGAGGGCGCGCTGGTCGAACTGCTCAACCATACGGTCGACCGTTTTCCCGACCTGAACCAGGACGCGTTGCTCAAGGGCCTGCTGCGCCGCGAGAACACGATGACGACCTACCTCGGTCTCGGCGTGGCGATGCCGCACGTGCGGGTGAAGATGGACCGCCGCTACATTCTCGCCGTGGGCCGCAGCCATTACGGCATCCGTTACGACAGCGCGATGGAGAGCGAGCCGGTGCGGCTCGTGATCATGCTGATCGCCGACGAGAAGACGCGGGACTACCTGCAACTCCTCGCCGCACTCGCCCAGTTGCTCAAGGAACAGGATTTTGTCGACAGTCTGGTTCAGGCGCCTGACCTCGACACGCTCTATGACCGGCTGTTTGCGGGCTTCGGCGGTGTGGCGGCCAAGCCGCTCCCGGCGGCCCAGACCCGCGTCAACCGCGTGATCCTGCGCGAGGCCGAGAAGATCGCCGTGGGCAGCGGTTGCACCGGGCTGATGGTATTTGGCGACACGTTTGCTGTCCGGTTCCGCGCGCCGAAATGGGAGGCGCAGATCAAGACCATCCTCGTGACCCGCAACATACCTGAGGGGGAGGTGAGGCGAGGCCGCTTCGACGACACGATCCAGGTGCGCTCGTTTTCCAACCAGCGCATGGCGCAGATGCGCAGCGCCGTGCTGGTGGGCATCACGCGCGGGCTCATTACTTTCAAGGACCGGCTCTGCTGCATCGGCGGCATTGCTGGCACCAACCAGTTTGATTCGATCGTGGTCGTGGACGTGGAAAAGGAATTTCAGTCTCTGCTCACCGGTCACGCCGACCTGCTGCCGCCCGATGTGAAGCCCGAGGTGCTGGAGCGCGTTATCGCCGTGGCGACGGAGCTGGCCGTGGAGGGCCGCGAAGGCCGGCCGGTGGGCTGTCTGTTTGTCGTGGGCGACAGCGAGAAGCTGGCGAGCCTGACCAAGCCGCTCGTGCTCAATCCATTTTACGGCTACAAGGAGGAGGACCGGAACATCCTCAATCCCTTCATGGACGAGACCATCAAGGAATTCTCGTCGATCGACGGCGCCTTCGTCATCCGAGGCGACGGGGTGGTTGAGGCCGCCGGCTCACTCATCCAGGCGGCGGACTACAACCACGCCCTGCCGAGCGGCCTGGGTTCACGCCATGCGGCCGCAGCAGCGATTTCGGTGGCGGCGGACTGCATCGCCTTGGTCGTATCGTCGAGCACGGGACAAGTGACGCTCTTCCGACGCGGAGTGATGATGCCGTTGACCGAGAAGAAGGTAAGCGCCTAACGAGGTGATATTTGCCGGGCTTTGGTGGTCGCCGATTTCCACATCGGCGATCAGCGTCGGTATAGAAACCGACGCCCACCTCAGTCTCTGAACTTTTAGGTTGCACGAGCCGGGGCCACGGCTTTGCTCTCGGCCCTTACAACCCATTTAAGCCATGCAAGAAACCGTCACACTGGAATGCACCGAAGCCCGCAAAGAAGGCAAACCGCCTTCGCGCTACCTCACCAAGCGGAACAAGAAGACCGTCACCGAGCGTATCGAGAAGAAGAAGTATAATCCCTTCCTCAAGCGCCACACGCTCCACAAGGAGATCAAGTAAGTCTCCGTCAGGCGTAAAATTTGAAGGCCGGTTCCTTGTGGACCGGCCTTTTGCTTGGGCTATTTCTTGACCTCGATCGGCACCGACGGGGCGTCGCCGCTCCCAGTCGCTATCTGGGCCCGCCGGGCGGCGCGCCAACTGTCGCGATGCTTGCGGATCCAGTCGAGCAGGGCGCGTTCAAAGCCGATATCGTAGCCCAGGCGTTCCGACTCAATCCACTTGTGCTTCAGGATCTCCTCCCGTTCGGCCAGAAACTCCTGATACAGACTCGACTGCTTGACGAAGTCGCGGTTGTCGCCGGTCTCGCTGGGATTGGAAGGGAGGGCGGACATACGGCGACGCTCAGCTACAATTGAAAAGGTGCCCGACGAATCCCGTCGGCTGAGTTTGGCCCTGCTGCAGCGTCATGTAAGGAAAAGATAGTGGTGTCGTTTCACGCGTGTCAATCCACGTGCTGGACTTTCAACCGGTCCAGCAAGCCCTCGGCGATACTGCGGAAAACCTGCGCGGGTTTGCTGCCGGGTGAGTTGACCGTGATCGGCACGCCGCAGTCGCCGCCGGCGCGGATTTCGGGGAAGAGCGGCACCTGACCGAGTAAAATGGTGCCGAGTGCCTCCGCGGTGATCGCGCCGCCGCCTTCACCGAAAAGATACTGGCGGCCGCCGGCCGCGTCCTCGAACCAGCTCATGTTTTCGGCCACGCCAAGCAGCGGAACGTTGACCTTTTGGAACATCAGGCCGCCTTTGCGGGCGACGTTGGTCGCAGCGGTCTGCGGGGTGGTGACCAGGATCGCGCCGTCGAGCGGCAGGGTCTGGACGAGCGAAAGCTGGGCGTCGCCCGTGCCGGGCGGCAGGTCGACCAGCAGCACGTCGAGCTCGCCCCATTTCACGTTTTGGACGAACTGCTGGATCGTTTTCATGATCATCGGGCCGCGCCAGACGACCGGCGTGTTGTCGTCCACGAGGAAACCCATCGAAATGATCTTCACGCCGTGGCGTTCGAGCGGCACGAGGTTTTCCCCGTCGATCTGGGGCCGCGCCCCGGTCAGGCCCATCATCAGCGGCACGGACGGTCCGTAGATGTCGCAATCCATCAGGCCGACCCGGCCCGGGCGGCCGCTTTTTTCGAGGATCTGGGCAAGGGCACAGGCGAGGTTGACCGCGAAGGTGGATTTGCCCACGCCGCCCTTGCCGGAAGCGATGGCGACCGAGTGTTTGAGGCCGACCGGGGCCGTGCCACCGCCGAGGTTGGACTGGCCGGGCTTGGGCGGGGCCTTGGCGGCCGAGACGGCGAGTTCGATGATCACGTCCTTCACCCCGGGCTGGGCCAGCAGGCATTGTTCGATCTCAGCCTTGAGCAGCGTGGGCAGCTTCGGGTCCGAGGTGGTGATGGCCACCGAGACTTTGGCCGTGCCGGCGTCGAAAGTGGCCGAGCGCACGAGCCCGAAGGACACGATATCCCGGCTGAATCCCGGATACTTTACCTGCTTCAGGGCTTCCTTGATGGTGTCGGCGTTCAAATGGTGTGAAAATGGCTTGGAAAAATAGGCCGCTTTGACCTTGTGAGTAGGCGGTCGGGAGTAAAACAAAAACCAGACCCGAACATTCTTCATTACTTATCGTCTCACCTTCCATGCGTAACCCTTTTCGTCTCTTCCTCGGCCTCGCCCTGCTCACGCCCGTCTTCGCCCAGCGCGACATTGGCGAGATTGTGGTCCAGGCCGACGTCACAACCATCCCACTCACGATCACGTCGGCTTCACCCGAGCTGCAGAATCTCGCCCTCACGGCGTTTAACACCCACGGCCGCTACCGGCTCGTCGCCAGCGGCGGGGCCTACGCCGTCGAGTTCGCGCCTGCCGGGGCCAATCAGGTCACCGTCACCATCACCAAGGGCAGTGCGGGCACGCCGGTGCATTCGCAGACCGTCTCCGGCACCAATCTCCGCAACGCCCTCCTGCGTGCCGCCGACGTCGCCGTCACCAAGACGAGCGGAATGCACGGGTATTTCGCCGGCAAGCTCGCCTTCGTCGGCGAACGAACGGGCAAGACCGAAATCTACACGTCCGACCTGTTCTTTGGCGACCTCTTCAAGTGGACGGGCGATGGCAAACAAGTGATGGGCCCACGCTGGGCCCCCGACGGCCAGCGCATTGTCTTCACCAGCTATCGCACCAGCTTCCCCGATATCTACGTGCTGGAGCTGGGCAGCCGGCGCATTTCGCTCCTCGCCAGTTTCAAGGGCACGAACAGCGGCGGACGCTTCAGTCCCGACGGCACCCGCGCCGCGATGGTGCTGTCCGGCGAGGGCAATCCCGAGGTCTATATCGGTAACGCCTCGGGCCGGCAGCTGCGCCGTCTCACCAACAACCAGTCGGTCGAGGCCTCACCGGCCTTTTCCCCCGACGGTGATCGCGTGCTCTTCGTGTCTGATGCCGCGGGTGGACCGCAACTCTACACCGTGCCCGCCACCGGCGGCACGATGACGCGCCTCAGCACTAACATCTCCAAGTATTGCGCGGAGCCGGACTGGAGCGTCGCTGCTCCCGCCAAGATCGTCTTCACCGCCGGTGTGGGCAAGGGCTACCAGACCGCCGTCTTCGATATGCTCGCCAAAAGCAGCAAGATTATTTCCAAGGCTCCGATGGATTCGATCGAGCCGGTCTGGCTCGCCGACGGCCGCCACGTCATCTGCACCTTCCGCGCCGCCAACACCCGCAGCCTCTACCTCCTCGACACCGAGTCGGGCAAAGCCACGCGGCTCAGCCCGGCGGCGATGGGCAACGCGAGCAGCGCCAGTTACCTCGCGCAGTGAGACCTGATCCAAGCCACACACCCCGGCGCTGCGCGCCACCCCTCTTGATAGAGGGGAATTCGTGGGCTGATTTTTCTGGGTCCCCTCTGGAGAGGGGTGCCCAACGGGCGGGGTGTGTTGGGTCGATCCAGGTATAGCATGAAGCTCCTCTTCATCGGCGACATCGTCGGCAAACCCGGACGGGAGATCGTCGGTGCGGTGGTGGCGAAGTTGAGGACGGAGCGGGGCATCGACTTCGTCATCGCCAACGGCGAGAACGCCGCGGCGGGCTCGGGCATCACGAGCGCGATCGCGAAGACGCTGCTCGAGAGCGGGGCGGACGCGCTCACACTCGGCGACCACGTGTGGGACCAGAAAGGGTTCGAGGCGGAGATCGTGACGCTCGACCGCGTGTGCCGACCCGCGAACCTCCCCGCCGGCAATCCGGGCCGCGACCATCTCATCGTGGAGAAAAATAGTTTCCGCCTGCTCGTGTTCACCGTGCTGGGCCGCACGTTCATGGGCATGAAGGCCGAGTGCCCCTTTCTGTGCGCCGATGAGTTGCTGAAGAAACTTGCCGGCCAATACGATGGCGCGCTGGTTGAGATTCACGCCGAGGCGACCTCCGAGAAACAGGCGCTGGGTTGGCACTTGGCCGGCCGGGCCACCGCGGTGCTCGGCACGCACACGCATGTCGCGACGGCCGATGCTGCGGTGCTGCGCGGCTCCACGGCGTTCATGTGCGATGTCGGCATGACCGGGCCGCATGAGTCCGTGCTCGGCCGCGAGATCGAACCCGTGCTCGGACGGTTTATCGACGGGATGCCGCGTCGTTTTGAGATCGCCTCCGGCGACAACCGGTTATCCGCCGCCTTGGTGGAGTTCGATAAATCGGGTCGCGCTGAGCGCATCGAGTGGCTTAGTGTGAAAGCAACCTTATGAAGTTCTCCTCCTCTGTCGCCGATGTGTTTGTGCCGGATGGCAGCAGCATCGCCCGGGCGCTCAGCCGCACGACGCACCTCTGCCTTGCGGCGCATCAGGACGACATCGAGATCATGGCCTACCACGGCATCGCCGAGTGCCATGACCGCAAGGACCGCTGGTTCACCGGCGTCGTGCTGACCGACGGCAGCGGCAGCCCGCGCGCGGGGAAATTTGCCAACCACTCCGACGAGCAGATGAAGGTGGTCCGTCGCGCCGAGCAGCGCAAGGCGGCGAAGCTCGGAAAATATTCCGCGGTCATCCAGCTGGCCCATCCGAGCATGGTAGTCAAAAGCGCCAAGTCGGTGGCGGTGCGATCCGACCTCACTGCGATCCTCACCGCTTGTCCGGCGAAGATCGTCTATCTCCACAATCCCGCCGACAAGCACGACACGCACGTTGCCTGTTTCCTGCGCTGCCTGGAGGCGCTGCGTGCGTTGCCCAAGGCGAAACGACCGAAGCAGGTCTACGGCTGCGAGGTCTGGCGCAATCTAGATTGGCTGGTGGACACCGACAAGGTGCTGCTCGACGACTCCGCCCGGCCCACGCTGGCGGCGAAGCTCATCGGCGCCTTCCAGTCGCAGATCGCCGGGGGCAAGCGCTACGACCGGGCCATCGCCGGACGCCGCTTGGCCAACGCCACCTTCCACACCGCGCACGCTACCGACCAGACCACGGCGGTCACCTGGGCGATGGACCTCACGCCGTTGATTCATGACGACAGCCTTTCGATCGAGAAATTCACCCTCGCGCACCTCGACCGGCTCCGCGCTGACGTGGCTGCGCGGCTGAAGAAGTTTGGATGACTTTTCTTTGTAGGCGGGGTGCCCTCACCCCGCTACGCAGGGACTGCGATGCCAATGCCTCGCGGGGTGAGGGCACCCCGCCTACAAGCAGATAGCCCAGTGCTCATTTTTCGTGTCTTTCGAGTGTTTCGTGGTTTCTCTTCCCGCATGGTAAAAAGCACCGGCACCTACACAGGCGGACTCAACTGCCAGCTCACGCACGGCCCGTCGGGGCAGGTCATCGAGACCGACGCCCCCAAGGACAATCACGGGCGCGGCGCGGCGTTTTCGCCGACCGACCTCACCGCCGCCTCGCTGGCATCGTGCATGGTCACCACGATGGCGATCGTCGCGAAGTTGAAGCTCAACACCGATATCCCCGGCGTGCGCTGGGAGGTGACGAAGGAGATGTCCGCCGACAAACCCCGGCGCATCACGCGCCTCGCCGTCCAGATTTGGCTGCCGTTTCCCAAGACCAAGGATCCTGAAGGTTTGCTGGAGCAGGCGGCGCTCAACTGCCCGGTCGCCCAAAGCCTTTCTCCTTCGGTCGAGAAGCCCGTGACCTTCCACTGGACGGACTGAGCCCGGTCACTTCACCGCATTGCCGAAGCGATAAGTGGTGTTGAAGACCAGCTCGGTGTCGTCCACGCCGATGCGCACCTTGATCTTGCCGTTGGCGGGATCGGTGCGCTCCGCCCGGCCGGTGACGTGGCGGGGCTTGTTCTTATGATTGAAGGCCTCGCCCGTGAACTCGACGCGCTCACCCAGGGCCAGTTTTGCCAGGTCGGAGTAGGGCAGGGTGATGGTAATTTTTCCGGTTTCGTTCCAGAAGAACCAAGGCCAGACCTTGGCCTCATAGGTGGCGGTGAACTTGTCGCCATCGCGGTGAAACTCGCTCGTGATCAGGGTGACGCTGCCCACGTAGATCGAGGTTTTGACCGGGGCCATGACCACGGCGTCCCAGTCGCCAATCAGTTTGGTGGTGTCGGCCCGCAGCGCAGCCACAGCGGTCAGCGTCAGGGCCAGGCACAGTAGTGAGCGCAACATCGGCATTAAGTCACCATGGGAGGGCCGGAGTTGCAGGCAAACGGGAAGTGGCCGCCCCATTTCCGCGTTGCCAAGACCGGCGGCGGGCCGTTGCTTGGCCCTCTATGGCAAAGCAGGCACAAGCCACTTGGGGCGGGCGTTTCTCGGCGGGCCCCGCCGGGCTCATGCTGCGTTTCAGCGAGTCCGTCTCGTTCGACCACCGGCTCGCGCCCTTCGACATCGCCGGGAGCAAGGCGCACTCCGCCATGCTCGCCAAGGTCGGCCTGATTTCCCGCAAGGAACGCGACGCGATCCACCGGGGCCTCGACGGCATTTTGCGCGAGGTGAAGGCCGGCAAATTCAAGTGGCAGACGCAGCTCGAGGATGTGCATATGAACATCGAGCAGGCGCTGACCAAGCGCGTGCCCGCGGCCGCCAAGTTGCACACGGCCCGGAGCCGCAATGACCAGGTCGCAACCGACATGCGGCTCTACCTCAAAGCTGCCTGCGCGGAGATCGGCGCCGCCCTCGTCACCGCCCAGTGCGCTATCCTCAAAATCGCCGAGAAGAACGGCACCGTGCTCATCCCCGGTTACACCCACCTGCAGCGGGCCCAGCCGGTTTATCTCGCGCATCATCTTTTCGCCTACCTCGAAATGCTTCAGCGCGACGCGGAGCGGTTCGCCGTGGTGGCCGACCACGCCAACTGGTGCCCGCTCGGTTCCGGTGCCATCGCCGGCACCACGCTGCGCATCGATCGCGAGTTCTCGGCCGAGGCGCTCGGCTTTGTGGACGCGGCGGGCCGGCCGCGCGTCACGCAGAACAGCATGGATGCGGTCAGCGATCGCGATCTCAACATCGAGTTTGCCTCGGCCTGTGCGCTGACCGGCGTGCATTTCTCCCGGATGGCCGAGGACCTGATTCTCTGGGCCAGCCAGGAATTCAAGTTCATCGAGCTGCCCGATGCGTTTTGCACCGGCTCCAGCCTCATGCCGCAGAAGAAGAATCCCGACTCGCTCGAGCTGCTGCGGGGCAAGGCCGCGCGGTTGCAGGGCAACCTGCACACACTGCTCGTGCTCGTGAAGGGCCTGCCGCTGACCTACAATCGCGACCTGCAGGAGGACAAGCCACCGGTGTTCGACAGCCACGACCAGACGGCGCTGTGCC
>JAHFTH010000259.1 GCA_023269445.1 Lacunisphaera sp.
GGAGAATTTCTTCGCCCGCAACGTGAAGATCGGCCGCGTGCGCGAGGCCATCCTCACCATCGACCTGCTCTACGAGGAAGGCGCGAAAGGCGCGTTCCCGCCCATCATTCGCAACGTCCAGCTGGACCACATCACCAGTTCGGCCAGCCCGCGCGTGCTGTATATTCGCGGCTTCGAGGGCGCGATCATCGACAATATCCGCCTCAGCAACTCCACGTTCAACAATGTGACAGATACGGAGGTTGTTTCCCATGTCGGAACCATCACGTTCAAGGATGTCACCGTCATCCCCGCCAGAATCGTGAAGAGCCTGAACTCGGTCGCCTCCCCGAAACCGTAACCCCCGCCCCTTATGAGCCAACCCGCCCCGACTTCCGCTGCCCCTTCGACCAACTACCGCTGGATTGTCTGCGCGCTCCTGTTTTTTGCCACGACGATCAACTACATCGACCGGCAGATTCTCGCGCTGATCAAGCCGATCCTCGACGAACAGCTACATTGGACCAATGAGCAGTTCGGCCTCACCAATGCGTTCTTCCAACTCTCCTACGCCGTCAGCCTGCTGATCTTCGGCTGGGTGGTGGACCGGTTCGGCACCAAGATCGGCTACGCCGCCTCCATCGCGGCGTGGAGCGTGGCCGCGCTGGGCCATGCACTGGTCACGACCATCAGCGGTTTCTATGTCGCCCGCGTGGCGCTCGGCCTCGGCGAGGGCGGCAACTTTCCCTCGGCCATCAAGGCCGTGGCACTGTGGTTTCCCAAGCGCGAGCGTGCCACCGCGACCGCCATCTTCAACTCCGGCACCAACGTGGGCGCCATCATCGCCCCGCTGCTGGTGCCGCCCATCGCGCTCGCCTTCGGGTGGCACTGGGCCTTCATCTTCGCGGGCATCGCCGGCTTCATCTGGCTGTTTTTCTGGGGGCCGTTCTACAACGTCCCCGAGAAAATCAAGGCCACCAACGCCGCCGAATTGGAGCACATTCGCAGTGACCACGACGACACCAGCCGCGACGGCGAGAAGATCTCCTGGCTGAGCCTGCTCGGCTACCGGCAGACCTGGGCCTTTGTCGTCGCCAAGGCCCTGACTGATCCGGTGTGGTGGTTTTTCCTCACCTGGCTGCCCGACTTCTTCAAGCAGACGCGCCATCTGGATATCAAGGCCAGCGGCTACATGCTCTCGACGATCTACGGCCTCGCGACCGTGCTCAGCATCGCCGCCGGTCTGATCATCGGCCGGCTTGTCAAGTCGGGGTGGAGCGTCACGCGCGCCCGCAAGACCGGCATGATCATCTTCGCTTGCGGCGTCCTGCCGATCGTCTTCGTGAAGGATGTCGGCGACTGGTCGGCGGTGCTGCTGATCGGTCTCGCTTGCGCTGCGCACCAGGCGTGGTCGGCCAACCTGTTCACGACCGCCTCCGACATGTTCCCCAAGCGCGCCGTCGCCTCCGTCGTCGGCCTCGGCGGCATGGCTGGCTCCGGTCTGGGTTTCGCGTTCCCGATTTTCGCGGGCCAACTGCTGGATCGCTTCAAGGCGCAGGACAACATCAGCGGCGGCTACGCCGTGCTCTTTGCTTTTTGCGCCGGCGCCTATCTGCTGGCCTTCGCGTTGCAGCATCTGCTCGCGCCCAAGTTCGAGATGGTCGAGCTGAAGGCCGCCTGACTATGAGGTGCGGCGCACCGATTGCCACGATCCTGCTGCTGGCGGTCAGTGTGACCGCCGGAGCGGCGGTGCGCTGGAATGACATCACCAAGCAGCCCGCCGAATGGTATGCCGGGGCTGAGGCCCGCGCCGTCGCCGCGAGCCTCCTCCAATACCAGACCAAGGAGGGCGGCTGGTCGAAGAACACCGACATGACGTCGCCGCCGTCGGCCGAGTTCCTCGCCGATACCGCTTTAGACCATCGCGCGCCCACCATCGACAACGCCGCCACGACGACGCAGCTCCACTTCCTCGCGCAGGTCATCTCGGCCCAAGACGATCCGGCGTGGCGGGCGGCGTTCGACCACGGTTTCGCTTACCTGCTCGCCGCCCAATACGCCCACGGCGGCTGGCCGCAGTATTTTCCGCTGCGCCCGGGCTATTACACGCACATCACCTTCAACGACGATGCGATGATCAACGTGCTGACCTTGCTCCGCGAAGTCAGTCTTGGTCAGCCGCCGTATGGTTTTGTCGATGCCACTCGCCGGGCCAAGGCCGCCGTCGCCGTGGAGCAAGGCATCGCCTGCATCCTCCGCACGCAGGTGAAGCAGAACGGCAAACTCACGGTGTGGTGCGCGCAGCACGACGAGGTCACCTTCGCGCCGGCACCCGCCCGCAATTTCGAGCCGGTCTCCCTTTCCGGCGCCGAGAGTGTGGGCGTCGTGCGCTTTCTCATGGCGCTGGAAAATCCAGCGCCCGAAGTCGTCGCCGCGATCGAAGGTGCGGTTGCTTGGTTCAGGGCGGTGTCGATCCACGGCCTGCGGGTGGACAACTCCCCCGGTGCGGACGGAAAGAAAGATCGCCGGGCTGTGTCCGATCCAGCGGCCCCGGATCTTTGGGCGCGGTTCTACGAGCTCGGGACCGACAGGCCGATCTTCACCGGGCGCGACAAGGTCATCCGCTATGACTACAACGAAATCGAGCGTGAGCGCCGCGCCGGTTACAGCTACCTTAACACTTGGCCTGCCAAGTTGCTGGCAACGGAATATCCGCGCTGGCGTGCGAAACATAAATTACCATGAAAGTGAACATCCTGTCTGCTGTGGGAGCGAGCTTGCTCGCGACGGCATTGTTTGCCCAGCCCGCGCCCAAGCCCGACGTCATTGTCGCCGCGGACGGCACCGGCCAATACAAGTCGCTCCAGGAGGCGATCAGTGCGGCCCCGATGAAGACCGATCCGGCCACGCCCCGCTGGATCATTTTCGTCAAAGCCGGCACCTACAACGAGCGCATCTACGTCCAGCGCGAGCGCGGCAACATTCACGTCATCGGCGAGGACGCGGAGCGCACCATCATTGCCTACAACCTCTACGCCAATCTGCCGGGCCCGGACGGCAAACCCATCGGCACCTTCCGCACGCCCACCGTGCAGGTCGATGGCGACGGCATGATCTGGGAAAATATCACGCTCGCCAACACTGTCGGCGAACCGGGTCCGCGTCCCGATGGTCCGCCGGTGGGTCAGGCGCTCGCCTTGCGCGCCGATGGCGACCGGCTCGTGTTCCGCCACTGCCGCTTCCTCGGCTGGCAGGATACCATCCTCGTCAACCGCGGCCGCCACTACTTCGAGGACTGTTATATTGAGGGCCATGTGGATTTCATCTTCGGGGCCGCCACGGTTTATTTTAACCGCTGCCACATTCATGTGCTGAAGAACGGCTACATCACCGCCGCCTCCACGCCCAAGGACCAGCCCTACGGCTACGTCTTCGCGGACTGCAAAATCACCGGCGCGGCTGGCGTGCTGACTTATCTTGGGCGGCCGTGGCGCGATTTTGCGCAGACGATTTTCCTTCGCACGGAAATGTCCGAGGCCGTGCGGCCCGAGGGCTGGCACAACTGGAGCAAGCCCCAAGCCGAGCAAACCACCTTCTACGCCGAGTTTGGCAGCACCGGTCCCGGGGCCTCGCCGGCCACCCGCGTGTTGTGGGCCAAGCCGCTCACCGCCGAGATCGCCGCCACGCTCACGCCAACGAAAGTGCTCGGTGGCGCCGATGGCTGGAACCCCTTGGGTCCATGAACACTGCGCTCCGACTCCTGTGGCTGTCCTTGTTGCCCGCGCTGGCTTTTGCAGCGGATGCACCCGCGCCGTCGAAACCCCACATCGTGCTCGTCGGTGATTCCACGGTGACGGACCGCGCGGGGTGGGGGCTCGGCTTCCGGCAGTTTGTCAACGACGGGGCCACCGTCACCAACACCGCGCAAGGCGGCCGCAGTTCAAAAAGTT
>JAHFTH010000075.1:0-2498 GCA_023269445.1 Lacunisphaera sp.
AGCGGCTCGAAAGCAGTGCCGGCGGCTGGCGGATTCCCGCCTTGAACCGGCGCTACCAGCCGGCGGCGGGTATGCATTATCATTTCTGTCCGGAGCTGTTTGTCCTCACCGGTGGTGAGTGCGATTTTCAATTCGCCGCCCAGAGCCTGACCGTGCGGGCCGGCGAGCTTTGTGTCGTGCCCAGCGGCATCGCCCACCGCGAGCGCGTGCGGCGCACCGACACGGATTACAAATGCATCGTGGTCAATTTCTACAACAAGACGATCTATGTGCACGGGGCCCACGACAACGGGCACGGGTTACCTGGGTCGGACAATATGTATTTCTTCACCACGCCACTCTACGGCGACATCATCACCTTTCTGGACCGGATCTGCGATCTCGCCCACGAAGCCCCGACGGCCAACCGTGTGCCGATCCGCTCGCTGCTGACGGCCACGCTGGCCCTGCTGGCGCAGATGGTCGAGACACCGCAGTCCCAGCCTTCGCCGGTGCGCGACATCGTCACGCGCTGTCAGTGGCTGGTGAAGCGTCACGCCAACAACTGCGAACTGAGCCTGGGCTTTCTGGCCAAGGAGCTGGAACTGTCGCCCAGCTACCTGTCCCGGGTCTTCAGCGACAAGACGGGGGAACGACTCGGCGAACATATCACGCGGATCCGCATCCAGAATGCGGTCGATGGCCTGCGCACCACCCAACTCAGCGTGAAGGCCATCGGCGCGGCCTGTGGTTTCGGCGACACCAGTTATTTTTGCCGGGTGTTCCGCCAACTGATCGGCCAGACGCCGCAGGATTATCGCGCGCAATGTTATCGGTCCAGCCTGGAGGTCGAGCGCCGGCCCAAGACCGTGCTGGCCGAGGGTGCGCATTTTGTCGGTGGTGGCGTGTATGCACCGCTGGCGTTGACGGAACTCAACGTTTTCGACGCCCTGCGTTGCACGCGCCTGAGCATCAAATCCATCGCCAGCGGTCTGGGCTTCGTGGACGAGGCGAGCTTCGCCAAATTCTTCCACGCCGCCACCGGCCAGACGCCCGACCAGTATCGCGGCGACTCGCAGATTGACTGAATCCGTTGAAACGCACCCGAACTGATGAGGTCAATTCACCGGGATTAATTCACAACGGACGCCCAGCCTTTCCCGTTTACTCGCTAGGAGTGCGCCTGTAGCTTTTTACCGTTATGAAAACCACCGCGAGCAAGCCCCTGAGTCGCAATCCGCATCTGGTCCGCTGGGTGAATAAAATGGCCGCCCTCTGCAAGCCCGACGCCATCCACTGGGTCGATGGTTCGCAGAAGGAATACGATGCACTCTGCGCGCAACTGGTCGCCGACGGCACCTTCATCAAGCTGAACCAGAAGAAATGGCCGGGCTGCTTTCTCGCCCGCTCCGACCCGGGCGACGTGGCCCGGGTGGAGGATCGCACCTACATTTGCTCGCTGGCCAAGGAATCAGCCGGTCCGACCAACAACTGGGTCAATCCCTTCGAGATGCGCAAGACGCTCAAGGGTCTTTTCAGCGGCTGCATGAAAGGCCGCACGATGTTTGTGCTGCCGTTTAGCATGGGCCCCATCGGGTCGCCCATGTCGCAGATCGGCGTCCAGCTGACCGACTCGCCCTATGTCGTCGTGAACATGCGCATCATGGCCCGCATCGGCCGGCCGGTCTTCGAGTTGATCGACCGCGATTTCAAGCGCGTGGTCCCTTGCGTGCATTCCGTCGGCGCGCCGCTCAAGCCGGGCCAGCAGGATGTCGCGTGGCCGTGCAACAAGGAGAAATACATCGTCCATTTCCCCGAGGCGCGCGAGATCTGGAGCTACGGCTCGGGCTACGGCGGCAACGCGCTGCTGGGCAAGAAGTGCTTCGCCCTCCGCATCGCCAGCGCGATGGCGCGCGACGAGGGCTGGATGGCCGAGCACATGCTCATCCTCGGCGTGGAGAATCCCGCTGGCGAAAAGACCTACGTGGCCGCCGCGTTTCCCAGCGCTTGCGGCAAGACCAACTTCGCCATGCTGATCCCACCCGCGCATTTCCAGAAGCAGGGCTGGAAGGTATGGACCGTCGGCGACGACATCGCGTGGATCAAGCCGGGTGCCGACGGCCGCCTGCACGCCATCAATCCCGAGGCCGGTTTCTTCGGCGTGGCCCCGGGCACCAGCGTGAAGACCAACCCCAACGCCATGGCCTCGCTGGCGAAGAACGCCATCTTCACCAACGTCGCCTTGACCGACGACGGCGGCGTGTGGTGGGAAGGCATGACCGACGAGCCGCCCGCGCACCTCATCGACTGGCAGGGGCACGACTGGACCCCCGCGCTCGCCAAGGAGAAGGGCGTGAAGTCCTCGCATCCGAATTCCCGTTTCACCGCGCCGGCCGCGCAATGCCCGACGATCGACCCCGACTGGGAAAAGCCCGAGGGCGTGCCGATCAGTGCCTTCATCTTCGGCGGCCGCCGCGCGACGACCATGCCGCTCGTTTATCAATCCTTCAACTGGCGCA
>JAHFTH010000075.1:2508-13187 GCA_023269445.1 Lacunisphaera sp.
GGGTTCGGAGATGACCGCAGCCGCCGCCGGCACGATCGGCAAGGTGCGGCGCGACCCGATGGCCATGCTGCCGTTCTGCGGCTACAACATGGGCGACTACTTCCGCCACTGGATCGGCATGCAGCGCAAGATCACCGAGACACCCCGCATCTTCAACGTGAACTGGTTCCGCAAGGACAAGGACGGGAAGTTCATGTGGTCGGGCTTTTCGGAGAACATGCGCGTGCTGAAATGGATCGTGGACCGCGCGCGCGGTGGCGGCCGGGCCAAGGAAACCCCCATCGGCTGGATGCCGCGCTACGAGGATCTGGACTGGAAGGGCCTGGACCTGCCCCGCGAGAAGTTCGACGAACTGCAATCCGTCGATCGCGCCGCGTGGCGCGCCGAGGTGCTCAGCCATGAGGAGCTCTTCCTCGACCTGCACGCCGCGCTGCCCAAGGAGATGATGTTCGAGCGCGAGCTGCTCATTTGCCGGCTGCTGTGAGGTCGCGACCGTCCATCCCGGCGTGATTGCGGGAACAAGCCACCGGCGCATGGTCTTAATGCCATGCGCCTTTTTCTTTTTGGACTGATCCTGCTGGGTGTCGCCACGGCTCTGCGCGCCGAAAGCAAACCGCGCCCGGCCACCGCTGAAGAAGTCGCCTTGCTCAAGGAGGCAATGAAGAACACTGACCAGGACACCGAGCACTGGGCCTATACCGAGACCACCGTCGTCAAGGACAAGAAGGGCCAGGTGCGGGACGAGACCGTGGTGCGCTTCGATCCCTCGAAGCCGTATGAGGAGCAATTCACGCCCCTGAAGATCGACGGCAAACCGCCGACGAAGAAGGAACTCAAGAAGCACCGCGAAAAAGGCGAGAAGCGGGGCCAGAAACGCGTCCGGGACGCCGCAAAACCTGCCCCGGCCTCAGGTGAGCCGCCACAATTGACGATCAACAACAGCAAGGTCCGACTGGAATTCGATCAACCGCTAGTCGTGCAGGACGATGCCAGCCGGGTCACGTTCGAGATTCCCCTGCGGTCGGACAGCAAGGAGATACCCGTGGAGAAACTGCAGATTCTCGTGCAGGTCGGCAAACCAGCGCGGCAGGTCGAGCGGGCCGTATTTCGCATCCGGGCCTCTTTCCGCATGAAGCTGGTGGCCAAAATCAAGACCGGCGAGGCCAGCGTGGATTTCACGGTGGTCGATCCCGCTTTCGGGCCGGTGATGACGGCCATGACCGGCAATATCGGGGCGTCCGTCCTGTTGATCCCGCTGAACGCCACGTTCACAAACACCCGCACGGAATGGCAGCGAGTGATGGCCTACGATGAGCGGTTCAGCGTGAAGCTGGCGCCTCTGCAAATGCTGGGCTTCTGAGGCGACGGGCCCGGGCATTTTATGGTGGGAGCGTGCTTGTCCGCGACTGTCGCGAGGAAGGTCGCGCCCACAAAACCGGCAAGAGCAGAGTCCCGCAGCTTCAGTTCGGGGGGATTGTGCCGATAGCAGGGCATACCCCCGTCATGAGCTTGGGACACGACACCATTATCTCCCTCGGCAGCAAACTGCCGCCGGCCCTCGGCATCTTTGGCCGGTTGCGCTTGATGTTGGACGATGCGGATTGCGATCTGGACGAGATTGTCGAGCTCCTGCGCGTGGATCCGGCCCTGACTTTCCAGATTATCCGTCTGAGCAACAGTGCGCTCTACGGCCTGCGTTCGCGCAGCCAGTCACTTGACGAGGCGGTGGCACGCGTGGGCTTTGGCGAGATTCACCAGTTGGTGGGGTTGATCGTGTCGCGGCAGATGTTCCAGGGCGATCTGACCCTCTACGGCATACCGGCCGGCCGGTTGTGGGAGAATTCGGTGGCGATCGGCGCGTTGGCGTCGGCTTTTGCGACGCGGGCCGGAGGCAATGCCGGCAGCGCCTATTCCAGCGGCCTGTTGCGCAGTTTGGGCAAAATCATCCTGAACAATTATACCGGCGCAGTGGCGTATCCCGGAGAGGCGGCGCAGCCCGACGTGTTCGGTTGGGAAAAGTCGGTCCATGGCACCACGTCGCCGGAGGTCACGGCCGTCCTGTTGGACCACTGGCGTTTTGCTTTCGATATTTCTGGAGCCATCTGCACCCATGTCACACCGGAGGCGGCCGGGGAATTCACATCCGGCGCCGCCACGCTACATCTGGCCAGCGCCTTTGCCGCCGAGTGGGGTTGTGCCCTGCCGGGCGAAACGACCTGTTGGCGTCGCGATGCCGCGATGTGTGCCTTGGCCGGACTCGAGGAAGCCCAGCTGGAAGGCGCCGTGGCCGATGCCCGGCAGCAGTTCAGCAAATTCGCCGTGATCGAGTGGTCCCAAGCGGCGTAGGTCGATGGTGTGAGCATAACTTTTGTTGTCAGCGGGCGGGCAATACCCATGCTCGCGGGCCGATGTCCACCCCTACGTCACCCCACGAAGACCGGATGCACAGCGAGGAGTTTCTCCATACGCTGATGCGCCGACAACTGAAGCTGTCCATCGCGTGCGCCGCCGCGTTTCTTGTCGGTCTGATCGGTTTGCCGCTGATCAACTATTACCAGCCCGCGCTCATGGCCACGCGGGTGGCGGGTTTCACGCTCAGCTGGCTGCTGTTGGGCGTGCTCTGCTTCCCGCTCGTCTGGGTCATCGCGTGGATTTTCATCCGGCGCTCCATCGCGCTTGAGGATGACGAGGTGAAGTCGGTCAAACGCTGACGCCCATGCCGACGTCTCTCGCTTTTCTCAACGGCGTTGATCCTTGGATCTTCGCCTTCTCCTTCATCACCGTGGCCGTGACCATCTGGATGGGCTTCCGCTCGGCGAAGACCTCGAAGACCGCCAGTGACTTTTTTGTCGCCGGCCGCTCGGTATCGGTGGGCTGGAACGCCTCGGCCATTTCGGGCGAATACCTTTCGGCCGCCTCGTTCATGGGCGTGGCGGGCATGGTGATGTCCTCGGGCTACGATGCGTTGTGGTATCCGGTCTGTTATGCGTGCGGGTATTTGTTTTTGCTGCTGTTCATCGCCGGACCGCTGCGCCGTTTCGGTGCCTACACCATCCCGGATTTCGCCGAAGGCCGCTATGATTCTCCGCTGTTCCGGAAAATCGCGGTCTGCTTCGTGCTGTTCATCGGGTTTTTCTACACGATGCCGCAGATGAAGGGCGCGGGCACCGTGCTGGCGTATATTTTTCCCGGCATGCCGTATTGGGGCGGGGTGGTGCTGGTCGGTGCGGTGATCACGCTGAACGTCGCGCTCGGCGGCATGAAAGGCATTACGCTCGTGCAGGCGGTCCAATACTGGATCAAGCTGTTCGCCATCAGCGTGCCGGTCTTTGTGCTGATGTCGGTCCATGGTTTCTATGGGGCGCAGCTGGGAGCCAATGATGGCCGGGTGCCCTCGGTGGCGGGCGAGCCGGCGCCCATCGTCCAGACTATCGAGCGCAAGCCGCTCGTCGAGAAGGCTCCGGCCGACTCGCCGTGGATTTCGCCTTTCGGTCCGCTCACGACCAAGGCCGCCAAGGCGGCCGGGTTGAGTGCGGAGCAGTCCAAGCCTTACTCGCTGCTCTATACCTATTCGCTCATCATCGCGTTGGTCTGCGGCACAGCCGGACTCCCGCACATTTTGGTGCGCTTCTACACCAACCCCGACGGCGTCGCGGCCAAGCGCACGACGATGTGGGTGATGATCCTGATCGGCATTTTCTACGTGTTCCCACCGGTGTTCGGCGTCATCGGTCGTAACTTGCTGCCAGACCTCTATGCCGCGACCGGAGCCAAGGGCACCGACAAGATCGTGCTCGAGCTGCCCCGCGCGGTCGGCGGCGTGTGGGGCAGTATTCTCAGCGGCATCACCTGCGCCGGCGCGTTTGCGGCGTTCATGAGCACGTTCAGCGGCCTGCTGGTGTCGATGACGGGCGCGCTGGCCCACGATGTTTACGGGCGGATGCTCCGCCCCAACGCCACGCCGGCGCAGCGGATGCGGATGTTCAAGATCGCCGCCGTCGTCATCGGCGGCGTGGCGATCATGCTCGGCACCCAGGTCGAGCAGCTACAGATCAATTTCATGGTCGGCCAAGCCTTCGCCATCGCCGCCGCCAGCTATTTTCCGCTGCTCTTCATGAGCGTGTGGTGGCGCGGCATGACCATGGTGGGTGCCGCCACCGGCATGCTCGGCGGCGGCTTGGCCGCGCTGGCCTGCACGACCATCACTAATTTGAGTGATTTGAAAATGGTTGATCTTGCGGCCTTCTGGAAAGCCAACCCGCTCCTCCGTATCCTCTGTGAGCAACCGGCAATCTGGACGGTGCCGCTGGCCATCGGGCTGATGATCGTCGTTTCGAAATTTACCGCCGCGAAAGTGCCGGCCGATATCCGGATGAAGATGCTGGTGCTCCACGCGCCGGAGAAGCTCGGCCTCAAGCAGGAATACATCCAGGAGCATCAGGCCGGCACCGGGCACTGAGCCTTTTTATTCTTCGGGCGGAGTGAAACCCCGGCGCATCACGTTTTCGACGGTGATGCGGGGAAAGAGAAAGTTCTGGAGGTATTCCTTGCCGCCGGCCTTGGTGCCGCCGCCGGACATCTTGAATCCCCCGAAGGGATGCCGTTCGACAATGGCGCCGGTGATGGCGCGATTGAGGTAGAGATTGCCGACGAGGAGTTCCTGCTGGGCGCGGGCCAGCGCCTTGGGACTCCGCGAGAAGAGTCCGCCGGTGAGCGCGTAGTCGGTGCCGTTCACGAGCGCGAAGGCCTCGTCGAGATCCTTGGCGCGTAGGATGGCGATGACGGGTCCGAAGATTTCCTCGCGGGCGATGGCGTGGGTGGGCTTCACGTTCACGAAGACGGTCGGCGGAATGAAGTAACCGGTAGCGGGTGCCGTGCCCTGAAACGCGAGCTTTGACTCCTTCTTCCCGGTCTCGATCAGGCCGAGGATTTTCTTCTGCGCGTCGGCGTCGATCACCGGACCGACGACGGTGCCGGGCAACGTGGGATCGCCGACCGGCAGGGCGGGACAGGCGGAGAGGAAACGTTCGACGAAGGTGTCGTAGACGTCATCGAGCACGATGAGCCGGGAGAGGGCCGAGCACTTCTGGCCGCTGAAACCGAAGGCGCTGTAAAGCGCGGCGGGGATGGCCTCGTCGAGGTCGGCGTCGTTGTCGATGATGAGCGCGTTCTTGCCGCCCATTTCGCAGACGACCTTCTTGAGATTGGCCTGACCCGGCTGGGTGCGGCCGGCGGATTCCCAAATTTTGCAGCCGACGGCGCGCGAGCCGGTGAAGGCGATGAAATCCACGTCCTTGTGGCCGGTGAGGTGCGCGCCGATATCCTCGCCGTAGCCGGGCAGGAAGGTGAGCACACCGGCGGGGATGCCGGCTTCGATCAGGAGGTCCATCAGGACCGCGCCGATGACGGAAGTCTGCTCGGCGGGCTTCATGATGACGCAGTTGCCCGCGACGAGCGGGGCGACGACGAGGCCGGTGAGGATCGCCAGAGGAAAGTTCCAAGGCGCGATGGCCACGCCGACGCCGCGCGGCGTCCACGTCTGCGTGCAGCGCTCGCCGGGGACGGCCTGCGTGACGGTGGGCTTGGCCAGCTTGCGCATCTCGACCGCGTAGAAGCGGCAGAAGTCGATCGCCTCCGAGGTGTCGCCGTCGGCCTCGATCCAAGGTTTGCCTGCCTCGATGATCAGGAGGGAGTTCAGCTCCATGCGGCGTGCCTCCATCAAGTCGGCGGCGCATTCGAGGATGAGGGCGCGCTCGTGGGCCGGCGTAGCGCGCCATTTCGGGAAGGCGGCCTGCGCGGCGGCGACGGCGGCCTCAGCGTCGGCGATGGTGGCGCGGGCCCAGTGGCCGATGATTTGGGAGGGCTTGGCCGGGTTGACGGAGGCGACGTATTCGCGGTCGGTGATTTTCTTGCCGGCGATGATGAGCGGCCATTTTTTGCCGAGCTGCGCTGAAACGGTGGCGATGGCAGCGCGCTGCTTCTCGCGGCTGGCTGCGTGGGAGAAGTCGGTGTTGGCCGCGTTGACGAAGGCGCCGGGCGCAGACGCCTTGCGGGCGAGAGGTGCGGGCGCAACGGCGATCTGGGTGACTGGATTCGCGAGCAGAGAATCCTTCGTGGCCTCGCCCATGTTTTTCAGACGGAGGAAACCTTCGTTGGAGGTGTTCTCGAGGAGGCGGCGGACGAGGTAGGCCATGCCGGGGAGCAGTTCGCCGATGGCGCAGTATTCGCGGACGCGGTGGCCCATCTGGATGAGCGAGAGCTTCAGCTCGTCGGCCATGCCGTAGAGCGCTTGGAACTCGTAGGCGCGCGGATCGATGCCGAGACGCTCGGCCTGCGCAATGGCGTGGGCGCAGGAGCGGACGTTGTGCGAGGCGAAGTTCGGCGTGACGATGTCGATGTTCTCGAGGAGGAAGAGGGTGAGCTTCTCGTAGTTGGCGTCGGACTCGGGCTTGCGGGCCCAGACGGGAATCGGCCAATCGCGCTGCTGGGCGACGATGGTCTCGTAGTCCCAGTAGGCGCCCTTCACGAGGCGGACACTGAGTGGGCGGTTATTTTTGCGGGCCCAGGCGACGAGGTCGCGGAGGTCAGTCTCGCAGTCGCGCAGGTAGGCTTGGATGGCGATGCCGATGGCGGGTTTTTGCGCGAACTCGGGTTCCTCAAAGATGGATATGAACAGCGCGAGGGTGAGGTCCTTCAGCTTGTAGCTCTCCATGTCGAAATTGATCAGGGCACCGACCTCGGCCGCGCGGCGGAGGATCGGGCGGAAGCGCTCCTTCAGGGCGACGATGGAGTTCTCCGGGTCGGCCGGATGGACGTCGGGCGTGAGGGCGGAAATCTTGACGGAGAGGTTGAGCCGTGGGAGCGGGCCGCGCGGACCGACATCGCTGAAGGCGGGGGCGGGCTCCTTGGCGAAAAATTCCGAGACCGAGTCGAGCACCTCGAGATTGCGCGCGAGAAAGGCGTCGGCCTCGACGGCGCTGACGACGGTCTCGCCGAGCAGGTCGATGGTGGTGGCGAGGCCGAGCTGGGTGTTGCGCTTGATCTGCTTGATGAGGTCCTCGCCGGATTCGCCGGCGACGAACTGATTGGCCATGTCGACGATCTGGGCCTTGACCGGCGTGGCGACGAGGGCGGGGGCGAACGACGACGCGGCGAGGCCAGCCTTGAGGGCGGGGTTGAGCTCGACGGCTTTGTCGCCGAGATATTCCTGGAGATGGCGGACGATCTCGGCGGAGGATTGGAGGGTGGGGAGGACGTCGACGAAGCGGAAGAGCTGAGTCTTGAAGGCGGGGTCCTTCATCGACCACTCCATCAGGCGGGCATAGGCGCCTTTCTTGGAAAACAGCGCGGGCGGCGGCTGTTGGTCCATGAGGGCGAAGAGCTGCTCGCCCTTGGCGCGGATGGCGGTTTCTAGTTTGGGATCGGGAGGTGGGAAGGCGGACATGGGGTCGTTTTGGCCAGATTTTCCCGTGGTGTCATAAATAGGCAAGGTCGGCCCGGTTGCGGACCAGAACAAAACCTGCGCTTATCGGTTGGTTTAGCAGCGGGCGGGGGCGAATTCTGCAACGGGACTGAGCAGATCGGGGTATTGTCTTATGGACTTGGCCTAACGCGGTTTGCGTGGCAGGAGCTTTCTGCAACTTGGTGACACCGCACGGTGTTGTTAGCGTGAATGAAGATCCTCCAGTGCAAACATCCACTCAGAGCGTAACGGCTCCGTCCGACTTCACCACGTTCATGCGCAACTACCAAGACATGGTCTACTCCACGGCTGTGCGACTCATCGGCAATGAGACGCAAGCCGAGGATATTTCGCAGGACGTGTTTATCAAAGCGCATGAGCATTTTGATAATCTCCGCACCAGCCCGACGGCGGGCGGCTGGCTCAAGACCGTCGCCACCAACCTTTCGATCAACCACATCCAGCGTTATAAGAAGCGCTGGAGTTTTTTCTCCGACCTGGTCCATCGCGATGACGAGGGCGGGGAGAAGGAAGTGGAGTTCGCTGCGCCCGACATTTTTTTTGGTGGAGTCGACTCGAGTGAGCGCCGCGAGTGGATCGAGCGGGCGCTGGAAAAATTGCCCGATCACCAGCGCGTGCCGCTGGTCCTCTATCATTTCGAAGACCTGCCCTACGAGGACATCGCCAAGAAGACCGGCGTGTCCCTCAGCAAAGTGAAGACCGACATTCTCCGCGGCCGCGAGGCCCTCGCCAAGATCCTAGTGCGCAGCGGAGCCAGCCACGAACAATTCACAACCTGAAGGTGACCCATGAACAAAAAAATGACACCTGAGGAACTTGAGAAATTCATCCACCGCGAACTGCGCGCGCTGCCGCCGCGGAAGGCCCCCGCTGGTTTCGAGGCGCGCCTGCAGGCGGCGGTCGAGGCCCGCACGACCGTGCGCACCCCATCGGCCGAGCAGCTGGAGCAATTTATCCATACGACCATCCGGTCGCTGCCCAATCGCCGCGCCCCCGGCACGCTTGAGGCCCGCGTGCTCGCCGAAGTCGAGCGTCGTGCCACGATCGCGTGGTATCACAAGAGCTGGAGCTATTGGCCGACTCCCGTGCGCGCCGCCTTCATGGTGGTGGGTTCGGTGGTGGCTGGAGCGGCGGTCATTGGTTTCTATCTGCTCAGTCAGGGCGCGGCAGTCGGCGCGGTCACGCAGGAAGTCGCGACCGGTTTCGGCTGGGTCACCCGGCTCACGGGTGCCGTTACCTGGACCATGAATTTCGGCTACCAGCTGATCTCCGGCATCCCGCCGCTTTGGCTTTACGGTGGGGTGGCCTTCATCGCGGCCATGTATGCCACCTTCGTTGGTCTCGGCACCGCCGCCTACCGCTACCTCTATCGTAACAACTGATCAATTTTCCCATGAATACCGTTCGTCACCCCAATTATCTTCTGCTCCTCCTGCTCGCCCTCGGCTTGGCCCTAGGCCCCGTCTTGCGCGCTCAGGACAAGCCCGCTGCGCCGGCGGAACCCGTAGTGGCTCCCGCCGAGCCGGCCAAGCCCGAGATCGCGGCCGAGAAGACGAAGTCAGCCGAAGACAAGCCGGTCCACGAGATTGTGACGGACGACAGCAAGCCGGAGGCTACGGCTGAAACCGAGAAGGATGCGGAACAGGAAAACGAAAAGACCGACGACGGCAAAAAGCGGACCAAGCCGCATTGGTCGATCGGTTATAACAGTAAGAAGCATTCCAACAATGACCGGTTTAGTTTTGGCAGTGACTGCACCCTGGTGATCGGGGAGCAGGCGGAGACGGTGGTTTCCGTTTTCGGCTCATCCACTTCAGCGGGGGAAGTGAATGATGCCGTGGTGTCGGTCATCGGCAGCAGTCGGGTGACTGGCGGCACGGTGGGTGACGCGGTGGTTTCGGTGCTGGGCAACACTTACATCAACGGCCACGTCAAGGGCGAGGTGGTGGCGGTGCTCGGCAATGTCGAACTCGGACCTGATGCCGTGGTGGAGGGCGAGGTAGTGTGTGTTGGCGGTCAGGTATTACGCGATGCCAAGGCCCAGGTGAAAGGCAATGTGCAGAACGTCGCGATCGGCGGGCAACATTTCAATTTCGACAGCCTGTCGCTTTGGTTCAGCAAGTGTCTGCTTTATGCCCGGCCGCTGGCCTTTGAGCACGGCTTGGTCTGGGCTTGGTGCGTCGCGCTCGCGTTCCTGGCGTTCTATGCGCTGATCGCGCTGATCGCCCCCGGCGGGGTGGTGAAGTGTGTCGAGACGCTGGAGCAACGGCCAGGG
Source organism: Lacunisphaera sp. (assembly GCA_023269445.1). Taxonomy (GTDB): domain Bacteria; phylum Verrucomicrobiota; class Verrucomicrobiia; order Opitutales; family Opitutaceae; genus Lacunisphaera. The sequence continues at coordinate 12,267 of JAHFTH010000075.1, forward strand.
TCTTCGTTGCTCGCCGCCTTGCTGACGCTGCTGCTCACGCCGGTGGCTTTCATTCTCCTGGCGCTGACATTGTTCATCGCGGTCGGCTTCGTGCTTATCCCGGCCTTGTCGTTGGGCCTGTTCTTTGCGGCGCTCTTCGGCAAGGTCGTGATGCTGGCTTGGCTGGGCCGGCGGATCACCAAGCTCATGGGCGACGGGCCGCTGGCGCACCCCGTGTTCGGCGTGCTGATCGGCGGGGTGATCGTGCTCGGGCTCTACACCATCCCGATCGTGGGCTTCATCGTCTATAAGCTCCTCGGTATTCTCGGGCTGGGGGTGGTGGTTTATACGCTCATCTTGCAGTTCAAGGCCAGCCGGCCGCCGAAGCCGGTGCGAGTGGTGGCTGCAGCTGCGGTGCTTGCCCCCGCCGGGGTCGAGGGGGTGCCGCCGGTCGTTCCGGTCGCGGCGCTGAGTGCTGCGCCGGTTGTGATTTCCGCTGCGACACTGCCGCGGGCCGGGTTCTGGATCCGGATCGGCGCCACTTTGCTCGATCTGGTCATGATCGGCATCATTACCGGTGTGTCGGAGCATCTATTTCGCGATGTGGACGTTCATCTGGGCGGCGGATTTCCTCTCTGGGTGGTGGTCTACCACGTGATCTTTTGGGCGACCAAGGGCACCACGATCGGGGCAATCATCTGCGGCCTGAAGCTGGTGCGTCTGGATGACCGGTCGATCGACTGGGGCGTGGCCATCGTCCGCAGCCTGTGTGCGTTCCTGTCGCTGGTCGTGGCAGGATTAGGCTTCATCTGGGTGGCCTTCGACGACGAGAAGCAGAGCTGGCACGACAAGATTGCCGGCACCACCATCGTGAAGGTGCCCAAGGGCACGGCACTGCTTTAAGACAGGCTCCTCACAGGCACCGGGCCCCTCCGGTCTTGC
>JAHFTH010000076.1:0-4427 GCA_023269445.1 Lacunisphaera sp.
GTGAGGGCGAACATCGCTCAGCCTCCGGCCACCGGCGGAATAAAGGTCACGCGATCCCCCGTCGCGAGGGGCGAGTCGGCCGCCACATAGCATTCGTTCACGGCGAAGGTCAGGATCGCCGGCGGCACCGACAGGCCGTGGGCCGGCATCAGCTCGGCGTAGAGTGCGGCCGGCGTCGGCGCCGCCGTGTCGAGCGTCAGCTCGCGGCAGCCCGCCTGCTCGCGCAGGAGGGCGAAGAACCGGACGGTGATGCGAAGGGTGGAAGTCATGGGTGGGGAGTGTGCTATTAGGCCGGGGCTCAGCCGCCGATCTCGGACATGCCGCGGCTGGCGGGGATCAGGTCACTCGCCAGATTATGGCCCCACGGTTTGCGGTGGATCGCCGCCCCGATGGCGGTTTCCAGTTCCTGGTCGGTGGCTCCCCCGCGCAGCAGCTCGCGCAGGTCGCCTTCGTCATCGCGCAACAGGCACAGCCGCAGTCGTCCGTCCGCCGTGAGCCGCACCCGGTTGCAGGCGGCGCAGAACGGGCTGGTCACCGGGCTGATGAAACCGATGGCCCCGCGGGCGCCGGGCAGCCGGAACATGCGGGCTTCGCCGTCGAGTTTGCCTGCATGGAGCGGTTCGAGTGGGCCGAGCGCCGCCTCCAATCGGGCGCGCAACTCCGTCTCGCGCACAATATGGCCGGTTTGAAAACCGGCATTGTTGGCGAAGGGCATCACCTCGATGAAGCGCACCTGCCGGTCGTGCTCCAGGGTGAGCCGGGCGAGGGCGATGGCGTCGTCGGTGTCGTTCACGCCGCGAATCGGCACGGCGTTGAGCTTGAGGCGAAGACCGGCGGCCTCGACGGCGTTGATCCCCTCGAGCACGTCGCGCACATTACCCCAGCGGGTGAGCTCGCGGAAACGAGCTGGGTCGAGCGTGTCCAGTGAGACGTTGACCGAGCTGAGTCCGGCGTCGGCCAGCGGCCGCGCGAGCTGGTCAAGCATCAGGCCATTGGTAGTCAGGCTCACCTGCCGGACGCCGGGCTGGCGGGCCGCGTGTCGCACCAGTTGCACCAGACCCGGGCGCAGCGTGGGCTCGCCGCCGGTAAAGCGGATTTTTCGGAAACCGAGCCGGGCAAAAAGAGTAATGAGGCGGAACAGCTCGGCGTCAGTGAGCAGCTCTGCCGGGCGGCGAAACGCCATATGCTCGGGCATGCAATAGACACAGCGGAGGTTGCAGGCATCCGTGAGGGAAATCCGCAGGTAGTCGATGTCGCGCTGGTATTGGTCGAGTGGCATGGGGTGGAGTTCAGGTCGCCCGGTTTCAGCCACCGAGCGGAGTCACCCGGACGGGGCGGGCCTGCCGGGCGGGGAAGGGCAGCACGTTAATCTTAGTGCTAGTCGGCACGTTGGCAACCGCGCTTACGCGCCCAGCGGCGTGATCCAGATTTCGCCGTCGCGGATCTCGACCGGGTAACGGGGCAGAGCGCGGGGGGGCGGGCCGGCGAGCACGCGGCCGTCCTCGGCGCTGAAGTAGCCTTCGTGGCACGGACAGAAGAACTGTTTCTTCGCGTGCTGGTAGTTCACCGGGCACTGGAGGTGGGTGCAGCTTTGGCTGTAGGCGGCGTATTCGTTTTCGCCCAGGCGCACGAGGATCGCGGGATGATGCTCGGTGGGATAGGCAAAGAGCTTGGCGCCGCCGACGGGCAGGTCGGTGACGCGGGCGACGAGCAGCGGCTTGGTGCCCGCAGGCACGGGAAAAAGTTTATCGCGGGCGAACCAGCCCGCGCCGACGGCGAGGGCGGAGCCGCACGCGATTTTGCAGAACTGCCGGCGCGAGACCTCGTGCTCGGCGGTCTGGCGGATGGGAAAATTGGTTTTCCAGTCAGGTTGCTCGGGCATGGCGGTGATCAGTGGCAGGTGCAGGTGCCGGAGCAGCGCTTACCGGCGGTGGCTTCGTCCCACACGGCGGACTGGGCGACGTCGGGTGCGCCGTCACGAACCCGGGCGAGGGCGAAAGGATCAAAGTCCTTGTCCTCCCACGGGAGGAAATCGAGCACGTCGAAGGGCAGTGCCTTCAGTTCGGGCGACGTCATCATATTGACCTTGGTGCGCACGGTCTGGCGGCCGAATTGGAACTCGTTCACCGGTTCCTCGCGGCGGTTTTCCTCGATGAATTTGCGTGGACCGAAGTAAAGCGCGCCGCTCGGGCAGACGGTGGCGCACATGGGCTTCTTCCCGACGCTCGTGCGGTCGTAGCACATGTCGCACTTCATCATCAGGTCGATCTCGGCCTTCATCTTCGGCACGCCGAAGGGGCAGGCGAGGACGCAGTTCGAGCAGGCGACGCAGCGGGGCTTGGCGGCGCTGTGGACGACGCCCCGGTCGTCCTGCTTGATGGCGTCGGCGGGGCAGACCTTGGCGCAGGTCGGATCCTCGCAGTGCATGCACACGACGGGCGCGGTCTGCACGCCGGTGGGGCGGTGGACGTATTCGAGATGGATCATCGACACGCCGCGATGGGTGCCGCATTCGCCGCACGCCTGCACGCACGCCTGGCAGCCGATGCAGCGCGAGGGATCGAGGAAGAATTCGAGATCGTCCGGGGCGGGTCTCATCGGATGGACAGGGGGGAGAGTGGTGACCGGGGTTTCGGCGGCGCGTCGGCGACCTTCACGATGCGGCAGGCGCAGACCTTGAACTCGGGGATCTTCGAGATCGGATCGAGCGCGCGGTTGGTGACGAGATTGGCGGCCTTCTTGCCCGGCCAGTGATAGGGGATGAAGACCGTGTCGGGCCGGATCGTCTGGACGACCTGCGCGGGCACGGTGATTTCGCCGCGGCGCGTGATGACCTTGACGATGTCGCGGTCCTTGATGCCGAGCTTGCCGGCGAGCAGCGGGTGCATCTCGCAGAGCGGTTCGGGGTATTGGTCGACGAGGCCGCCGATGCGCCGGGTCTGCGTGCCGCTGAGGTATTGCGAGACCACGCGGCCGGTCGTGAAGAAGATCGGGAACTCCGCGTCGACGTCCTCGGCGGGCGGCCGGTATTCGAAGGCGTGGAATTTCGCCCGGCCGTCGGGATGCGCGAACTTGCCGCCTTCGAACAGACGCGGCGTGCCGGGATGATCGGGCGCGGGGCAGGGCCAGAAGATGCCCATTTCCTGCTCGATCCGCGCGTAGGTCATGCCGCTGTAGTCGATGGGGCCGCCTTGCGAGGCGCGAGTGAGCTCGGTGAAAATCTCCCCGGCGTTCCGGTAGCTGAAGAACTTCTCCCGGCCGAGCCGCTGGGCGAGGTCGCAGATAATCTGCCAGTCCACGCGGGCGTCGCCGGGCGGGGTGACGGAATTGCGGAGCCGCACGCAGCGGCCTTCGCCGGTGGTCACGGTGCCCTCGTCTTCCTCCTGGAGGGAGCCGGCGAGCACCACGTCGGCGTAGCGGGCGGTTTCGCTGAGGAAGAAGTCGATGCAGCCGAAGAATTCCAATTTCTCGAGCGCCTTGCGCGTGCGCTCGGAGTCGGGGATGGAGACGAGCGGGTTGAAGCTGATCGAGAGCAGGCCCTTGATCTCGCCGCGCTCGATCGCGTCGATGATCTCGCAGGCGGTGAGGCCCTGCTTGGGCAGCTCGGGCTCGGGGATGCCCCAGAAGTTCGCGATGTGCTGGCGATGCTCGGGCTTGCTGATGTCGCGGCCGCCGGGGAGCTGGTTGCAACGCTGCCCATGCTCGCGGCCGCCCTGACCGTTGCCCTGGCCGGTGATGGTGCCGTAACCGCAGCCGGGCCGGCCGATGCGGCCCGTGGCGAGAACGAGGTTGATGTAGGTCAGGACGTTTTCGGTGCCCTTGGTGTGGTGCTCGATGCCGCGTGCGTGGAGCAGCATGGAGGTCTCGGCCGGGCCCCACATCTCGGCGGCGGCGATGATGCTCTTCGCCGGGACGCCGGTGAGCTTCTCGGTATATTCCGGCGTATATTTCTTCACCAGCTCGCGGACCTTGTCGAAATCCTGAGTGTGCTCGGCGATGAACTTCTCGTCGGTCCAGCCGCGCTCCAGCATCACGTGCAGGATGCCGTTGGCGAGGGCGCTGTCGCGACCGGGGCGCACCGGGAGGAAAAGGTCGGCGGTGCGGCCGATGGGCGTGATGCGCGGGTCGATGACGATGATCTTCGCGCCGGCATCGCGGGCGCGCCAGACGTAGTCGGTGAGAATCGGAAAGCACTCGGCGAGATTCGTGCCGGTGAGGATGATGACCTTGGCGAGCGGGATGTCGCTCCACGGATTGGCGGCGCGATCCACGCCGAACGCCATGCGGTTCGCCGCACCGGCACTGACCATGCAGAGGCGGCCGTTGTAGTCGATGTTGGCGGTCTGGAGCGCGATGCGGGCGAACTTGCCGTTGAGGTAGGCCTTCTCGTTGGTCATCGACGCGCCGCCGAGGAAGGCGAACGAGTC
>JAHFTH010000076.1:4437-13181 GCA_023269445.1 Lacunisphaera sp.
TTGCCGTATTTGGCCTGGATATCCTTGATCGCGGTCGTGGTTTTTCCGAGGGCCTCGTCCCAGCCCGCCGCCCGGAAGCCGCTCTCGTTGCGGATGAGCGGCGCGAGCAGGCGGTCGGGATGATCGTTCTGCATGTAGCGCTTCACGCCCTTGGGACAGAGCTTGCCCTGGTTGACGGGGAACTCGTCCCAGGGCTCAAAGCCAATGACCTTGTTATCCTTTACCTTGAGCTGGATGCCGCACTGCACGCCGCAGAAGCAGCAATGGGTCTTCACGAGCTTGTCGGGCTCGCCGTTGTTCCAGCCGCCCGCCGGCGTGTAGTTCGGCGTCGGGCCGTATTGCGCGATGGTTTTTTCTTCGGATAGAGTAGGCGTGGCCATGGGAGTGAGCGTCAGCGGCCGATGGACCGGCCTTGGTTGAGCGCGAGCAGCCCGCGCCGGCACGACGGGCAGATGTCCTGATAATGCACTTCGCCGCGCGGGCCGGCGAAGCGGTAGTCGAAGCCGAGTTCGTCGAGCACGGTCTTGAGATCGTCCACGTGCATCTGGCTGGCGAAATCCCCGGCGCAGCGCCGGCAGCGCGCGCGCGGGCCGGCCGCACCGACCACCTTGTAGCGGCTCACACACAGCGCACAGGTGCGTTGGAACATGTGGAATAGTTTCCCGAACGGGATGTAGAGCAGCAGAGCGACGACGCTCGCCATGTGGACGATGGCCCAGAGCCCGTGGCCGTGACCGCCGAGAAACTTGTAGCTCACGGTGAGCGCGAGGCCGGTGGCGGCGACCACGAGGATGAGAATCAGCGGCAGGATGTCCTCGGCGAAGGTCTGGGTGGCGCGTTCGCCCGGATCGGTGCAACGCCGCCAGCCGGCCATGACCAGGCCGATCAGCACGAAGAACGCGGAGAAGTTCAGGGCGTTGAACGCGAGGAAGGCCTTCACGCTATGAATGCTGAAAGTGTCCAGATGAACGCCGAAGGCGATGACGCGATACATCTCGGCGTTGTCCAGGAGCGACTCGAAATGAACCCACCCGAACACGAGCGGGAAGGTGATGGCGAACGCCAGGGTGCAGCCGCCCGAGAGGCACAGGTGCATGATCCAGCGATAACTGCTGCGCTGGCGGATGAATTCCTGCGCGACGAAATTACGGGCGAGCGCGGAGCCGAGCGTGCCCGCGCCGTGCGGCACGGCTGGGGCGGGAGCCGATGCGGCCGGACCGCGGTCAACGACCCCGGCTACAGCTGGGCGGCGCAGGAACAGTTCGAAGCCGCGCTTGAAATACATCCGCGACGGCGGTCGCTCGGCCCAGACGGTGAAGCGGTAGCCGACGGCCGCGGCCGCCAGCACACTGCCAATGGCGTAGCCCAGCAGCGCCGGATCGAAATGGCGGAAGCCACCCGAGCCGAGGGCTACGACGAGCACCACGGCGGCGGCGGCGGTGAGCGCCGCCGTGAGGGCCTTGGAATTAATAGACATCGCGCTGATAGCGTTTCGTGGTCTTGAGGGACTGGATATACGCTACCGTCGCCTCGGGAGATTTGCCACCGGCTTTTTCGATGACCTGATGCAGCGCGACGTCCACGTCCTTGGCCATGCGCGAGGCGTCGCCGCAGACGTAGAAGTGGGCGCCCTGTTCGAGCCACGCAAAGAGCTCGGTCGCGGCCTCGAGCATGCGGTGTTGGACGTAGATTTTCTCGGCCTGGTCGCGGGAGAAGGCGAGGTCGAGACGCGTGAGCGTGCCGGCGGACTGGAGGGCGGTGAGTTCCTCGCGGTAAAGGAAATCAGCGCTGGCCTTCTGGTCGCCGAAGAAAAGCCAGTTTTTCCCTTTGGCCCCGGACGCCCGGCGCTCGGCGAGGAAGGCGCGGAACGGGGCGATGCCGGTGCCGGGCCCGACCATGATCATCGGGGTGTCGTCGCTGGCGGGCGGGCGGAAGGCCTTGTTGGAGTGGACGAACACGCCGACCTTGCCCGCGGCCAGGCCGCGCTCGGCGAGGAAGGTGGAGCAGACGCCCTTGCGCGTCCGTCCGTCCTTCTCGTAGCGCACGGCGCCGACGGTGAGATGCACCTGGCCGGCGTGGGCCTTGGGCGAGGACGAGATGGAATAGAGGCGCGGCTGGATTTTCTTCAGGCGCGAGACGAAGTCGGCAGGCGAGGGCTTCGTCGGCGCGGCCAGCAGGACGTCGATGACGTGGTGGGGGGCTTGTGCTGTGAGTGTGGGAGGGGCTTTATGCCCCGACTCAGATGCAGCGTCGGGGCGTAAAGCCCCTCCCACAACAGAAAGCAATTCCGCCGATGGCTTGCCGAGGTCGTAATATTCCGTGAGGGCGCGGCGCAGAGGCAGCTCGCCGGACGGCGTCGTCACGGCTTCCTCGCCGTCGCAGCCGAGGGCCGCGAGGATATCAGCCACGAGGTCGGGGCAATTCTGCGGGACAACGCCGAGGGCATCGCCCGCCTCGTAGGCGAGGCCTGAACCTTCGAGGGAGAATTCGATGTGGTTGACCTCCTTGGCCGAGCCGGGGCCGTTCAGGTTGCGCACGGTCAGGACGGGAGCGGGAAAGGGATTTTTCTTGGTGTAGCCGGATTCTTCCTCTGCGGGAGGGGCCACATGCCCCGACGTAGAATCTGAGTCGGAGGGTAAACCCCCTCCCACATTTCCCACTCCCAGCGCGTTCAGTGCGGCGTCGAGCCAGGCGGTGAACGGGGCGTCGTAGTCGAGATCGCAGTCCGTGCGGGGGGTGACGCGGGTGGCGCCGAGCCGCTCAAACCATGCGTCGAGGTCTTTGCCGCATTGGCAGAATTGCGCATAGTTGGTGTCGCCGAGGGAGCAGACGGAGAAACGCACGGAGGTCAGCGGCCGGTCGCCGGCGGCCTTGAGCGCAGCGTGGAGGGCCTTGGCGTTGTCGGGCGGTTCGCCGTCGCCGTAGGTGCTGGTGATGACGAGGAGATTCTTCTCCGCGGCGAGTTTTGCGAGATCGGTCTGCGCCATGTCGAGGACGGTGGCGGCGAAGCCACGCTTGCCGGCTTCCTTGGCCATTTTCTTGGCGAGGCCCTCGGCGGTGCCGGTCTGGGAGCCGAAAAGAATCGTGAGCGGTGCGAGAGCCGGAGTCGCGAGCGAGCTCGCTCCCACCGGGGCGAGGGTGCGGGAGAAGACGCCGGCGAGGAAGCCGTTGAGCCAGGCGCGTTGTTCGGGGGAGAAGGGCGCGTTGTCGGGAATGAGCGGGACGGAAGCGTTCATGACGAGAGCAGTTCCTGGATTTCTTTCACAGAGTGGCGGCGGGTCCACTGAAGGAAGGATTCGCCGGCGGTGCAGCGGTCGCGGTAGGTGACGAGGACCTTTTCGACGAGGGCGGGCAGTTCATCAGAGCCGACGCCACGGAAAATCTCTCGAGCGATGCCCTGTTCCTGATCCATGCCACCGCCGAGGACAATATGGTAACCCTCGCGGCCATCGGTGAGCTTCGTGGCCACGCCGCCGATATCGCCGCAGTAATGCTGGGCGCAGGAGTGGGCGCAGCCGGTGAGGTGAACGTTCACGGGCTGGTCGAGGCCGAGGTCGCGCTTGCGCAGGTGCGCCATCAGGGCGACGGCGTTGCCCTTGGTGTCGGCGGCAGCGTATTTGCAGCCCTTGCTGCCGGTGCAGGCGATGACGCAGCCGGCGGTGGCGTGGGCGGCGGTGAAAAAGCCCAGGCTCTCCACGGAACGGACCAGCGTGGCGCAGAACGCATCCGAAACATTCGGAATGATCACGCTCTGCCAGACGGTGAGGCGGAGTTCGCCCGTGCCGTAGTGATCGGCGAGGTCGGCGAGGCGACGCATCTGCTTCGCGGTCATGCGGCCGACCGGCACGCCGATGCCGACGTAGTTGCGGCCGGGTTGGGATTGCTTGAACACGCCGAGGTGGCCGTGCTTGAGCACGGGCCGGCGCGGCTCGGCGCAGTCGCGGGGAGCGTAGACCAGCGGGAAGGCGAGTTTCTTTTGCGTCTCCTCGAGGAAGCGGGGGAAGCCGCCCCATTTCTCGAGAAGATATTTCAGGCGGGCCTTCTTGCGGTCGGTGCGGTCGCCGTTCTCGCGGAAGACGCGGAGCATGGCGGCGGCGACCGGGACGAGTTCGGCGGGCTTGAGCAGCACGCCGGTGTCGCGGGCGAAATCCTTGTGGCCCGAGATGCCGCCGACTTCGCAACGGAAGTAGAGGCCGGGCTCCGGAGGAGGTGAGAGTTGAGAGCTGAGAGTTGAAAGTGATTTTTCCGTCACGCGGACGGCGAAGAAGCCGATGTCGTTGGTGTCGGCGGCGGTGGAGATGCCGCCGCCGGAGTCGAAGGCGACATTGAATTTGCGCGGCAGGCCGTAGAGATCGCGATGGTTGAGGATGTAGTGGTGCAGTGCGTGGGCGTAGGGGCGGACGTCGATCAACTCGTCGCGGTCGAAGCCGCTGGTGGGCGTCGCGGTGACGTTGCGGATGTTGTCGGCGCCGGCGCCGCGGGAGGTGAGGCCGAGTTCCTGCACGCGGGTGAGGGCGCGGACGATCGAGCGGGGCTTCAACTCACGCAGCTGGAGGTTGGCGCGCGTGGTGATGTCGGTGCCGCCGTTGCCGCATTCCTCGGCGAGGGTGGCGAGTCCGCGGAGCTGGTGCGAAGAGACTTCACCGGCCGGGAGGCGCAGGCGCATCATGAAGCTGTCCTGCGCCGGGGCGACGTAGAAGAGGCCGTGGAACTTGAAGCGGAAGGTGTCGGCTTCGTCGGGGAATTTGTCCGCGGCGGCATGGGCGACGAGTTTCTCCCAGACATCAAGGCCGTTCTCCTCGTGCTTCCAGCGCTCGGGCTTGGAGAGATCGGCGAGGGGCGTGCCGAAGACCGAGTCCTCGGCGGGCGCGGCGAGGTTGCCCGTGACGGCGGCACCGGGTGAGCCGGTGAGCTGGCCGGCCGCGTTGGCCCCGACGTAGGCATACTGGCCGCTGGCGAGCACGCCGGCCATGAAGCCTTGCAAATATTCCTTCTGGTCGGGCGAGAAGGAACCGGGCGCGGCAGGAGGTTGATCGGGCAGGGAGTTCATTTCCGCAGGAAAAACTGGAGGAGATTCAGCGCGGCGAGGAGCGCGGCGAGGAGTTGCCAGACGAGGAGTGGGTTGCGCTCCAGCAGGGGTGTGTCGGGCGCGAAGAAGGGCTCGACCTTGTCGGGGTGCTCCAGGTCGAAGGTGAGCTGCGAGTAATGCTGGTAGCGTTGCGTCGGGTCAGCTGCGACAGAACGGAGCAGGACGGACTCCAGCCAGTCGGGCAGGGCGGGATTGAGTCGGCCCGGGCGGGCGGGCGAGGTGAAGCGCGGATTCTGGAAGCGTTCGATTTCGCCGTAGGGATACGCGCGGGTCGCCGCCTCGAAAAGGGTGACGCCGATGCCGTAGATCTCGGTGCGCTCGGAATGTGGGGAACCTTGGAAGCGTTCGGGAGCGATGTAGCTGGCGGTGCCGGCGCGGGACGGCGGGGCAAAGAGCGGCGCTACGCTGCCGAAGTCGAGCAGCGTGAACTCGGCGGCGATGCCCCGGCGACGGACGAGGATGTTCTCCGGTTTCAGATCGCCGTGCACGAGGTCGTGCTGAAGGAGAAACTGGGTGACGGCGGTGAGGAACCGGCCGAGCAAAATGACCTCCTCGGTGATGAGCGGGTGCTGGGTGAGGCACTCGCGCAGCGTGGGCGCCTCGATGTATTCCAAGCTGTAGCAGCAGACCGGATCACCCGGCGGCACCTCGGCGGCGGGAAAGAAAGGGGATTGCAGGCGGCAGGCCTGGGAAATCTCGCTGCTGAAGAGCGCGCGGAGCTTCTCGTCATGGCGGGCGTCGCTCGGCGCGAACTTCAGGACGCATTTCACCCCGTCGCGCAGCCGCCGGGCGAGCCACACGCGGGTGGCGGGGTCGAGCGGACGGAGGAGGGAATGACCGGCCCATTCCTGGCCGGCCTGTAAGGGCCCCGGCACCAGTAGGGCCGGGATGGTCATCGTGCCGGCCGACGGGGTGCCGATCTCGATGACGAGAGCGGTGGCATCGTCCTCGGGTTCCTCGATGGCCCGGATGATCGGAGCCGCCTCGGGGTGGCGACCCAAGAGTTCGCCCAGTTTTTTCTGATCAAGCGGGCGCGTGACACCGTCGGTGCAGATGAGCACACGGTCGCCCGCCGCGACCCGCCAGGAGAACACATGGGGCGCGATCGTGTTGTCGAGGCCGAGGGCACGGGTCAGGACATGGGATTTTTCTGGACCGACCAGCGTGTGGCGCTCGGACAACTGGCGCAGTTCGCCGTCGCGCAGCAGCAACACCTCGGTGTCGCCGAGGTTCACCCCCCACATCATGTCGCCGGAAATGGCGACCGCCGCGAGCGTGCAGCCGAGCGCGCCTTCACCGCCGTAGCGATGCAATGCTTCCTCGCAAAGCTGGCGATTGATTTGCGTGGTGAACTCGACGAGCGCCCGATCCACCGACCAGCCGGAGGGCCGGGTCTCGAAGTTCTCCACGAGACGCCGGGTGGCCAGGACGGCGGCCTCACCGCCCGCCCGCGCACTGCCGATGCCATCAGCCACGGCCGCCACGTAGAGGCCGTCGTATTGGCGGTGCGCGCACGCATCATCAGACCGGGCGCGGCCGGTGCCGGGAACCGAGGCGGTGGTGACGTGGTGAGACATTGATCAGATACGGGCCTGGGCAGTGGCGCCCCAGGTGGTGCGCCAGCGTTTCTTGACGAGGAACAAGCCGGCCAAGGCGACCAGCGCCAAGCCGGCGAAAAAGATGATGCCGCTCGTGTAGTTACCCGTATACTGCTTGGACAAGCCGAAGAGCCGCCCGAGCAGGAATCCGCCGATGCCCCCGCCGCAACCGACGAGGCCTGTCATCAGACTGATGTCCTTGGCGAAACGCTGGGGCAGGAGTTGGAAGACCGAGCCGTTGCACATGCCAAAGGCACCTGAGGCGACGAAGAAGGCTCCGCCGCAGATCCAGAGATTGACGAACAGAGCGGCCACGACCATGGCGACGGCGGCCACGCTGTAGAATACACTGAGCGAGCGAATGCCCCCGAGCTTATCGGCCAGCGCGCCGCCATACGGCCGGCCGAGCGCGCCGACGAGAGTGCAGAAGGCCGCCATCTCGCCCGCCTGCACCGGCTTCAGGTGGAACTGGTCGCTGAAGTAAATCGCGAAGGCGGTGGCCAGGCCGACAAAGCCGCCGAAGCTGATCGTGTAGAAAAAGCAGAACCAATGCGCGTCCTTCTCGCCGAGCACGCGGCCGTAGTCGGAGAGTGTCTTCCGCTTGAATTCGCCCGGGGGCTCCTTGGAGAACAGGGCATAAAGCACGAAAGCGAGGGCGAGCGGGACCAGCGCGGCGCCGAACACGGTCTGCCAGCCCCAGAGGGCGGCGATGCGCGGGGCGGCGAGGTGATCGATGACGACGCCGATGTTGCCCGCGCCCGCGAGGCCGAGCACCACGCCCTGCATGTGCGGCGGATACCAGCGGCCCGATTGCGGGAGCGCGACAGCGAAGCTGGCCCCGGCGAGGCCCAGGGCCACGCCGAGCCACAGGGCCTGAGTAAGATTGGCGATGCCGAACTTCCACGCGACCGCGAGGCTGGTCATCACGACCAGCTGGGCGATCAGGCCCGTGGTTTTCGTGCCGATGCGGTCAACCAGCAGGCTGAGCGCGATACGCAGGAATGCCCCAGCCAGGATCGGCAGGGAGACCATGAGGAATTTCTGGTCGGCATTGAGCTGGAGAGTCGGCGCGATCAGGGCCCCGAGCGCCCCGAGGAGCGTCCAGACCATGAAGCTGACGTCGAAATAAAGGAAGGAGGTCACCAGCGTGGGCCAGTGACCGTTGTTGCGGAGGTCGCGCCAGTTCATGGTTGCTGGGCCGGACCGTTTGAACGGGAGGGAGATTGAGACCCCGCTGGGGCGTTAAGGATGGAGTGGATCATGGGTGTAGAGGGCTGTCCAAACCGTTCCTCCCGGAGTATGGGGCGAGGTAATTGGGGTGTTGGGAGACGCGCGGCATGGCTCCATCCCATAAGCGCGTGACGTGCCAGAACGGGCGTTTTTACGAATTACCAATACTGAAAGATTTCATGGGCTGGATGAAACTGGCTCATAGCCGCTTGCAAATCTCGCGGACCCGCAGTTTTCCCAAGCAGGGAGAGCGAAGCACCCTGCTTGGGCGGCAAAAACTGCCCCTTTCCAAGCTCAGAGATTCAAGGTGAGCTGGACATAAACGTAGCCCGAATCCTTGGAGCCGACGGCGGCGAGGGACTGCTTGATGTAGTCGCCGCGATAGTAGTGGGCGACGGCAGCCTCGATCTGGGCGTAGGGTTTGAAAGTCCAGGCGGCCACCAAGTCGACCTCAGTGCCAAGGTGGCGGCTGTAGCTGGGATTGATCCGGTAGCCACCGCCGCTGCCGACGGCTGCGGTCGTGAAGTTGCGCGGGACGCCGCCGACATTATACCAAAAGTCGGTGGTGCGATCGAGGAGTTGATAGTGAACTTCCGCCGCGAGGCTGATGTTGGCGCGGGGCTTGATGGTGAAGACCGCGCGCAGGTCATGCAGGTTCTGCAGGCTGTTCAGATCCATGTAGCCGTAGTGCAGGTGGGTCGTGGCGAAAAGATTCTGGAAGGTCTCGCTCGAACCGTCGGCGGAATTTTTGTCACCGGAGGCGTAGCTGTAGAGCAGGCCGACGCGAGGCTGCCACGGATGTTCGGTCCAGGTGTAGCCGCCTTGGA
>JAHFTH010000077.1 GCA_023269445.1 Lacunisphaera sp.
GGTCGGGATGACCTTGCCGAAGAATTTCCGGAAGATCTCCGGGTGCTCGCGGAGGCCCTCGGTCGAGTTCACGAAGATGACGCCCTGCTTGGCGACGATGTCCTTGATGTTCGAGTAGGCGGCCTCGGAGTCGAACTGGGCCTCGACGCCGGCGAGGAACTTGCGCTCCTGCTCGGGAATGCCGAGGCGCTCGAAGGTCTTCTTGATGTCGTCCGGCACCTCGTCCCATGTGCGCTTGGGTTTCTGGCCCTGCGAGAGGTAATAGCGGATCTTGTCGAAATTGATGTTTTCGAGGTCCTTCGTCGCCCAGTGCGTCGGCATGGGTTTGCTGAGGAAAGTCTTCAGCGCTTTCAGGCGGAAATCGAGGATCCACGGCTCCTCCTTCTTGACGGAGCTGATGTAGCGGACGGTGTCCTCGTTCAGGCCGGTGCCGGCGTCGAAGGCGTAGTCGACCTTGTATTGGAAGTCGCCCTTGGTCTGGTCGATGCCGACGACGGGATTCTCGGTCGCGGACGCGGGCTCGATTTCGGTGGGTGGTTTCATGACAGACAATGGTTAGGCGTTCGCGGCGGCGAATTCCTGCTTCACCCAGTCGTAACCCTTGGCCTCGAGCTCGAGGGCGAGGGACTTGTCGCCGCTCTTCACGATGCGGCCGTCATACATGACGTGGACGAAGTCCGGCACGATGTAGTCGAGCAGGCGCTGGTAGTGGGTGATGAGCATGATGCCGGGGAAGGAGGCCGTCTTGCGCTGGGCGTTGACGCCGTCGGCGACGATGCGGAGTGCATCGATGTCGAGGCCGGAGTCGGTCTCGTCCATCAGCGCGATCTTGGGCTCGAGCATGGCGAGCTGGAGGATCTCGCAGCGCTTCTTTTCGCCGCCGGAGAAACCCTCGTTGACGGAGCGCGAGGTGAACTTCCGGTCGATCTTCAGCAGGTCCATCTTGGCGTAGAGCTTCTTGTAGTAACCCGTGGCATCGAGCTCCTCGCCCTCGGCCATGCGGGCCTGGACGGCGGCGCGGAGGAAGTTGGCGATGGAGACGCCGGGGATCTCGCTCGGATATTGAAAGGCGAGGAACAGGCCGGCGCGGGCGCGCTCATCGGGCTCCATCGCGAGCACGGACTGCCCGTCGAGCAGGACGTCGCCGCTGGTGATCGTGTAGTCCGGGTGGCCGGCGATGGCCTTGGCGAGCGTGCTTTTGCCGGAGCCGTTGGGCCCCATGATGGCGTGCACTTCGCCCTGGTTGATCGTCAGGGTGAAGCCTTTGACGATGGGCTTGTCGCTGATGCTGATGTGGAGGTCTTTGATCTCGAGTTGGCTCATGGGAAAATTCAGTTCGTGGCGGCCTTGCCGCGGAAATTCAGTTCGACGGTGCTGGCGTCGAAACCCGCGGGCAGGATCGTGCGGAGACGGTCCATGAAATCGCCGGGCAGTTCGACGTCGTGAACCTTGCCGGTGACTTCGTCGTGAAAATGCGCGTGCTCCTGCAGGTTCGGGCAATAGCGGGTGGGGGCGCGCTCGAGGTTGACCTGCCGGACGAGGCCGCAGGTGACGAGCGTCTCGAGGCAGTTGTAGACGGTGGCGAGCGAGATGGTGGGCATCGAGGCCTTCACGCGGGCGAAGATCTCGTCGGCGGTGGGATGATCGCGCTTTTCCAAAATGACCTTGAGCACGACCTCCCGCTGGGGGGTGGGGCGGATATCGCAGGCCTTGAGCTTCTCACAAAGGACTGCGTGCTTATCGGATTGGGCGGACATGGTGGTTGGGGGAGTCCGACAAACCAACGCAGCCGCGACAGGGTTTCAAGTAGGAATTAGAATAATTCCAAATCACCCCACAGGCCACTCCGGATCATTGGTTTATGACTTACTCAATCTTTCCAGCACCAGTGCCAAGGCTCGTAGGCGATCCCCTGGCGGTTGCCCCGCGGGTATGAGAGATGAAAGCCGAACTTCGCCGCGTGACGCTTCAGCCAGCGAAACTCCCGGGTCCGGGCGAACGCGGCGGTGAGCTTCATTTCCTTGGGCGAACCGAGGTCGAGGGCCCGGCCGGTGTGATGTTCGCTGCAACCCGGCACGGCGCTCACGCGGAGAATGTCTTCGATGCTTTGACCGCGCGCGAGCTTGCGACGGATGATCAGAGTCTGCCGCGCCACACTGCGAAATGCGGACAACGGCAGCAGCGTCACGGCGTCTTTCGTGGCGGCGGCCTGCATGCGCTTCCACGCCGCCGCGGCGCGTGGCGTGAGTCGCAGGATCCGGCCATCGTCTAAGGCGCGGCCGATGAAAACCAATCGCTTGGCCTCGGGCTGCAGACGCCGTTCGGCCCGCCGCGCATAGTCCGCAGGAATGCCGAGCCGGCGCCAAATCCTGGCGAGGGAGGTTGTGCGGCGGCGTTTCATTATCTGTAGGAGCGGGTTTAGCCCGCGATAGGAATTGGATCGCGGCATAAAGCCGATCCTACATCAGCCACCTTGCTCCGCGAGCCAGCGTTCGGCCTCAATCGCGGCCTGACAGCCCATGCCGGCGGCCGTGATGGCCTGGCGGTAGTGGTGGTCGGCGCAGTCGCCCGCGACGTAGACGCCGGGCGTCTTGGTCTTCACCTGGCTGTGACCGGTCGGCACAAAGTAACCCTGATCGTCCGTGTCCACCGCGTCCTTGAACGGTGCCGTATTCGGCTCGTGGCCGATGGCGACGAAGATGCCTTTCACGGGGAGAATCGACTCGGCGTTGGTCTTGACGTTTTTCACCTTGAGGCCGCTGACCGCGCCCTCGGCCACGCCTTCGACGGCCACGGGGACACTGTCCCACACCGGTTGGATCTTCGGATTCGCGAGGACGCGGTCGGACATGATCTTGGAGGCGCGGAGCGTATCGCGGCGGTGGACAAGATAAACTTTGCTGGCGAAACGCGTGAGGAACAGCGCTTCTTCGGCCGCGCTATCGCCGCCGCCGAGCACCGCCACATCCATCTTGCGGTAGAACGCGCCGTCGCAGGTCGCGCAGGTCGTCACGCCCTTGCCGCCGTAGAGTTCTTTCTCGCCGGGGATGCCAGTGAGACGCGGCGAGGCACCGGTGGCGATGATCACGGTCTTGGCCTTGATCTCGCGGTCGGCGAGCTTGAGCGTGAAGGGCCAGCTGGAAGTATCGAGGCCCTGCACCGAGCCGCTCTCGTAGCGTGTGCCGAATTTTTCCGCCTGCTTGCGGAGGTTCTGCATCAGCTGGTAGCCGTCGATGCCCTCGGGGAACCCGGGGAAATTCTCCACCTCGGAGGTCGTGGTCAGCTGACCACCGGGCAGCACGCCCTCGAGCACGAGGGGTGAGAGATTGGCGCGACCGGTGTAGATGGCGGCGGTGAGACCGGCGCAGCCGGTGCCGACGATGACGACGTTTTCAACTTTGGCGGACATAAAGCACCAAAGAGAGCCAACGCCGTTCGCGGCGCAACCCCGGAGATGGCTCCGGCGCAAATTTTCGCAGGCCGGGCTGACCGTTCGGGTGCTCAAGATTCCCCGGTCCGTGCCGTATAGCTGGGATGTCTGGGTCCGGCGATCCGCCATCCGGTGGGATTCGCCGCGCCCGGTCATGCTCCGATGCAATTCTTCCAGCGCATCTTAAACTTCAAAACGGCGGAAGCCACCCCGGCTGAACGGCGCGGCAAACAACGTTTTGCGCCCAATGCGAAGTTTCCGCTCAAGGCCGTGCTCAATCTGGCGGGCCGGGACGACACCGGCGCCATCCTGCAAAACAGCCGCGGGGGCGGGTGGGACTGGAGCGGCCGCCTCGTGAATTTTTCCGATCACGGCGCCCGCATGCAACTCCCGGCCTCGGTGTCGGCGGTCAAGGGCGATGCCTGCCACCTCAAGCTCAGTCTCGAGGGCTACGACTTGGATATTCCCAGCCGCATTTCGAATATCCGCGAGCAACGCGACTCAGTCATGTATGGCCTGACTCTGAATATTACAGACGAGAAAACCCAGCTGGCCTACCGGCAGCTGATCGAACTTGTGGCGCTGGGCTCCACGCTCAAACCCCTGACGAAAGGACCCATCCCCGACGACTCGGGCTACTTGGTGGAGCAATTTGCCGGCGACACGCGTTCCCGGCTCAGTGTCTGGCGGGAGTATGCGGGCCGATCGCTGACCGCCTTTGAATTTCTGCTGAAGGATTGCCGGGTGCGCGGAGCAGCCGGCCGTGGGCTGGAGTATCTGACCGGATCAGAACCGGCGGAAGCGCGGCGGGCCCCCTCGGCCCAAACCGCCGAGATTCACCGCCTGTTCCACTGGGTCGTGCCCAACATCGCCCCGGCCGTGCCGACCGACGTGCGCGAGTTTCTGCAGAGCTACGCGGCCTGAGCCGGGCCCAAGCCCGGGGTTGACGCCGGGCCGGGGGCGGTATCATACCTTGCGAGTCCCCCGCCGCTTTGAGTCAGCTGTCCACCACCTGATTGGATCAAAAAATGAGTTCCCCGTCGCCGCAGTTGTTTGAGCGTATCCTCAAGGAAGAAGAGCCCGCCAATGAAACGGCGCGGCAGGAGCGTCGCAGCGGCCAGCGCTTCACGATCAACCCGAAATTTCCGCTCAAGGCCGTGCTCAGCTTTATCGGTCGCGATGAGAACGGAGCGCAATTGAGCAATCAGCGGGCCGGCTGGGATTGGAAGGGCCGTCTCGTCAATTTCTCCGAACTGGGTGCGCGCATGCAACTCGGCCCCGCGGTCAAGGTGCGCGATGACGAAACCTGCGACCTCAAGCTCAGCCTGGAGAACTACGAACTCGTGATCCCCTGCCGCACGACCAACCTGCGCGAGGAGCCCGAGGGGGTGTTTGTCGGCTTGAAGCACACCATCACGGACGAGGCGACGGCCAGCGCCTACCGGCAGTTGCTCGATACCGTGGCCCTCGGGGTCACGCTCAAACCGGAATTCAAGAAGACCAAGGTGGACGAGTCGGGCTATCTGACGGAGCAATACACCAGTCCCCATCAGTCACGGTTGACCGTCTGGCGCTATCATCCCGAAAAGACAGTCTCGGCCTTTGAGTTGGTGCTACGGGATTGCCTGGTGCGAGCGGCCGAGGAGCACTCGATCGAGTATCTGGCGGGGTCCAATCCCGACGAGGCACACCGGACCTCGGGGGTCCGCTTGTGGGAAATCAAGCGGCTGTTCCAATGGGTCGTGCCCAACCTCGCCTCGGCCGTGCCGAACGATGTGCGCACGTTTCTCCAGAGCTACGCCTGAACGGGCTATTCGCTGACGATCCGGTTGGGTAGCTCGTTCCGGTCGTTGGGCCGGTGGGGAAAGTGGGCCGCGAGCAGCGCCCCCGTGCGCTCGATCCCGGCCAGCAGGCCGGCGGTGAATTGGCCGCGCTTAAACTCGCCCGACATCGCTGCCGCCATCTCATCCCAGAAAACCTGCCCGCGCTTTGCGTGCACGCCCTCGTCACCGATGACGGCAAATCTCTGCGAGGCGGGTGCGACGAAGATGAGCACGCCGTTGCGCTCGCGGGTTTTCTCCATGCCGAGGCGCGTGAACGCGGCCTGCGCCGCCGCGACAGGCTCGGCCACGGATTCTTTCAATACGAGCACGCGGATTTCGCCGGAGGTCACGGCCTCGGCGCGGGCGATCGCCGCCTCGAGGGCGGGATGATCCAGTTGCTTGATGAAATCGGATTTTTTCATGTTACCAACTCCCTCCCGCGCCACCGCCGCCAAAACTGCCGCCACCACCGCTGAAGTCACCGCCGCCACTGCTGCCGCCCCACGAGGAGCCGCTATCGGAACTGCCTCCGAAATTTATCCAGCTATTGCTGCGGCGACCTGGGTTCATCAGCAAGGTGGGATTGCGCCCCGCCCGGCGGATGGCGCGGAAGGCAAAAACCAATACGGCCACCAGGAACAACAAGTTTACCCACGCCGAGTTCTCTATCTTGATATTACCGTTCGCCCGGCGGCCATCGGCCACGGTGCTTCCCGTGCCCGTGTATTCACCCTTGGTGGCGGCGATCATGGCGTTCACGGCGGCGGTCATGCCGCCGTCGATGTCATGGGCGCGGAAACGCGGCACGATCTCGCGCTCGATAATGCGCTTGGCCGTGGCGTCGGGCAGCACCGACTCCAGCCCGTAGCCGACCTGCAGGTAGAGCTTGTGCTCCGCCATGAAGGCGAAGAGCACGGCGCCGTTATTCTTCCCCGTCTGGCCGGCCTTCCATGCCTGCGCGACGCGCACCGTATAATCTTCCACCGAGGAATCCGATTCCATCTTCGGATAGATGGCGACGAGCAGCTGGTTGGAACTCGCGCGCTCGAACTGCTCGAGCTGGGCGTTCAGCTGGCCGGCGACCGGGCCCGAGACCACCCCGGCGTAGTCATTGAAGTAGCGTGTTGGGGCCGGCGGGATGCGCTCGGCGGACAGCGCGGCTCCGCCCAGCAGGGTGGCGACAAGAAACAGGAAGGGCAGACGAAGTTCCACGGACGCGGCCTCAGGGTTTCTTATTAAAATCAAACGAGACCGCCGGCGGCGTGTCCGCGCCTGGCTTGGCGGTGAAATACGGTTTCTCCCCGAAGCCAAACATTCCCGCGAAGAAGACCGCGGGCACGCGCTTGATGGCGGTGTTGTAGTCGCGGGCGAGGTCGTTGAACCGGCCGCGCTCGACGCTGATACGGTTCTCCGTGCCCTCAAGCTGCGCCTGCAGCTCCGAGAAATTGGCGGTGGCCTTCAAGCTCGGGTAGTTCTCCGCCACGACGAGCAGTCGGGACAGGGCGGACGACAACGCGCCCTGCGCCTGCTCGAACTGCGCAAGCTGGGCCGCATTGGGCGTGCCGCTGTTGTTGATCTGCACCTTGCCGACCGACGCACGGGCTTCGGCGATCTCGGTGAGCGTGGATTTCTCGAAGTTGGCCGCGCCCGAGACGGTGGCGACGAGATTGGGGATGAGGTCGGCGCGGCGCTGGTAGACATTCTGCACCTGCGCCCACTGGGCGTCGACGGCCTGCGCGCGATTGACGAGGTTGTTGTATTGACCGGTCAGGAAAAGGAATCCGACCACGGCGATCGCCGCGAGGACTCCGAGAACGATGAGGACTGTTTTCATGGGACGACGGTATTGATGCACGCGGCAGCCCCGCGTTGCAAGCGGCCGGTCATTACACAAACGCCGCTTGTTTCGCCTCCGGGCGGGATCGTGTCTTGGTTCACTCCGTCCGCAGTGCTTCCGTCGGGGCGATGCGCGCGGCCCTTCTCGCCGGCAGCCAGCAGGCCGCGATGCCGATGACGATGAGCAGCGCGGTGATGCCGAGGAAGACGAGCGGATCGTGGGGTGAGACGCCGATGAGAAAGCCGACGCGGTCGAGCAGGCCCGTGGCGGCCCAGGCCCCAGCCAGGCCGAGGCCGAGGCCGATGAGCAATTGCGTGAGGCCGCGCGTGAGCACGAGGCGGGCGATGCTGGCCGCCGTCTCGCCGAGCGCCATGCGGATGCCGATCTCGCGGGTGCGCCGGGCCGTGGTCTGGGCCACGACAGCGTAGATGCCGACCGAGGCCATCAGTAATCCCGTCAGGGCGAACACGGTGAACAGCGTGCCGAAGACCTGCAGAAACCAGCGGGACTTATCGAGCGCGGCCGTGAGCGTCCGCACTTCGAAGAGCGGAAGATCCGGGTCGATCTTTTGCACGGTGGCACGGACCGGGGCGGCGAGAGTGGTTGGATCCGAGGAGGTGCGCAGCAGCAGGCCCATCCAACCCCAGGGTTCCTGGCGGTAGGGGATATGAATCAGTGGAGGCCGGTCCTTCTCGTTAGTATCCTGCACTAGGTCGGCGCAGATGCCGACGACGGTCAGCCACACGTCGGGTTTTTCATCCCGGATCAGGCGAAAGCGTTTTCCCACCGCCGGTTGATCCGGCCAGTATCGGGTGGCGAAGGCGCGCGACACCACGGCTACTTCCTTGCCGGGGTCGCTATCGGTTTCCGCCAGGCCCCGGCCTTGCAACAGCGGCAGGCCGATCGCCGAAAGATAATTGGGTGTCTGCACGAGCATGGCGGCGTGAGGCGGCTGCTTGGGGTCGGGGTTGGGCCGGCCCTCGATCTCAATGTCCTGTTGCGAGGAACCTAGGCCGGGAAAATTGTTGGTAGCCGCAACCTCGGTGACGCCTGGCAGGGCGCGGAGGGTGGGCAGGAGCTGTTCGTAGAATTGCCGGCGGGTCTCGGGCTTATCGTAGCGCTCGCCCTTGTCCTCGGGCAGCTGGATGCGCGCGGTGAACAGGCTCTGCGGCTGGACAAAGGAGTTGAGGGCCTGGGCGGCGAAGAAGCTTCGCCCCATCATGCCCGCGCCGGCGAGGAGCACGACTGTCAGCGCGAACTGGAAGATGACGAGCGCGCCGGTCAGCCGGCCGCGGTGGCTGCCGCTTCCGGGGGTGCCGTCCTTCATGGCGGTGTTGAGGTCCACCCGCGAGGCGCGGAGCGCGGGCACGAGGCCGAAGAGGATGCCGCTCAGCACGGAGAGCAGGGCGAAATAACTAAAGGCCCGCCAGTCCATCGTGAAGAGGACCCAGTAGGGTTTGCCCACGTCGCGCGTCGCGAGGTCGAAGGCGTGCACGCCGAACACCGTGAGCCCGAGGCCGAGCAGGCCGCCGAGCGAACTGAGCAGCACGCTCTCGACGAGGAGCTGGCGCACGAGTTGCCAGCGCGTGGCGCCCAGCGCGGCGCGCACCGCGATCTCGCGACCGCGCGCGAGGGCGCGGCTGAGCATCATGTTGGCCACGTTGGCGCAGGCGATAAGCAGCACAAAGCCGACCGCGCCGAGCATCATCAGGAAGACGATCCGGATCTGGTCGCCGTTGTAGGTTTCATGGAAGGTGCGCACGCGCGCTCCGAGCTCCTTGTTCGTGTCGGGGTGGTCCGCAGAGAGGTGGCTGGCGATCAGAGCGATTTCGCCGTGGGCGGCCGCCAGCGACGTGCCAGGCTTTAGCATGGCGAAAAGGTCGAGCAGGTGGTTGCTGCGGTTCTCCAGCTCGGCGTCGGGCGAGAGCACCATCCAGAATTCCTCGTTGCTCGGAAATTTGAATCCGGCGGGCATCACGCCAATGATGGTGGCAGGCTTGCCATTGACGCGCACGGCGCGGCCCACGACGTCGAGCGCGCCGGCGTAGCGGCCCTGCCAAACCCCGTGGCCGAGCAGCACGACCGCTTCGGCACCCGCCTTCCCGTCCGCAGCAGTGAAATGGCGGCCGAGCGCCGGTGGCGTGTGGATGAGGTTGAAGAGGCCTGGGGTTACCCGGGCCATCTCGAAGCGTTCCGGTGGCGCGCCCACTTCGCTGATGATGCCTTCGCTGCGGTTCAGCCCCTCGATGCCCTCGAAGCTCCGGTTCTGGGCCTTGAACTCAAGGTAATCGGGCCAGGACACGCGGGTCCGTTGCTGGGGTTTGGTGAGGTTGTAGTTGCCGATGGTGACGATCCGTTCGCCGCCGGGGATGGGCACGGGCTTGAAGAGGACAGCGTTGACCAGCGTGAAGACGGTGGTGTTGATGCCGATGCCGAGCGCGAGGGTGACGATGACGGCGGCGGAGAACCAGCGATGCGAGGCGAGCATCCGGAAGGCGAAGCGGAGGTCTTGGAGCATGGGGCAATGGGTTCGCCGCCGGCGGGGTGCGTGGGAAAACGCTCCGATGGCGGTCAGTTGGCTCAAATACCCGGCAACCCCGACGCGGGTTGCAGAAATCGTATGGCTTGCCTTGTCATCGCGAGCGCGGCGCAGCCGGACGTGGCGATCCAGCCAGATGGATTGCTTCGTCGTCCGCTTTGCGGACTTTTCGCAATGACGAACTATATCACCGGATCATCAGCCGGCTCAGCCCAGCACGCGCTTGATGGCGGCTTCCACCTGAGCGTAACCGAAGGGTTTGTCGATGAGGCCCGCGATCTTGAGTTCCTTGAGGGTGGCGAGGACGGTGTCATCGACCCGGCCGCTCATCACCATCACCGGCAGGGCGGGTGACTTGGCGCGGAGGTAGCTCACGACGGTGAGGCCGTCCATGCCGGGCATATTGAGGTCGGTGATGACCAGGTTCAGCCCGGGCCGATGGTCATCGTGAAGGGCAACTCCCTCCGCGCCGCCGGTGGCGACGATGACCTTGAAGCCCATCCGCTCGAGTGAGCGTTTCAGGACATCGCGGATGGTTTCTTCGTCCTCAATCACGAGCACGGTGCGGTTGCCGCCTTTGATTTTTTCCTGCGGGTCGGCGTTTTCGACCGCAGGTTGGGCCGTGGAGACGGGCAGCAACAGGCCGAAACAGGTGCCCGTGCCCGGCTGGCTTTTCACGCGGATGGCCCCGCCGTGCCCCCGGACAATGCCCAAGGTGGTGGAGAGGCCGAGGCCGGTTCCCTTGTCGGCCGACTTGGTGGTGAAGAAGGGATCGAAGATGCGCTCGACGATTTCCGGCGGGATGCCGTTCCCATTGTCGGAGACTTCGACCCGCACGTAGGAGCCGGGCTTGGCGTCGGGCCAGGTGGCTGCGTTGGCCAGATCGAGCACGACATGCACCGCCGTCACCTTGATGAAGCCCCCGGCGGGCAGGGCGTCGCGGGCATTGACGCAGAGATTGAGGAGCACCTGGTGCAGCTGGGTGGCGTCACCGAGCACGGCGGGCAATTTCCGGGCGACCTTGGTATCGAAGGCGATGGATTTGGGGAAGGTGCTGGCGACAATGCGGCCGAGTTCCTCGATCAGGCGGTTGATGTCCACTGGCGAGCGTTCGCCCTCGATCCCGCTGCCGAAGGTCAACAACTGGCGCAGCATGCCGGCCCCGCGTTTCACGCTGCTGCGCACCGAGGCGAGCAGGTTGGGGCTGGGCGGCTGGCCGGAGGCTTGCAGCTCGTCGATCATGAGGATGATCGGGGTGAGCATGTTGTTCATGTCGTGGGCGACCCCGCCGGCAAGGGTGCCGAGGCTTTCCATGCGCTGGGCGCGCAGCCGCTGCTGCTCGATCTGGCGCCGATCGGAGATGTCCCGGGCCACGGTCACGCCCATCTGGCGGTGGCCGTTGGCGGGCAGGATTTGCTCGCGGGCCTCGACCTCTACCAGTCGGCCGTCCCGGCAGCGGAGCCAGGTTCCTTCATCCGGGGCCTCGGGGTCGGTGGCCTTCAGATCGGCGAGGGAACGACCCCACAGTTCGCCCGTCTCATAGCCGAGCAGGCGGGTGGCACCCGAATTCACATGGATGATCTGATTGTTGGGAGAGTCGGTGATGAAGACGGCGTCATCGATGGCATTAAACGCGGTGTAGATCTGGCGGAGCATATCCTCCTGCTGGAATGACTCCTCGACGAGCACGCGGAGGGTGCGGAATTCCCGGGCGGTCCGCTGTAGGCCGGTCAGCGGGGCGGCGCTGCGCGTTTCCAGGCTGGTGCTCAGCAGGCGCAGAGGTCGGGTCACCCAGAAGTGGGTGGCCACGGTGAAGGCCAACAGTGCGGACACACCGAAGCCGCAGAGGAAAAGCAGGTCAGTGCGCGCGTCGGTGTTGGCCCGGATGAGCGCCGGAGCCCGGAAGCGGGTGCGCAACCAGTGTTGCGTTCCGCCCTGCCAGTCGGACAGGGGATGGCTGGTAACGATTTCATCCGGAGCGATGGCCGATGGGTGCGCTTCGCGGGCGAGGGTGACAGTGCCGCCAAGCAGGCCTTCGAGCTGTTGGAGATAGTTGTCGTCCCAGCGCCGTGCGGCAAACAGCCAGCCGGAGGGAGCGGACATCGTGATAGTCAGATCCGATGGCCGGATTGGGGCGCCGCGGATTTCCAGCAGCCCTGCGCCGGTTTGGACGAAACACCGATTATCGTGCCCGTCGGCGGTCAGCTGGCGCAGCATGTCCGGACCGAGCGGCAGCGGACGCAGGGCCGGGTCACTGGCGTGCGCGGTGCCATACACCTCCGTCAAATCCGGCCGCAGCACCCACGCGGCGTCCAAGTGGTGGGTGTCGAGGCCGGCGATGATATTGACGCGGGCCCATGTCGGATCGGCCTCGGTCACGAATGTCACCATCTCATCCCATGGAGTGTAGTCGGCCGTGTAGACCCGCAGCGGCTCACCCGTCAGGTCGATGAGGCGGCCTACGAGGGTTTCGCGTTCCTGCTGGAGGGTTGTCCGCAGGCGGCCGGTGTCCACGAGATTGATTTGGTTGTGCAGCCACAGACCGCCAAGCAGGGCGGCGAACAGTGTCAGCAGCAGCAGCAAAAAACTTAATCGGAGCGTCATCTTCCGGGGCTCTCTTACAATCGGCCCCAACCGGCTTAAACCGAGCTAAATGTCTCGTCTGCGTGGGTCATAATATCATCCGGCCGCCTACCTTTCTGCCGCAACCACTGTCCGGCCGAAATCGACTAGCGCACCCAGGCAGTGAAGTTCTTTTCAAAGTCGCGCATCGTGGCGTCGGGCTTGACCATCAGTCTCATCATACCGCGGAAGAATGGTGGCTTGACGAAGCCGTCCTCGGTGAGGTTCACGCGCGTGCCGCCGTTTTCCTCGGTCAAGTCGTAGGTCCACGTGCCGCCGAAGGGCAGGTTGTCGCCCGTGATTTCGCGGACGAGGTGCGCCGGTGCTTGCTGCGCGGTGGTGCGGAAGCCGATCACCTGGCCGCGTTGGTCGGTGTTCCAAGTGATGATGTCGCCGTTGGAGCGCGTCTCGAAGCGGATGGCCTTCACGGCCGGCCACCACTGTGGCATGGCGGCGTAGTCGGTGAGCGCGGCCCACACGACAGCGCGCGGTTTGGGCAGGGTGAAGGTGATGCGCGCGGTGTGGCGCTCGGGCTGCGCCCGGCCGATGAGGTAGATGGTGAGACCCGCGAGCAGCATGAGGCCAACGATGATTCCGATGATCAGCAGCGTGATTTTCATGGCGCGACGTTGAGGGATGAGGCTGAAGCTGACGAGCCGGAAGCCGCAGCGTTCCATCCGCTGGAATTTTGGGACGGAGCGAAATTACATGAAACTCAGCGCGCGATGCCGGGTTATCGTGGCATGAACTCCCAAAAGATTCTCCTCGCGGCCGCCCTCGTCGGTGGCCTGCTGTCCGCCGCCGTGGCCTCCGCCGCCGTGGTCATCGATCAGGAATTGATCACCAAGGCCGTGGTCTATACGCCCCCCGCTCCGGT
>JAHFTH010000078.1 GCA_023269445.1 Lacunisphaera sp.
CCACGCGGGCTTCCATCATCTCCTTGCTGCGCACGGCGTGGAAGCGCTCGTATTCGTAGAAATGCCGTTTGAGGTAGGCTAGCGCGCGGTCGCGGTCGCCCGCCATGGCGTAGATTGCCGCCAAGTTATAGGATGCCGCCATGAGCGAATCGTTTTCCTTCGCGATGCGCAGGGCCTCGTCTCGCCGGCCGCTCGCCGCCATGAAGACGGCGGCGAAAATACGGTTGTAGGGATCCTGCGGGTCGAGTTGCAGGGCCAGCTCGACATACTGGGCGGTCTTCTCCGCGTCGCACTCGGAGTTCCAGAAGACGGCGATATTCCGGTAGGCGAGCGCCAGCGGGAATTCCTCGACCGATTTTTCCATGAGACGGAGACCCTTCACGAACGAACCCTCGTGAATCGTCATCTTGCCCAGGCCGTGCAGGGCCACGGCGCGGGACAGCGGGTCGATCCGTTCCGTGAGCATCTGCGCGAAGACCGCGCGGGCCTTGTCCCACTCGCCGGTGTGGTGACGGTAAAGTTCGCCCAGAAAGCGACCGGGTGCCGGGTCGGCCGGGTCGAGCGCCCGGGCTTGCAGATAGAATCCTTTGGCCAGCTCATAGTCGCCGGCCAGCTCGGCCGCCAGGCCGCGATCCATCATCGCGACGATCTCCGCCGCCACTGGTCCGTCGAAAAGAGGTCCCTGCTCCGGCAGCGCATTGATGGCGTCGTCCGCCGCGACCGTCACGCCTAGTTTCTTCAACTCCTTCGCAGCGTCCTTGCCCTTCTTCGGGAAGAGGCAGCGCTCGGCCCAGATCGCTTGATAGAGTTCAATCGCGCCGGCCTTGTCGCCGGCCTTGGTCTTCGCCTTGGCGGCGGCGAGTTGCTGATTGAGCAGGGCCTCGCGCTTTTTCAATTCGCTGCGGACGAGATTCTCCACCGTCGGGGCCTTCAGAATGCCTTTCACGCCTTGGACCCGGCCCAAGACGGCGCCTGTCGCGTCGGTCAAGACCACCAAGGGTTCCTTGACGGTCGCCTCCAGTTTTTGGCCGATGGGCGAACCCACGTCCGCCGCCACCATGGTGATACACTGGCTCGACCAGAGCGTCAGTTCGCGTGAAGTGCGCAGACTGGAATTGCTTACCTCGTTCGCCGAGATGGGAAACCAGTAAAGCACGAGGCCTTGCGCGGGAGGCGCTGCGTTAGCTTTCAGGATTTTCCACGGCACGATATAAACCTGCGGGGCAGAGCGGCCTTCACCCGGCATATCCCCAGCCGGCATACCGCCGCCGCCACCCCCACCGCCACCGCCGCAGGTGGCCCAGCCCAAGGAGGTCATCGACTGGAGGAGGAGAAGAAGAAGTGCGCTGCGCCATAGGCGGGAGAAGGCACGGGATGGTTTCATTTTGATCCAAAGTTAGAAGTGAACTGGCCGGTTGGAATTCTCGACGGCAGCCTGCCGAGCCGCTCCCACCCGGGCGAGCAGAAACCTTACCCCGTGTTCTTCAATCCGCCGGCGATGCCGTTGACGGTCAGCTCGAGCACGGCGCGGATGCCCTCGCGGTCTTCCTTCTTCAACCGGCTGCCGCGGCGGCGCTTGATCATCTCCACCTGCAGGTAATTGAGCGGGTCCACGTAGGGATTGCGGAGCTTGATCGACTTGGCGAGCACCGGCTCGTTCTCCAGCAGCTGGCTCTGGCCGGTGACGGCGAGCATCGTCTTCTCCGTCAGCTTGAATTCCTCGAGGATGCGGGCCAGTGCGCGCTCACGGATGCCCTCGTCCTCGACCAGCCCGGCATAGACGCGGGCGATGGACATGTCGGCCTTGCACATCGTGAGCTGCGCATTGGCGATGGTGGTCTGAAAGAACGGCCAACGCTGATACATTTCGCGCAGCAGCTTCTCACCGCCCGGCCGCGCGAGCACGGCGTTGAGCCCGCTGCCGAGGCCATACCAGCCCGGGAAATTAAACCGGCTCTGCATCCACGAGAACACCCACGGAATCGCCCGCAGGTCGCCGACGCTCACGCTGCCCTTGCGCCGGTAGGTCGGACGCGAACCGAAGTTGAGCTCGCTGATCTCGTCGATCGGCGTGGCTTGCCGCCAGAACGTGAGAAACTCCGGGTCGTCGTGCACGCAGGCGCGATAGGTCGCCAGCGCCGCGGCGCTCATCTGCTCCATCGCCTTCAGCCAACGCGCGGGCACGCGACGCGAGCCGCGCTGCGCCTCGTTGGCGCCGAGCAAAACGCCGTAGGCCATCTGCTCCAGCACGCGGTGGGCAAGGTCGGGATCGTGATAGCGGGTCGAGAGCACTTCGCCCTGCTCGGTCACGCGGATGCCGCCGTCTTTGAGTCCGACCGGCTGGGCCAGAATCGCCTTGGCCGCCGGGCCGCCGCCGCGCGCGATGCTGCCGCCGCGACCGTGGAAGAGCGTGACGCGGGTCTTGTGTGTGCGGCAGACGCGCATGATCGCATCCTGCACCTTGAACAGCGCCCAGTTGGCGGTGAGATAGCCGCAGTCCTTGTTGCTGTCGGAATAGCCCAGCATCACGTGCTGGTGGCGGCGGTTCCGCGCGAGTTCAGCCGCATAGGCCGGATGGCTGAAGAGCGCGGACAGAATGATCGGAGCCCGGTCGAGATCGTCGAGCGGCTCGAACAGCGGCGCGATCGGCAGGTGCACGCCCGCGAGCGCCTGCAGCAGCAACGCCTCCAGCACGTCTGAGACCTCGTTGGTCATGCTGATGATGTAGATGCCCAGTGCGTCGGCGCCGTATTGGGCCTGCGCCCGGACGGCCAGCCGCAGCGGTTCGATGATGGTGCGCGTCTCGGCCGACAGGCTGGCCACGCGGCCGGTGGGCAGCACCTCGGCGGTTTTCAGCGCGGCGGTCAGCAGTTCCTGTTTCTTCGCCTCGTCGAGCTGTTCGTAATCAGGCTGCGAGAGTAACTCCGCGATGGCCCGGGCATGCGGACCCGAATGCTGGCGCAGATCGAGCCGCGCCATGCCCAGCCCGAACACATCGACGCAGGTCAGCGCATCGCGCAGTTCACCGCAGGCCAGCGGCGCCGCGCGGTCGCGCAGCAGGTCGGCCTCGATCTGCATCAAAATATCGCGCACCGCCCCGGTCTTGGCCTGCTTGCTGTCGGTCTCCGCCAGCTCGAGCAAGTCGGTGTCCGCCTGGGCCAGCAGTCGCTCGCGCAGGCTGCTCAAAATAATCCGGTAAGGCTCGCGCGGGTAGCGCGCCCCCACCTTGGCCATCACGTCGGACGAGGCCCGGCATTCCTCCGCCATGCGGCGGATGACCGGGGCGAAGCGCGCCCGCCGGTCGGAGACGGTGAGCGAACCGGCGAGATTGTAGAGCACATCACCCAGCTTCTTGATCGCCATCTTGCGATTCATGCGGAGCACCCGCGCCGTGACCTCGGCCGTGACGCCGGGATTGCCGTCGCGGTCACCGCCGATCCACGAGCCGAACGACAACCAGCGGTTAGGCGCGCGCACGCCGGGATAGTGGCGGCTCAAGGCCTCCTGCAGGTCCGTGTGCAAGCGGGGCAGCAGTTGATAGAGCGTGCGGTCGAAATACCACAAGCCAGTCCGCGCCTCGTCGGTCACCTCGGGCCGCTCAGTGCGGCTGCGGTCGGTCAGCCAGAGCGAGACGATCTCGCGGCGGATGTCATCCGGCGCGTGCTGGATTTCCTCGAGGGTGTGGCGGCGCAAAATGCCGGCGAGTGTCGCCAGTTTTTCCAGCATGGTGCGGCGCTTGGACTCGGTCGGGTGCGCGGTAAAGACCAGCTCGATCGCCAGTTGGCGGACCAGCTTCTGCATCTTTTGTTTGGAAACGCCGGCGTGCTTCAGCTCGATCACGGCGGCCTCGATGGATTCGCGCTGCGGCTCGCTCGCCTGCCCGGCGGCCTGCGCCCGGCGATGCCGGCTGG
The DNA here is from genome assembly GCA_023269445.1 of Lacunisphaera sp. Classification (GTDB taxonomy): domain Bacteria; phylum Verrucomicrobiota; class Verrucomicrobiia; order Opitutales; family Opitutaceae; genus Lacunisphaera. The sequence goes on from JAHFTH010000078.1 coordinate 3,912, forward strand.
TGCGCTCCCGGAGCAAACGGATGCGGAAATTCTCCTCGGCCAGGTTGACCAGCTCGAAATACAGGGTGAAGGCCATCGCCTGGTTGAAAGCCTCGGCGGAAGTCAGGCTGCCGATCGCCTGCGCCAGGCTGCGGGTGGCGGCGGCATCGCCCGTGCGGCTGTCCTTGGCCAGCGTGCGGAGCGACTCGACCGTCTCCAGCGTCTTCACGCCCTCCAGGGCCGCGATCGTGCGGCCCAGCGTCGCGCCCAGGCTCCGGATCTCGGCCCGGAGGTCGCTGAGTTGATCAAGTGCTTTGTGCGTCACCATCGGGAAAATGAAATACGCACTTATCCCACCGAGGCGAAAGCGAAATTATCCGCGAGCGTAGTCATAACCGGACGGCGCTGCCCGGTCTCCGCCGGGGTCAAACCCGGCAGGTTATGCGGCTTGCTCCTCTGGGACACCCGTCTAGTGTCACCCTTGATGAACAGGGGCGCTTCCACTATATCCGCCGTCATCGTGTTGCTGTTATTGAGCTTCACTCTCGCTGTCGCGCAGCCCAGCGGGACGATGAAAAACGAGGGCGGCCCCAAGGAATGGGTTCCTGGCAAGGGCTGGGTGCCGGTTGAAAGCGGGACTAGCAACGACGGCAATTACAACGGACCGGGCCTTGCGGAAGCTTTCCGAATCCGAAGCGAACGGAAACGCCAGCAGCGTCAGCAAGAGGCGTCGGAGGCAAACGACCGCGGAATCGAATTTGCCGCCAAGGACGACTGGGCCAATGCGATCAAGAGCTACCAGCTTTCCCTAGCCAAGGAACCCAACGATCCGGTCGTGATGAAAAATCTGGCTGGTGCACAATCCCGCCTCGCCAATGAGCGTGGCTTGACCGCATATAACAACAGCGACTGGGCTAGTGCCGTGGCATTCTTTCAAGAAGCATTGAAGAAAAGTCCTCACCCGAAAAACGATGAGATTTTTCGAAAGAGCCTCGCGGCGGCGCAGTCGAAACTCCAAGCCGAGCAGGCCCGGCAACCGGAGAAGGTGGCAACCGCCGACATGAACAAGGCTATCACCGGACTGGCGGAACAGATGAAAACACCCAAAGCCGATACAAAACGCAAAACCCACTCGGCTGGTGAATTGGAATTCATTACGGCTACCCCAGCAGCGAAGCAGACACCCGATGGACTTGAATTTATGGATGCTAGCACCCGCGGCGCTTTCGGCAGCAAGGAGTCGGGCGCGAAATTTGCGACCGTCGCGCCGCACACCACCGGCAGCGACACCAAAGCTGCCGACCAACTCGTGAGCGCCGCCGCCGCCGCGAAACATCAGGGCGACCTCGCCATCAACTTCGACGTGGGCGGTGCGCCAAGTGCAGGCACCCTTGTGGCCCCCACCGTTGACGGGCGTTACACCGCCGTGGATCTCTCCCATTACTCTGAACGGGCCAAAAAGGATCCACAGATCGTGACCTCGCTCAAGGGCCTGACAGACCTACAGGCCAAGCGCCATGAATTGCAGGCCCAGCGCGAGGAGCTGATCAAACAGCGTGACACTGAAAAGGACCCGGAAGTGATGAAGCAGCTGACAACCCAGCTCGACGAAAAGAATACGGCCTATCAGGCCAACCTAACCGCCATCACCGAGAAGACCGACCAAATCGAAAAACGACACCGGGAGATTGACAACTCGGGCGGTGAGGATGCGCCGACGGACAATCCGGCACCTTCGGGTGGAAAATAGACCGCCCATGACGACCCTCAGGCTTCTGTTCATCGTGGCTCTGGGCCTAGTTGGTTCGGTTGTGGCGTTTGGTGCGGATAAAATTCCCGCACTCCTCGAAGTGTCCTCCCTGCTGCCTGCCGCCGAGCAGGCCAGTTTCCTAGAACAGCGCGCAAAAATTCAGGCACACTGGAAGGACTTCAAGGAAGCTAGCGACCGCTTCAACAAGAAGACGGCCGAACTCCAATCCGATCAGGAATTCATGCGGCTGACGAAACAGCGGGCGGACTACATCCAAAGCGTGAACCAATTCAACGCCGTGATTATCGCCCGCATGGCGGCCTTGGATTCGGGCGACACCAAGGTCGTCGACGCCCGCGACGTGCCCTCCGGTCTTTGGCAAGGCATGGACGGTGCCATCGCCACAGTCTATGCTGATGCGCCCGCCGGGGTCAGCGACCGTGTCCGCAAGGGATTCCAGGCTGTCATGGATCGCGACTGGAAAGTCGCCAAGGCTTGGTTTGAAGATGCCCTTAAACGGGACCCCGACAACGCCGGCCTCAAGCGTCTGGTCGCACTGGCAGATTTATCCACTTTGCCCGCCAAGCCGCTTCTTGTCCCGGATGCACGCACTGAGCCGGCCGGCTTGGGTGGAAATTCCACCCCACGAGCCGGAGTTGGCCCCGCAAACCAGGTAAAGCCGTCCTGGCTGGTTCCGGGGACGGAGTTGCAGATGCCGGATCCCAATGACCTGTTTTTCCTCTTCCCGGGTTTGAAAGCGCTGCCGGAAAATGAGATGATGGACGTGCTGTTCGGACTCGACGCACCATCAACGGGGCCAAAGCCCGTCGTCCCCAACACTGCGGTTGACGAATCGCCTCCCTTGCCGGCCAAGGCCGAGCTGAAACCCAATTGGGGTGCATTTTTTGATGCACTCTTCAAGAACCCACCGAAAAGCAAGTATCGCCCGGTCAGTGCCGTGAGAGGTTGATCTGTGGAGCCCCAATAAGCCGGTCTAGCCTCCGACAACTACTTCTATGAAACAATATCGTCTCCCTGTGGCTGCGCTCCTTGCTCTGTTGGTTGCATCGCTGCGGGCTGAGTTGCCGCCCGATGCGCAGTCGGCCATGGAGAAAGGCGTGCTCGCGGCGCAACAGCAGGACTTCGCGCTCGCCGCCAAGTTCTTCGCGGAAGCGCGCGAGTTTGCCCCAGAGGCGCCGGAGTTGCTCTACAACCTCGGCCTCGCCGAGTCGAAAATCCCCGGACGGGAGCTGCGCGCGATCGCGTGGTTTGGCGCCTATCTCGCGGCCAATCCGGCCGCACCCAACGCCAAGGCCGTGAAAAAGCAGATGGATGCGCTCGATGTGACCAGCCAGATTAACACCACGAAGTTTATCAAGACCGTGGTGGATGCTGCTAAACTTCTCCATGCCCCGGATCACCCTAATCCTGGCGGCCTGATCATGCCTTATATGGGTGGCCCACTGCATGAGGCAGCGGTATTATTGGCGAGAAATGGAGAGACCGCCGAAGCCCTCAAAATCGCGGCCGCCATAAAAGACCCCCGATGGCGGAGTTGGGCTCAAGCAGGCATAGCGATGGCGTTGGCGCTGGACGGAGACAGAACCGGGGCCGATAAATTTCGCCGCCTTTCAGCGCAAACCGACACGAGCTTCGCCCCGTCCAATTGGGATATGGTGCTGGCCAATATTACGGGCAGAATTGGACCTGCGCTCAAAACGATTGAGAGTGACTTCGCAGGCACATTAAAAAGCGGCGACCGCTGGACCGTCCTGCATGCGCAACTCCAAAGACAGACGGCCAGCTCTGCTCAGGATTGGATTGCATTGAACACACTCGTGATGAGCGAACCGATCTTCACGGATTTCACCGCCACTTTGGAAACACTGCCAAAGGGAAAGGCGAGCGACACCTTTCGAGCCTTGCGATACGCCGCTTCAGGCATTCTCGACCTGCGCGCAGTCGTCACCCGGATGATGAAAATGCAGCGGGCAAAGCAGATAAAATCTTAAGGAATTTATGACGACCCAGCGCACGACTATCATCGCCGGCCTTCTTTTGTTGGTTGCCGGCGTCCTTCGCGCCGAGCTGCCGCCTGACGCGCAGTCGGCCATGGAGAAAGGCGTGCTCGCGGCGCAACAGCAGGACTATGCCCTCGCCGCCAAGTATTTCGCCGAGGCGCGTGAGCTCGCTCCGGAAGCACCGGAGCTGCTCTACAATCTTGGCCTCGCCGAGTCGAAAATCCCGGGACGCGAACTGCGCGCCATCGCGTGGTTCGGTGCCTACCTCGCCGCCAATCCGGCCGCCCCCAACGCCAAGGCGGTGAGAAAGCAGATGGATGCACTCGATGTGACGAACCAAGTCAATATCACCCGCTTCATCAAGACGACAACCGATGCAGCCAATCTTGTTCCTAATCCTGATCGACAAAGAGAGGATTTAATCATGCCAAGCCTTTACCGTGGCGGCTCACTGCACTACGCCGTGATCCTGTTGGCGAAAAACGGCAATTCTGCCGAGGCGCTCAAAGTGGCGGAGGGCATAGGGGATGCCGGTATGCGAAGTCGGGCCCAAGGGGTCGTTGGCCTCATTTTAGCCAAGTCGGGGGACAAGGCTGGAGCGCGCAAGTGTTTCAGCCTCGCTGTGCGCACCGGAAAAAACACCGGAAGCTCAAACTGGGCGCTCGCGGTGAATCAGGCGTGGGCCGGGGAAATCGAGGCAGCACTAATGACCGCCGAAAGCGTGACCGATGATGCTTGGGCCTCCGGCTACGTAAAATGCGAGATCGCCAAGGCAATGATCGAGAAAGGCGATATCCCGGCGGCCAACCAGCTGCTGGCCGAGGTGGAACGAATCGCCTACTATATGAAAAACGAAATCGGCGATGATACGCACAAGAGTGACACCTACAAGAGTCTGGGCGAAGTCTATGTTCAAGCCGGTGATCTGGCAGCCGCCCACAAAGCGGCCGATCAGATCAAAGTCGATTGGTATAAGAAATCCGTCCTTACCGAAATTTCGAACGCCCAAGCCGCAAAGCAGAAGTATGACTGGAAGTCCCAGGCGAAATCCGGTGATTTCGCCGGTGCCCTGCAGGCCGTCGACAAGCTCGGTCAGGAAAAATGGACCGCCGTGAGTGCCGTCGCCAAAATGCAGGCCGGTTCCGGAGATTTTGCCGGTGCGCTAAATACCGTCGCGACGATACCCAACAACTGGGGCAAGGACCATGCCCGGTGGGTTGTCATTGAGGTTCAAATCCAAAGGCAGTCGCCCAGTGCGCCGCAGGATTGGATCGCGTTGAACACCGAAGTCCTAAGCGGGCCGATATTCACGGAATTCAGCTCAACCTTGGCCACCCTGCCGAAAGGAAGTGCGAAGGAAACATTCGACGCCTTGTATGACACAGCCTCAGAAGTGCTCCTCATGCGCGCGGCCGTCACCCGGATGATGAAAATGCAGCGGACAAAGCAGATAAAATCTTAAGGAATTTATGACGACCCTACGCACGACTATCATCGCCGGCCTTCTTTTGCTGGTTGCCGGCGTCCTTCGCGCTGAGTTGCCGCCCGACGCCCAGTCGGCCATGGAGAAAGGCGTGCTCGCGGCGCAACAGCAGGACTTCGCGCTCGCCGCCAAATTTTTCGCGGAAGCGCGCGAGTCCGCCCCGGAAGCTCCCGAGCTGCTCTACAACCTCGGCCTCGCCGAATCGAAAATCCCTGGACGGGAACTGCGCGCCATCGCGTGGTTTGGTGCCTATCTCGCGGCCAATCCGACCGCAGCTAATGCCGCAGCCGTGAAAAAACAGATGGATGCGCTCGAGGTTAAGAATCAGGTCAGCACGACCAAATTCATCAAGGCCGTGGTGGATGCCGCCAAGCTCGTTCCCGGCGATCGCCGAGTTGCGCCACTCTTATATTGGAGTCCAGACCTCTATGATGGTGGCTCACTTCATTTCGCCGTGCTTCTGCTGGCGAGAAACGGCAATTCAGCTGACGCGCTCAAGGTTGCGGAGGACTTGAAGGATGCCTATTTCCGAAGCCGGGCCCAAGGGGCCGTCGGTCTTATTTTGGCGGCGGCGGGCGACATGGCCGGGGCCCGCAAGTGCTTCGACCTCGCGGTGCGGACCGCAAAAAAGGGTGGGAATGGGGGTTACGCCATCCAACAGTTGGCACAGGATCAGGCGCGGGCCGGCGAAATTCCGGCCGCCTTCGAAACCATCGATTACCTGACTGAAGATTGGCGGACTTGCCGGGCAAAATGCGCCATCGCCGAGGCGATGGTCAACAACGCCGATATCCCGACAGCCATGCCGCTGCTGGCCGTGGTGGAGCAAACCGCCATCAATATAAAGGATGTCGATGCGCTTAGCGGCACCTACGAAGTGCTTGGCCAAGCCTACGCGCGAGCCGGTGATCTAGGAGCCGCGCGCAAAGCGGCCGAAAAAGCCGGCGAGCTTAAGAGTAGAACCCTAAGCTACATTGCTGGCGCCAAAGAGATAAAGGATGGTTGGTCGTCACTGGCGAAATCCGGTGACTATGCCGGTGCCTTGAAAGCGGCCCGCAAATTCAGTTACGATACAGACAAACTGACAGCCAAGAGCTCCATCGCCGGAATGCAGGCAAATTCCGGGGACTTCACCGGGGCGCTATACACCGTCTTGTGGGAGATGCGCCGTAGCTGGGAGAGTAACCGTGCCCGGGGGAATGTCCTCCGTATCCAATCTCATAGACAGTCACCCTGCTCAGTGCAGGACTGGACTACACTGAGCACTAAATTCCTAAACAGTCCGATCTTCACGGAATTCAGCTCATCCCTTGCAAGAATGCCACAGGGAGACGCACTCGGAGCGTTTTACTACTTGCGAGAAAATGCCGAGCAAGTGTTGGACTTGCGCGAAGTCGTCACGCAGATGATGAAACAGCAAGCGGCCAAAGGGCCGAAATTATAGTCATGAGCGACGATCCCAACCCTCCGCCCCAGCCTACCGCTTTGATGGCGAAGATGCAACCAGCGGCAGCAGCACCCGAAAGATCGGAACGTGCGATTCCAAGGGCTCTCACACCCGTGGTGGCTATGCCTCAGGAGCTGGCCGAGCAAATCGACGGCATCAACCAATGGGCCAAGGCCAACCGGAGCGAGGCGAGATGGGAGACATTCTGGTTCTGGGCGCTGAAGATTCCGGTGGTTGTCGCGACCGCCGGTTATGGTCTGTTGGCCAAAAACATCGGCCCTGATGGCATGGCCTGGGCCGGAGCAATCTCTGCGGCGTGTGTCTTGATCGACGGCTATTTCCGCCCCGGATCACTCAGAAACGCCCATCACAGGGCTTACTTTGAATTGCGCACGCTTGCTGACGACCTGCTCGATCAATGGGACGCGGATACGTTGCGCGGCGCCGAAAAGCACAACGAAATAGCCGCCCGCCTGATTGATGAGACCAGAAAGCGGAAAGCCAAAGTCACCGGCTATCTCGCCGAGGCCGAAGCCTCCCTCGGCAAGGGCCCCGCGAGAAAGACAGGAAAGGGCTAGCTACTAAATCGGAGCCTGTTTCCCCGTCGCCCTAAAACTACCGCCACTCATGCCGGGGATAGCGGCGGGAAAGCTCGGCTTTCACCTTGGGATATTGCTCGCGCCAGAAATTTGAAAGGTCGTCCGTCACCTGGATGGGACGCTGGTTGGGCGCGAGCACCTCGATTTTCACCGGCACCCGGCCGTGGCCGAGCTTGAAGGTCGAGTTCACGCCGTAAAGTTCCTGAATGCGCGCGCTCAGCACCGGCGGACCGTCCTTGGTATAGGTGAACCGGGCCTTGCGGCCGTTAGCCATGATGAGCCGCTCGGGCAGGTAATCGTCCAGCACGGCGAGTTGCTCCGCCAGTAACCAGTCGCGCAGGACGGGCATCACCGGCTTGTCCTTCAGCTCGCGCACGCCGTAGCTGCCGTAGCAGATCTGCTCGATCAGCGTGGCGCGGTCGGCGTCGGTGATCGGGTTGACCTCCAGCTCCGGCCACCACTTCGCGAGGCAGTTCACGCGCACGATCCACTGCTCCACCGCCTCGTTCCATTCGGTCAGCACAATGGTCCCCGCGATGACTTCCTTGGCCAACATCGCCGCCGCCTCACCCTCCGGCGGTTCCTCGGCGGTCTGCTTGGACTCGAGCACGAGATCACGGAACCGCCGCTCCTTGCGCGCCAGGACCCGCCGGGCCGTCACGTCGTAGGTCACGCCACCGGCATCCGCAAAATCCTCCGGAAACAATTCCTTCAACCACGGCTCCTCAATCGCCGTGCAGAGGTTGAGCAAGGTGTTCACTTCTCCCCGACTCTCGATCTCGGTGATCTCCGCCGCCACGAGCAATGGCGCCTGATCAATACAGCTCTCGCGCGCGAGCACGCCCTTGCGCTTGTGCACCAGCTCGCAGCGCAGCGTGCCCTTGTCCAACCGCCGGGCGAGGTGGTCGCTGAATCCGACGAGCACGCACTTCCGCACGGCGACACCGTCGATGCGTTTCTCGGCCACATCGAGCTTCTCGGCTGCGGCGATCTCGAGGAACTGCTCGAACAGCGGTCCGACCTGTCGGACGCCCTGCACATGAATGCCCAACCGGCGGCAGGCGTCGGGGTTGTAGTTGGCCTTGTCGGCATAGCGCCACGCCCGCATCAATAAAAAGAAATCCGACTCGTGCTCCTCACCGAACAGGTCGTCACGGGCTTCCTGCGTGCGCTTGTCCACATTGCGCAGGAGGAAATTCCGACCCTGCGTCAGCGCGGCCATGAGCGCGACCGAGCGGACGCAGCCGTAGTCCTGCGCCGCAAGGAACATCCGGGCGTAGCGCGGATGCATCGGAAAGCGCAGCATGCGCCGGCCGAGTTCGGTCAGGGATTTTCTGGGCCCGTGCAACGCGCCCAAATCCTCGAGCAAAGTCTCCGCCCGCTCCAAGGCCTTGGGCTCGGGCTTTTCCAGCCACGGGAAATTGCCAATGTCGTCGATGCCGGCGGCCTTGAGCGTCAGCACCACCTCGGCGAGGTCGAGGCGCTTCACCTCGGGCAGTTCCTGCAGCGGACGTTTCTCATGCTCGCGCTCGGTCCAGAGCCGAACACAGATGCCCGGCGCCGTGCGCCCGGCGCGGCCGGCCCGCTGGTCGGACGAGGCCACGCTGATTTTCTCGATCAGCAGCGTGTTGATGCCGCGGTGCGGATCGTAGCGCGCCACCCGCGCCAGACCGCAATCCACCACGACGGTCACGCCATCGATGGTCAGCGAGGTCTCGGCGACGTTGGTCGAGACAATGATCTTGCGGGTCTCGTAGCGTGCCACGGCGCGGTCCTGCTGCTCAGGCGGCAATTCACCGTGCAACGGGTAGCACACGAATCCCCGCAGCGCATGCGAGCCCTGCACATCCTGCACGGTGCGGTTGATCTCATGGGCACCGGGCATGAAGACGAGGATGTCGCCCTT
>JAHFTH010000079.1 GCA_023269445.1 Lacunisphaera sp.
AGCCGCGCGACTGGCGAAGTGGCGCGGGTGATTGCTGTTTTTTGGTCCGCCACCGTTTCAGACTCGACGGACACAGATGCCCAACGCGGGCTTAAGTATTCTATTAGTTGACATAGCAATGCACCGATGCGTCTCGGGCTGATGTCAACTAATAGAATACTTGAGCAGGGAGAGAATCAGGGCTTTTTCTGATCCGGACCGACGGTGCGGGTCGGGAGACCGGCGGCCTGCCAGTCCTTGAAGCCGCCGGCGTTGGCGACTTTGTGGCCCTGCTCGGCAAGGGCTGCGGCCACGAGGCCGGAACGGCGACCCGAGCGACAATAGGTGATGATCTGCTTGTCGCCGGTCTTTTTCAGGAAGTCCTTCCATTCGCCGATCATCCCGGCATCGAATTCACTCTTGGGGAGCAGCGCGGCGGGTGCGGCGACCCCCGACTCGGCCCACTCGGACGGCTCGCGCACATCGACAAGGACGGCTTTGCCTTCGGCGACCAGTTTGGCGGCGTCAGCGGGGGAGATCGCAGGAATATCAGCGGCAAAAACCGCAGCGGGCAGAACCAGAGAGAGTATTTGAAGGAGCTTTTTCATGGGAGGGAGGTTTTGCGGAATACCATATAATACAACACCGGAACGGCAAACCGGCTGATCAGCAACGAGGCGACCTCGCCGGCCATCAGGGAAAGCGCCAGACCTTGGAAAATAGGGTCGGGCAAAATGACCGACGCACCGACGATGACGGCGAGAGCGGTGAGCAGCATGGGGCGGAAACGCACGGCGCCGGCCTCAACCACCGCCTCGGCCAACGGCAGGCCCTGCGACCGGCGCAGCTCGATGAAATCCACGAGAATGATCGAATTACGGACCACGATCCCCGCGCCGGCCATGAACCCGATCATGGAGGTGGCGGTGAAAAACGCACCGAGCGCGGCGTGTGCGGGCAAGATGCCAATCAGGGAGAGCGGGATCACGACCATGATGATGAACGGCGTCACATAGTTTTTGAACCAGCCGACCATGAGCATGTAGATGAGAATGCAGACGGCGCCGAAAGCGAGGCCGAGGTCGCGGAACACTTCGAGCGTCACATGCCACTCACCGTCCCATTTTATGGCCGGCTCAAGATCGCTCTCCGGCAGGGCCAAGTTGAACACAGTCACGCGGTCGCCAGCCCCGCCGAAGTCGCGGCTGCGGAGCTTCGCCAGCTCGCGGTTCATGGTTAAAATCGCATAGGCCGGGCTGGCCACTGCTCCAGCGACGTCGCCGGTGACGTAGATCACCGGATGAAGATTCTTGCGGTAGAGATTCCGTTCGCCGGCAACGGGCTGGAGGGTGACGAGTTCGCCGAGCGGCACGAGCGGGCGCTCGCCGGCGCGGACCACGGCGTCGTGATCGGAGCGTAACTGAAGGGCGAGCAAGTCCTCCGGCCGGCTGCGCTGGGTGCGTGGCAGCTCAAGCACGATGTCCATATCCTCACGGTCGAGTGGTTGGTGAAGCAGATCAATCTTCGCGCCGCTGACCGCGGTGCGGATCGTCCGGGCGATGGTGTCGGCGCTGATGTCGTGCAACGCGGCTTTGGTGCGGTCGATACGCAGGTGGACGGTGGGTTGCCGCTCTTCGACATACCAGTCCGTGTCCACGACGCCGGGGGTGGATTCGAAGATCTGTTTCACGCGCGAGGCGAGGGCTACGCGCGAGGCTTCGTCGGGTCCGTAGATTTCGGCGACGAGCGTCTGCAACACGGGCGGGCCGGGCGGAACCTCTGCCACGGCGAGGACGCCGCCGAATTTCGCGGCGATGGTCGCCAGCCGCGGACGCACCCGAACGGCAATGTCATGACTCTGGGCCCGGCGGTCGTGGGCGGGCAGGAGGTTCACCTGCAGGTCGGCGACGTTGGCGCCGTGCCGCAGGAAATAGTGTCGGACGAGCCCGTTGAAATTAAACGGGGCTGAGGTGCCGGCGTAGATCTGGTAGTCGCGCACCTCAGGCTCGGTGCGCACGGCGGCGGCCAGCTCGCGAGCGACGCGGGCTGTTTCCTCCAGCGTGGTGCCTTCGGGCATATTCAGCACCACCTGAAACTCCGACTTGTTGTCGAAAGGCAGCATCTTGATCTTCACGAGTCCGGCGGGCACGAGCGCCGTGGCGAGCAGGAGCAGGCCCACGACGACGCCCAGGAAGGTCCAGCGCCAGCGGGACCGGGCAATCATCGGCTCCATGATACGGTGATACAGGCGGGTGAAGAAAGTATTGGCCTCACGGTCATGCAGCTCGGCGTCATGCGCTGCGGTGAGCTGCAGCCCGCGGCGGCCAAGCACGCGCAAGGCAGCCCAGGGTGTAATGGTGAAGGCGACCAGCACCGAGAAGAGCATGGCCGCGCTCGCCCCGATGGGAATGGGCCGCATGTAGGGGCCCATGAGACCGCCGACAAAGGCCATCGGCAGCACGGCGGCGATCACGGCCCAGGTGGCCAGCAAGGTGGGATTGCCCACCTCGTCGACCGCCTCGACCGCGATAGCGAAGAGCGGACGCCCGCGCGCTCCGGGCAGGCGCTGGTGGCGCACGATATTTTCCACCACCACGATGGCGTCATCCACCAAGATGCCGATAGAGAAGATCAGCGCGAAGAGCGTGATCCGGTTCAGCGTGTAGCCGTAGAGATAGAAAACAAGGAGGGTCAGGCCGAGGGTAACCGGGATGGCGAGGAGCACGACGAGCGACTCGCGCCAGCCGAGAAAAAACAGGATCAGCAACGACACGCCGAAAACGGCGATGCCCATGTGCAGGAGGAGTTCGTTGGACTTCTCGCTCGCGGTGGCACCGTAGTTGCGGCTGATGGCCACGCCGACATCCGCCGGCAGCAAGCGACCCTTGAGTTCTGCCACCGCGTGGAGGACTCGTTGCACGGTGTCCACGGCGTTCGCCCCGGGGCGCTTGGCGACGCTTAGCGTAACGGCGGCCTCCTCACGGACAATGGTGCCATGCAAGACGTAGTCAGCCAGTTCGGCGGCGCCGTCTTCGAGCGTGGCGACGTCGCGTAAGTAGATCGGGCGGCCCTCATGCAAGCCGAGCATGATCCCGCTGGCTTCGGCGGCATCATGCAGATAATCGCCGGTTTCGATGAGAAGCTCGCGGTTGAGGTGGGCGAGGCGCCCGCTCTGGGTGCGTTCGTTGGCGGCGCGGAGCCGGTTGGCCACGTCGTCGAGCGTGAGCTGGCGCGAGGCGAGTTTCACGGGGTCCACCAACACGCGCAACTGACGCCGCACACCGCCGATGAGTGTGGTCTCGGCGACATCGGGCAGCGCCTTGACGGCGTCGTCCAGTTGCGCGGCGAGCTGGCGGAGCGTGAGATGGTCATGGGTGGAGCTGTGCAGGGTGAGAGCGAGCACCGGCACGTCGTCAATGGTGCGCGGCTTGATGAGCGGGGCGCTCACCCCGGGCGGGATGCGGTCGTAGTTGGCCTGCAACTTCTGGTTGAGTCGCACGAGGCTCTGCTCGGGATCCTGGCCGACCTTGAAGCGCACAATGACCAGCGAGGTGCCGGGACTGGAGGTGGAGTAGAGGTATTCGACGCCCGGGATTTCCCAGAGAAGTTTCTCCATGGGGCGGGTGACGCGGTTCTCCACCTCGGCGGCGGTGGCGCCGGGCATGGCGACCAGCACGTCGATCATCGGCACCTTGATCTGCGGCTCCTCTTCGCGTGGGAGCATCAGCACCGCGAATAGGCCGAGGAGCAGCGAGGCGAGCACCGCCAAGGGCGTGAGTGGCGAGTTCGCAAAGGCTGCGGCGAGCCGACCCGCCAAGCCGCGCGGGCGGGGGGAAGTGGGCGGAGGCGTCATGGCGCGGTGCTGACTAGGACGCCCTCGCGCAACGAGGCGGGCGGGGAGAGAATCACGGTTTCACCGGGCTGTAATCCGCTGAGTATCTCGATCCGGTCGTGATCTTCGCGCCCGGTTTTGACCAGGCGGAGTTGGGCGCGGCCTTCGCGGACAACGAAGATTCGCTCCATCTGGCCAAAACGGGTGATTGCTCCAGCCGGCACCAGCAGGGCGTCCGTGCGGCCGATGACAACGCGCAAGCGGGCGAATTGCCCCGAGCGGGCTGTGCCCGGTGGAAGCGCGACCTTGACCAGGACGGAGCGGCTCACGGCATCGGCGGCAGCCGACAACTCCTCTAGGGTGCCCTCAACTGCAGGAGAAGTGTCGCTCAACTCCACAGTGATCTTGCGGCCCAGCTGGAGTGCGGCCGCGGCCTGTTCGGGCACGGTGCCTTCGGCGCGGAGCCGGGTAGTGGATTCGAGGACAAGGAGAGGCAAACCAGGGGTGGCTAGATCGCCGGGCAGCACATGCTTTTCAGTGATGACCCCGGCGAAGGGGGCGCGAATAGTTGCGTGGGCCAGCATCGCCTCGGCCTCGGCGAGTCCGGCTTGGGCAAATCGCAACCGGTCCTCGGCGTTGCGCAGCGTATCAGGGGCATTGACCCCTTTGGCCACCAGCGTGCGCTCGCGCTCGGTGGTGCGCTCGGCCTCGGCCAATTGGGCCTGGGTCTGGCGCACCCGGGCTTCGGTCTCAGGCGTAGCGAGGGCGACAAGGATTTCGCCGGCACGCACCTCTTGGCCAAGACCCCAAGGCAGGGAGGCAATGGCGCCGGTAAGTTTCGCCGAAATTACGGCCCGCTCGGCCGGGCGCACGGTGGCCGGCATATCGATGGCGGTGGGCAGCGATTCACTTGTGACCACGGCAGTGCGCAAGACCACCGGAACGGAATCAGGTGTGACCAAGCCGGTTTCTGCCCGGCGGCAGCCGGTGGCGAGGAGAATTGCGGCGAAGAGCGGGATAAGGTGGCGCATGGCGGATCAGGCGCGACCGCCCCAGTGGATGACATCCCGGTTGTCCACCCAGCCGAGCTTGCGCAAGATCAGCGTGGGCAGACAGAAACCGGTGAAGACGGACTGGATGAGGTTGAGTCCGACGAAGGCGGGCAACAGCAGCCAAGTGGGATGGACCCAGTGGGTGAGCGCGACCCCGAACAGGGTGACGGAGCCGGCGAGCAGGCGGACGAGGTTGTGGGTGGTCATAGGCGTGGGACGGGTTTAGTTTATATGAGCATATACGCATATACTTGCAAAGAGGTCAAGGGGCCGTTTTCTCGTCCCATGCCCAAACACCGCCCGCTCACCGAGGACGCGCTGCAACTCGTCGCGCAGCGCTTTGCCGTGCTGGCCGAGCCAATGCGCTTGCGGCTCATCCAGGCCCTGTTTGACGGGGAGAGGAATGTCACCGAGCTGGTCGGGGCCACTGGTGGCACCCAGGCCAACGTGTCACGCCACCTCCAGACGCTCATCGCCGCGCACATCCTCGCGCGTCGCAAGGAGGGGCTGCAGGTCTTCTACCGGATTGCCGACCCGACGATACCAAAACTGTGTGAACTGGTGTGCGGCAGCCTGGGCAAGTCGCTCAACCGCCAAGCGGGCCATTTCGAGGCGGGGCGGTGACGGGGGTCGGGCGGATGGGAAGACCGGCCCGAGCGCGGGCTTCACTTTACTTTTTCTTCTTCGGGGGCGTGACGTTCTTCATACCGCCCGAGGATGCGGCGCCGGCGTTGATCGGCAGATCCGGTTCGGGCAGGCGGTTGATGATCATCTGCTGGCCGATCGTGAACAGGCCGTTGATCGTCGAGTAGAGGGCGAGGCCGGCGGCGAAGTTATAGAAGAAAATCATCATCATCCACGGCATGATCTTGAACATGGTCTGCTGTGCCGGATCGGTGGTGGGCGTGGGTGTGAGCCGCATCTGGATGATCGTCGTCGCGCCCATGAGCAACGGCATGATGTTTAGCGGCAGGTCGAAAATGCGCATGACGGTGTCGGGCGCCGACAGATCGTGCGCCCAGAGGAAGGAGGCGAAGCGCAGCTCCGACGTGCTCTGCAGCATGGCAAAGAAGCCGACGAAGAACGGGATGGTGATGAGGACGGGGATGCAGCCGCCGACCGGGTTGACTTTGTTCTCCTTGAAGATGCGGAGCGTCTCGGCCTGAAGCTTGGCGGGGTTGTCCTTGAATTTCTCGCGCATGGCCTGCATGTGCGGCTGGAGTTTGGCCATGCGCTTGGCGGAGCGGGAGGCGGCGAGCGTGAGCGGGAGGAAGACGATCTTGAGGGTGAGCGTGGTGATGACAATGGCCCAGCCCCAGCTCGGGATGACCGAGTGGAACCAAGTCATGATCGTCAGCAGCAGCGGGGCGAAGAAGCCTGAGAAGAAGATCTTGTTGAAGAAAAAGGAGTCGAACTGCATGACCTTTTCCTCGCCGTGCTTGAAGACGGCGGCGTTGGAGAGGCGCTTGTATTCCTTGGGACCGGCGAAGTAGTTGGCGCCGAAAGTCGAGGCCGCACCGGCCGCGAGCGGCTTGAGGTCGAACTGGGCGTAGCCCGTGACGCCGTAGAGACGCTTGTCGTCCACCGGGGCGTGAGGATCGAGCTTCACCCGCTCCACCCGCACACCGTTGCCCGGTTGATCGGGGGTCAGGACCATGCAGAAGAACTGATTCTTCACCGAGGCCCAGACGATGGAGGCCGGGCGGTCGATGGCGGGCAGCGGGGCGCCGTCCCTCATCCCGAGCATGGCGAGAAAGCCGCCGCCCTCGAGATCGCTGCGGGCAACGAAGTTGGTGTCATTGCCGTCGGAGTAGCCGGTGTTGAGATACATGCCGTAATCGGAGGCGTTGAGCGGGGTGGCCGTGCCGAGGTTGAAAACGGCGCGTGGGAGCACGAGCGGCTTGTCGGTAAGATTGCGGAAGGTCGTCTCGTGACGGATCTGGTAGTCGTCGCGACCGGGGGCCTTCTCCAGCGTGTAGCGGCGGGTGACCTCAAGGCTATCGCTGGTGGCGCGGTAAATGGCCTCGGTGTCGCTCTTCAAAACGAGTTTGTAGGCGGTGTCACGATCGGCGCCGGGAAAATTGGTGAGGCTGAGCGCCGGAGCGGCCGACACGGAATTGAGGGTGTAGAGCCCGCGCTGATCCTGCACCGCGAGGTGCTTCTTCAACGCGATGTTGTCGATGGCGCCGCCGTGGTTGGTGAGCGTGACGACGATGAAGTCGTTCGCGAGGGTGACGGTTTCGGCGAGGCCGATGACCGGATGGGTGACGGCGGTCAGCGCGGTGGGGGCGGGCACACCAGCTTGCCCGGAGGGGGCGGCGGCAGGTGCGGCCGCCGAAGTGACCGGCAGCGGGGCGGGTGGCTTCGGGCCATAGCGGGCGCTGAAGTAGAAACTCGCCATCGCAGCGATGAGGAGCAGCACACCGATTGTCGTGTTCTTTTTGTCCATGAGGAATGGGGTCAGGAAGCGGAGATTCGGGTGCAAACCGGCCGGGCGCGGGGAGGAACAGCATCTTCGCCGCCGGGATGCCACGGGCCGCACTTGGTGAGGCGGACGAAAGTGAGGGCGAGGCCGGCGAGCAGTCCGCGTTCGCTCAGGGCCGCGCGGGCATAGTGCGAGCAGGTGGGAGCGAAGCGGCAGCCGCAAGTCGGGTTCAGCGCGACGAGGGCGGGCGACAGGGTGCGCTGGTAGAGCCAGATGAGCCCGCTCGCGACGAGGGCGGGAAGACGCACCAAGGTTTGGCCAAGATCACGCATGGGCGGTCAGCTTGGTGCAGGCGTGGATGAAGCGTTGTGCAACCTCGGCATAGTCGAGCCGGAGGATCGCCGCACGGGCAGTGAGCACGAGGTCGAGTCCGGGCGGCACGAGGTGTTGGTTCTGGCGATAGAGCGTGCGAAGTCGGCGTTTGGCGCGGTTGCGATGGACGGCATCGCCGACGGAGGCCCGAGAAGCGACGACCCCCACGCGGGCGGGAGCGGCCGGTTCACCCTTGGGGCGGACGCACCACGTCAGCATAAAGGCCCCGCAATCCATGCGGCGGCCCAGCTCACGGACGGCGCGAAAATCATCGTTGCGCCGCAGGCGCTGCCCGGCGCGGAGACGCATGATCAGACGACCGTCAGGCGCTTGCGGCCCTTGCGGCGGCGGGCGGCGAGGACCTTGCGGCCGCCGCGGGTGGCCTTGCGGGCGCGAAAACCGATCTTGCGGGCGCGTTTCTTGCGGTGTGGGCGGAATGTAGGCTTCATAGTTTTATGGCAAAAAGAGGGTCAGATTCGCGGGTGGGGGCGGGGGCTGTCAAGCGAGAGGTTTTGCCCTGAAAACCGGCCGGTGCAAGCCCCGGTCCATGCCCGCTTCAATGATCATGCCGGCACTGTAGCACCCTTGGCTGTTCTCGGCCGTTACTTTCTCGCCTCGGGTTTCGACTGTGAACAGCCTGCGGATAATTATCCTTTGCGTTCAGGTGCGGCCGCCGCGACCTTGGGCGCATGGCCGAGTCATGTCCTCAACCGATCCGTTCTCCGGACAACCCACCCACCTCGAAGGCACCCGCCTCCCCGGGCCGGAAGGGTGGGCCGCTGTTCTGGACGGTCACCGGCAACGACTTCGGGCGCTCGAACAGCTGGGCGAAAAAGCAGCCCAATGCGGTATCCGAGCAGATCAGGACCGCGCTCTCGTCCTCGTCCGCGAAGACGAAGTAAGCCTGCTCGAGTCTACCGGCGGCGATTGGGCTGCGTTGGGCGATGCCATCCGCGAGTTCCGCCGGCAACTGCCCCTCATCCCGTTTGAGACTTTTGGCTTCAGCTCGGAGGTCGAGGATCCCTTTGAGGTGGACAGCCCGAAGCTGCAACGGATCGGCGGTGGGGTCGAGGCGCTAGCCTTCGTGGATGGGCGGCACTCGGTCTATAAATTTTTCCTGTTCCGCGAGGGCGGTGACGTGGGGGCGACGTTCGCGTTCGCCAGGGGCGAGGGCGATCTGCTGCAGGCGACGGCCGTGCCCGGCAGCTACCGCCGGCTGTTCGAGAAACTGAAACTCACGCACCAGTTCGGCATCCCGACGGAGATCACGGGCATCACGCCCGAGGGCATCGTCGTGGCGAAGCAGACCTTTGGCCGCATGCTGCCGGAGAAGACCGACGTCTCCGCGCTCGATCCGGAACGGCTCATCCCCATCCCTTCGCGCTTCCTGCGGTCCGACCGCGACCACTCGCGCCTGGCCTTCCTCGACGGCGTGCCGTGGCTCGTGGCCGACACGCATGACCGCAACATCGTCGTCGATGAGACGGGGGCGTGGCGCGTGATTGATCTCGTCGCGGCACCGTTGCCGCAGGAATGGCTCGGACAGATGGCGCTCTTCCGCGATTGGATTGAGCGGGCGCGGCGCGATCCGCGAGCGGACGTGCTCGCCGCCGCGAACGACGACGAGCTGTAGCTCAGCCTTTCTTCTCGCTGGCGAGGAAGGCGAGGACGTTGGCGGCCTGCTGGTCGGTCACGCCCGTGTCCTTGTAGACGATCTTGCCGCCCTTGATGACGTAGCATTCGCGCGAGGCGAACAGGGTGGCGGACTGGCCGAAGGCCTTCACGACCACTTTGTCCGTATCCGCAATCAACGGGAACGGGAAGTGGTTGACCGCTTTAAATGCTTTCTGCTTCTCCACCGGGTCAGTGCTGACGCCGATGACCGCCGCACCGTGCTTGGTGAGCTCGGTGCTGGCGTCGCGCAACGAGCAGCCCTGCTTAGTGCAGCCGCCGGTGAGCGCTTTCGGATAAAACCAGACGACGGTGTAGGGGGTCTTCGCGTAAACGTCACCGAGGTTCAGCGTCTCGCCGGCATCAGTCACGCCGGTGACGACCGGGGCGGTATCGCCGACCTTGAGTGACTCGGCGAACAGCGAATTGAAAAGACCCAGCAGAGAGGAAAACATGAGAAGAAGGTGGAGGGGTTTCATGAACGCGCAGCGTAACCATAGCGACGCAATTGGCAAATATTCGCGAAAAAAGCAGCGGGCGACACAAGAGGAGATGACCGGTTCCGCCGGGAAGCTAAAAACTTTGGAAAACCTTCCGGGAAGGAACTAGGCCAGCGCACCGGTGTTTCTGTGTGGGTCAACTGTGCCGACCAGCGCAGCTGGCACCAACAAACCAATACCGAATATGAATACCGCCCATAGCATTAAATCCATACTCATCGCTTCCGCCTTGGCCGTCGGCCTCGGGGTTGCGGCCCGCGCCGACGAGGCACTGCCGGTCGACAAGACTACACCGGCTGCTGCAGGCAGCCAAGGTTTGCTCGGCCAAGTCTATGGCACGCTCACCTACAGCTACATCAACCTCGACGACACGTCGACCCACGCGGACAACTACAGCTTCTCGGTGAACCAGCCGCTGGCCTTTGGCCTCGATGGCATTCTAAACTACGACTACTCGCAGTCAGGCGAGATCGCCGGGTCCCGGGTGAAGTCGAACACGCTCGGCGCCGCCCTCCGGGCTTTCAGCGCCTCCTACAACTGGGGCAAGCCCTACGTTGAGGCCGGGGCTGGTTACACCTGGAACCACTATGCCGGCACGAGCGACAACTCGTTCATCTGGGAGGCCGCCGCCGGCGTCGAATTCCAGGTCACACCCACCACCACCGTCACGCCCTACCTCCAGTATGTGGACGCGCCCGACATTACCGGTGGCAACACGGTGAATTATGGCGTGAAAGCCAACTACTGGGTCGACTCTCAGTGGTCGGTGACCGCAGGCATCGAACTCGACGACGACCAGAACTCGGCGTTCACCGTGGGCACCAACTTCCGCTTCTAAGAATTCTGCCATTGGGCAGAGTGTGTGCATGAGCCGCGCGCAGGGGTGCGTCGCGGCTCTTCTTTTTTAGCGTCAGATATAATACATCTCGGACGGATGCTTGGAGGCGAGCCGGTCCAGGGTGTAACTTTTGGTCTTCTCGATCAGGGTGGCGCGGATCTCACCCCAGACTTCCTTCAGGCGGCGACCACTGTGGCCCTGAAAATTTCCGCTCAGGCCGAGGCACTCGCCTTCGGCCGCCATCATGATGTCGTAGAGGGAGATTTCTTCGGGCGGGCGGCTAAGCTTGTAGCCGCCCAAGTTGCCGCGCCGGCTGGTGATCAATCCGTAGTCGCGCAATTTTCCCAGAATCTGGGCGAGAAAATTAGCGGGCACCGCCTCCGTGCGGGCTAGGTGCTCGATCTGCGCCAGGTTGCCCGAGCTGTGCAGGCGGGCGAGCTCGGCCATCACGCGGCAGGCATAGTCGATTTTGACGGAGATCTTCATTGGCGCGTCAGATCGCGTAGTCGGTGTGCTCGGGCCGGACCACCTCGGTCGGCGGGAGGAGCATGCCGGCGCCGACCGTCGCGTTGGTGCCTTGTTCAACCAGAATGAAGGAACCGGTGAGCCGGTTGGTGGCGTAGCCATCGTAGAACAGAGGCTTGGCCGTGCGGATACGAATCTCGCCGAGATCGTTCACCGCCAGCTCAGTTGGGTTGGGCTGGGCTTCCAGCGTCGCCATGTCGAGCCGGCTTTCGATCTCGGTGACCACGGCTTGCACGGTGCTGCTCGTGTGTTTCAGAAAATATTTTTTGCCGCGTTGCAGTGGGCGCGGGTGCATCCAGCAGATCCGGGCGTGCAGCTCAGTGCCGCCGCCGGGGAGCGCGTCCACGCCGACGAGCATGCTGCCGCGACTGACATCCACGTCGTGCTCCAGCACGAGCGAGACGGACTGCGGGCAGAAGGCCTCGGGCACCGGGCCGTCGAGGGTGTGAATCTCTTTCACCGTCGAGATCACGCCGCCGGGCAGGGCCATGACCTTCTGGCCGGTGCGCACGATGCCGCCGGCAATCTGGCCGCTGAAGCCGCGGAAGTCGTGCAGGCGCGCATCGGTGGGATTGTTAGGCCGGTTGACCCACTGCACGGGCAGGCGGAAGGAGTTGAGGTTCCAGTCGCTCGCGATGTGCACCGTCTCCAGGTGGCCGAGGAGGGTCGGCCCGACATACCACGGCGTGTGCGGCGAGGGCGTGACGACGTTGTCGCCGTTGAGCGCGCTCAACGGGATAAACTTCACGTCCTTGATGTCGAGGCGCGGCAGGAATTCCTCAAACTGTTCGCGGATCTCGTTGAAGCGCGCCTCGCTCCAGCCGACGAGGTCCATCTTATTGACGGCGACCACGAGATGCGGGATGCGCAGCAGCGAGGCAATGGCGGTGTGACGGCGGCTTTGCTCGATCACTCCCAAGCGAGCATCGACGAGCACGATGGACAGGTTGGCGGTCGAGGCGCCCGTGACCATGTTGCGGGTGTATTGAACGTGGCCCGGGGTATCGGCGACGATGAACTTGCGGCGCGGCGTGGCGAAGTAGCGGTAGGCGACGTCAATCGTGATGCCCTGCTCGCGCTCGGCGCGGAGGCCGTCGGTGAGGTTGGCGAGGTTGATCTGTCCGCCGCCGGTGATGTCGGCGGAGCGCTCGAGCGCCTCGATCTGGTCCTCCATGAGCGACTTTGAGTCGTAGAGCAGGCGGCCGATGAGCGTGGACTTGCCGTCGTCAACGCTGCCGCAGGTGTTGAGGCGGAGTATGTCGACGACCGGCACGGGAGCGCGGGAATGGGAAGCGGAATGGGTGGCGACTACGGACATGAAAGGGTTGGGCGGAGGGGGATTAGAAGTAACCGGCTTTTTTGCGGTCTTCCATGGCGGCCTCGGAGGCCTTGTCGTCGGCGCGGGAGCCGCGCTCGGTGACGCGGGCGGCTGCCACCTCGCCAATGATGTCATCCACGGTGCTGGCCGGGCTCTCGACCATGCCGGTGCTGATCATGTCGGCGATGGTGCGGACGCGGCAGACCATGGTCTTGACGGGCTCGCTCGGCTTGGGCCGGGCGCCGGCGTAGGGGTCGGGCTTGGTTGAATCGGTGTGGAGTGGCGGCATGGGCAGCCACTGACCGCCGCGGCGGAAGCACTCGCGCGTGTGGCTGAAGTAGATGCTCGGCACCTCCAGCTTCTCCCGCTTGATGTATTCCCAGACATCCATCTCGGTCCAGTTGCTCAGCGGGAACACGCGCATGTTCTCCCCGGTGTTGAGGCGGCCGTTGTAGAGATTCCAGATCTCGGGCCGCTGGTTCTTCGGATCCCACTGGCCGAAGCTGTCGCGGAAGCTGAAGAAGCGCTCCTTGGCC
>JAHFTH010000080.1:0-12665 GCA_023269445.1 Lacunisphaera sp.
ACGTGGAGGGCCAGGTGCTCGCCACCTGTCGCGAGCTCGGCATCACCTTCGTGCCCTACAGCCCGCTGGGCCGCGGTTTCCTCACCGGTCAATACAAGAGTCTTAACGACTTCGCCCCCGACGACCAACGGCGCACCCAACCGCGTTTCCAAGGCGAGAACTTCGCCCGTAACCTTGCGCTCGTGGCGCACCTTGAGGCGATGGCCGAGCGCAAGGGCTGCACCGCCGCCCAACTCGCGCTCGCGTGGGTGCTGGCTCAAGGCCCGAATATCATTCCCATCCCCGGCACGCGGCGCATCAAGAATTTCGACGAGAACCTCGGCGCGCTGAACGTGAAACTCACCGCCGCCGATCTCGCCGAAATTGAGAAGGTTTTCCCCGCCGACGCCGTGGTCGGCACCCGCTACCCGGAACAGATGATGGCCCTGCTCGACACGAGGAAATGAAAAAACTGTTGATCGCGCTCTGTCTGCTCACGCTGGCTCAGGCGGAGGCTGTCCAAAAGGGCCTCGTCTTCGCCAAGATCGGCGACACCGAGCTGAAGCTCGATCTGTATCTGCCGGACAATGCGCCGGCCGGCTTGATCGTCTGGGTTCACGGCGGAGCTTGGCGCGGTGGTTCGCGCGAGAGCGTGGATCTGAAGAGCCTGACCGCCCTCGGCTGGGCTGTGGCGAGCGTGGACTACCGGCTGTCCACCACGGCGCGTTTCCCCGCGCAGATTCACGACATCAAGGCGGCGATCCGCTTCCTCCGGGCTCATGCCACCGACTACGGCTATCCCGCGAATCGTTTCGTCATCGCCGGTTCATCCGCGGGCGCACATCTCGCAGCACTCGTCGGCGTTACTAACAACCTTGCCGCACTCGAAGGCACGGTGGGCGAAAACCCCAGCGTATCCTCCGACGTGCAGGCCATCGTCGACCTCTACGGCGCGAGCGACCTCACGACCATTCTCGCCCAGTCCACGTCCCAGGGCCTGGCCATGCGCGTGCCGGCGCTCGAGCTGCTGCTCGGCGGCCAGCCCGACCAGGTCCCGGAGCTGGCCCGCCTAGCCAGCCCGGTGTTTCAACTCGATGCGCACGATCCGCCGCTCTTCCTCACCCACGGCGATCAGGATCCGCAAATGCCCCCCGAACAATCGCGTGAACTCGCTGCTGCTTACCAGAAACTCGGGCTTCCCCTGCAATTCACGGTGCAGCCCGGCTCCGGCCACGGCGGCCCAGCCTTTACCTCCGAGTCCAGCCTGCGCCTGATCGATATTTTCCTGCGCCAGCATCTGCCCAACTGAGCGACGGCTGGTTTATGACACTTGCCATGGCCGGGGAGAGAATTTCTGCTCTGTCAAAAATATTACCATGTCTCCCTCCTCCCACCTGCCCCGGCCCTGGCTCGCCCTGAGCGCCACCGCCCTCCTTCTCACCCGCTGCGTTGCGGCTGAGCCGACCGCCCCAAGTCCGGCGGTCGCCGCCAATCCTTTGCTGACCGAGAGCACCCTGCCCTATCACCTGCCGCCGTTTGACCAGATCAAAGACGAGCATTTCGCCCCGGCCTTCGAGCAGGGCATGGCGGATAACCTCAGGGAAGTCGTCGCCATCGCCACCAATCCCGCCGCCCCGACCTTCGACAACACCATCATCGCGCTCGAGCGGAGCGGCGAGTTGCTCGACCGGACCAGCACGGCCTTCAGTATTCTCACCGGCGCCCTCACCAACCCCGCCCTCGACCAGCTGGACAGCGATCTGTCACCGCGGCTGGCCGCCCACAGCGATGCCATCACGCTCAATCACGCCCTGTTCACGCGGGTCAAGGCCGTCTACGATCAGCGCGCCTCACTCGGGCTCGACGCCGAATCGCTCCGCCTGTTGGAGCGTTACTACAAGGACTTCGTCCGCGCTGGCTCCCTGCTCTCCGAGTCGGACAAGACCGTGCTTAAGGCCATGAACACCGAGCTCGCGTCGCTCTCCACCCAATTCAAGCAGAACCTGCTCAAGGAAACCAACGCCTCCGCCGTCCTCGTGGACTCCCGCGATGAGCTCGCCGGCCTCTCCGACGCCGCCATCACCGCCGCGGCCAGTGCCGCGAAGACTGCCGGCCACGAGGGGAAGTTCCTGCTCCGACTGACCAACACCACGGGACAGGCCCCGCTCGCCTCACTACAGAGCCGCGCCGTGCGCGAAAGGGTCATGGCCGCCTCGCTCGCCCGCGGCAGCCACGGCGGTGAGTTCGACAACCGCACGGTCATCACGCGGATCGCGACGATCCGTGCCGAGCGCGCCAACCTGCTCGGCTATCCGACCCACGCCGCCTTCCAGCTCGACGAACAGACCGCCGGCTCGGTCGACGTGGTGAACAAACTCCTCGCCCAGCTCGCCCCACCCGCTGTCGCCAACGCCCGCCGCGAAGCCGCCGCCATGCAGACGCTCATCGACTCCACCGGAAACGATTATCCGCTGACCGCCAGCGACTGGGCGCTCAACACCGAGAAGGTCCGGCAGGCCCGCTACGCCTTCGACGAAAACGAGCTCAAACCCTATTTCGAACTCCGCCATGTGCTCGTCGACGGCGTGTTCTATGCCGCCACCAAACTCTACTGCATCACCTTCAAGGAACGCACCGACCTCCACGGTTACAGCCCTGACATGCTGGTCTATGAAATATTCAACGAGGACGGCTCTTCCCTCGCGCTGTTTCTTGGCGACTACTACGCCCGGCCCAACAAGCGCGGCGGTGCCTGGATGAACGCCTACGTCCCCCAGAACGGCCTCACGGGCGACAAACCCGTCGTCGCCAACCACCTCAACATCCCCAAGCCCCCCCAGGGCGAACCCACGCTGCTGACCTACGACGAGGTCAAGACCGCGTTCCACGAATTCGGCCACGCCCTGCATGGCATGTTCTCCACCGTGAAGTATCCGCGCTTCTCCGGCACCACCGTGCCGCGCGATTTCGTCGAATATCCCTCCCAGGTGAACGAGATGTGGCGGAACTGGCCCGAGGTGTTGAAGCACTACGCCAAGCACTACCGGACAGGCGAACCCATACCGCAGGCGCTGCTCGACAAGATCGAGGCGGCCGCGAAATTCAACCAGGGCTTCGCCACCACCGAGCTCGTCGCCGCCAACGTCATCGACCAAGCGTGGCACCAGTTAAAAGCCGGTGAAGTCCCGGGCGTTGATGGCGTGCTAGCCTTCGAGGCGGCAACCCTGAAGAAGCACGGCCTAGACTTCGCCCCCGTGCCGCCCCGCTACCGCAGCACCTATTTCTCGCACATCTTCGCCGGCGGCTACTCGGCCGGTTACTACTCCTATTTCTGGAGTGAAGTGCTTGATGCGCACACGGTCGAGTGGATCAAGGCCCACGGCGGACTCACCCGCGCCAACGGTGACCGCTTCCGCGCCACCTTGCTCTCGCGCGGCGGCAGTGCGGATGCCATGAAGCTCTTCCACGACTTCACCGGCAGCGATCCCGACATCCGACCGCTCCTCGTCCGCCGCGGTTTGGACGCCGTGAAGTGACAAATTATTTGCAGCCTTTTTTGACAGAACCACTGGCGACAAGCGCAGTCATATCTGCTATCAGTAGATTCAACCTAGGAATGACTTCTCCCACCGCAGTCCAAGACACCGCCACCCGACCCCGCAAATCCTTGCGAGTTCTCTACGCCGACGACATGCGCGAACTGCGGCAGCTGCTGGAAATCGTGCTCGGTCGTGACGGACACAAAGTTGACTCAGTGGCGGACGGACATCTCGCCTTGGAGCTGGTGAAAAAAGATCTGACCGCCTACGACGTGCTCATCACCGACCATCACATGCCCACGCTCAGCGGGCTCGAACTTGTGGGCCAGCTGCGTGCCATCAATTTTCCGGGAAAGATCATCGTGTTCAGCTCCGAGCTGAGCACCTCGGTGGACACCAGCTACCGCCGGCACAAGGTGGACCATATCCTGCCCAAACCGATTTTCCCGTCCGACCTGCGTGCGATTTTTGCCACGCTCTGAAGTCGGCCTTTCCACCGAAAGCGGTTGAGTCTTGGCGGTGATCTTGGGAGGAACAGTCCGATGAAGCGCTTTGTTCCACTCCCGGTCCTGCTGTTCTTTCTTGGTCTGCTCGCCGGTTGCGCCTCCTATGTGGCCAAGGTGGAGCGAGGCCCCGGCCTCGCTGGCGTGCAGCGCTACTTTGTCCTGAGCAACCCCAACGACAGTCACGCGCTCAACCATCAGCTCGCGGCGGCACTGAAAGCCCGCGGCTATGAAGCGGAGACCGGCCCCCTCACCATGCTGCCCGACGATACCCAGGCCATCGTCTCCTATCAGGACCATTGGACCTGGGATTTTGGTGACCATCTGGTTTATCTGCAAGTCTCGGTGCGCGACCGGAAAACCGGCCAGCCCTACGCGGCCGTGACGTTCAGCACGAAATTGCCCACCCGCAAGCCACCCTCCGGCATTGTGGACGGACTGGTCGCGCAATTCCTTCCCGCGAAACCCTGAGTTCGCCCGGAGAATCACCACCCTCTCCCCGGTGGGTCCGATTGATGTCAACTAATAGAATACTTGATCGTTTCCCCGGCTCAAGTATTCTATTAGTTGACATTGATTACCAACCGGCCGCTCCAGCGATCTAGGCAAAAACTGCTGCACGCTCGCTGGCGTTGAGTTCGCGCCACTTTCCCGGGGCGATATCCCGGGGCTGGAATTGGCCAATCCGCACCCGAACCAGCCGCAAGGTCGGATGCCCAATCGCGGCGGTCATGCGCCGCACTTGCCGATTCTTGCCCTCAGTTAATTCGAGTGAGATCCAGCTGTCCGGCACGGATTTTCTTACCCGGATGGGTGGGACTCGCGGCGGCACTACCGGCGCGGGATCGAGCCGGCGCACGGTGCAGGGCCGGGTGGCGTGGCCGCCGATCTTCACTCCGCAAGCCAGTCGGCCCAGCGCGGCTTCGTCCGGCACGCCCTCCACTTGCACCCAGTATTCGCGGCGGTGGCCGGCCTCCGGATCGAGCAAGCGCGTATTCAGACCCGGTTCGTCGGCGAGCAGGAGCAGCCCCTCGGAATCAGCATCGAGCCGGCCGAGCGAGTAGACGTTGGGCGGCAGCTTGAACTCCGCCAGCGTGCGCCAGCGCGAGCCGGGCTCGGGCGTGAACTGCGAGAGGACGCCGTAGGGCTTGTGCAGCGCGATCAGCACCGGCGCTCAGCGCTTGAGCATGCCCCAGGTGAAGTTGGGATTGCGCCCGCGCCGCATGGCGAGACGGATCCACAACAACGCGAGCGGTTCGAGACTGCGTGCCATGCCGAGCCCACCCGTCTCCACCGGCTCGAAGCCGAGATCCTTGGCCAGTTTCTCCACGATCTCCTTGGCCTCGTCGTCGTCACTGCAGTAAAACATGACCGGTTTCAGTTCGCCGTAGCCGGGATAGCTGGAATCAGCGAAATTTTCAAAACCATAGGTGTTGAACGCCTTGGCCACGCGTGCGCCGGTCGCGAGGCGGGCAATCTCCTCGGCGCCCGAAGTGGATGAACCCAGCGAGAGACTGAGACTGCCCTCCGAGTTGAGAAACAACGGATTGGTGCAATCGATGATAATTTTTCCGCGCACGTCACCCATGGCGTTGATGACGTCGGGCACCGCCTCCCAAGGCGTCGCCAGCACGATCACCTCGGCGCTGCGCACCGCATCGGGCACGACGACGGAAGTGGCGGCCGAACCGATCTCGGCGATCGGCGGCTTGGTCTTGCCACCCGCGGGATTGCGCACACCGAAAATGATCGTGTGCCCGGCCTTCGCCCAACTGCGGCCCAGTGCTCCGCCCACGTTGCCCGCTCCGATGATCGCAATTTTCATAGCCTGTAGAGTGGGCTTTCCGGAGCGGTTGGCAATCACTGCCGCGCCAACATTTCGTCAAAATCGCCCGCTCCGCCTAGTTGCCCCCGGACACCACGTAGCAGAACACCGCCGCCCAGTGACACGCGCTGCCGCCGAGCACAAAGAGATGCCAGATGGCGTGGTTGTAGGGCAATCGGCGCCAAAGATAGAAGACCGCTCCGCCCGTGTAGCACAGCCCGCCCACCACCAACAATCGCAAGCCACCAGCCGGCAGCGCCGCCATGAGCGGCTTCAGCGCGATCATCACCAGCCAGCCCATCGTCAAGTAGATGAGCGTCGAAACCACCCGGAAGCGTCCCGCGAACCAGAACTTGAGCGCGACTCCGGCGATCGCTAATCCCCAGACCACGCCAAACAGGCTCCAGCCCCACGGGCCGCGCAGCGTGACCAGCACGAATGGCGTATAGGTCCCCGCGATGAGCAGGAAAATGGCCGCATGGTCGAATTTTCTTAGCAGCACCTTGCGCTGTTGATCCCGGAAACTGTGGTAAAGGGTCGAAGTCGTATAGAGCAGCACCAACGTCGCGCCGAAGATGGCCGTGCTCACCACCTGCCAGGCATCGCCATGACGGACGGAGAAAACTACCATGAGCGCCAATCCTGCCACGCTGCACACCGCCCCCAATCCATGGGTGAGCCGGTTGGCCAGCTCTTCGCCCGGAGAATAGTCCGGATGTGCCATGACTGCAGCCAGACAGGGATCAGACCGGGCGCGAGCAGATATCACCGCTAGGCCTACCGGGCGCCGGCCCGCGCGCGCGCCAGGGCCTGCGCGATTTCCGGGTCGGCGGGCAATACCCGCGCCAGCCTTTCCAGATGGGGCTGCGCTTCGGCCGGACGACCGAGGTGCAACAGCAGGAACGCCAAGCTACGCCGCGGTTCGACATAGTCCGCCTCTAGCCGCACCGCCTCCACAAACTGCGCGAGTGCCGGGGCGACCTCGTCGCGTTCCAGCAGCAGGTTGCCGAGGTTGTTATGCGCGGCGGCGAAATCCGGCTGCACCCGCACCGCCGATTCAAAATGGACCAATGCCTCGCCCGGACGCCCGAGTGCCAGGCAAGCATTGCCCGCATTGAAATGCGCCTCCGCCAGCGCGGGCTTCAGTCTGACCGCCTCCTCGCACTGGGCCAGGGCCTCGGCCGCGCGCCCCGTCTCGAGCAGCCAGTTGCCGTAGCTGTTCCGGGCCGCGGCAAAATCCGGCTGCACCCGCACCGCTTCCCCATAGTGCTGGCCAGCCTCGGCGATCCGGCCCGCGGTGAACAGAAGATTGGCGAGGTTGTTATGCGCCGCCGCATGCCTGGGATCATAGACGATCGCCTGCTCATAGCTGGCCATGGCTTCAGGCAGGTGACCCTGTCGGGTCAGGATCAATCCCAGGCTGTAATGCGGCTCGGGCGATTCCGGGGCGAGCGCGATGGCCTCGCCCAAGTGCCGGGCGGCCGCAGCCAAATTGCCTCGGGCCAGTTCGGCCAGCCCGAGATTGTGGTGGGCCCGGCCATTTGTCGGATTCTTGGCGACCGTGTCGGACCAGAGTCGCTCGGCTGTGCGGTAGTCCTCGTTGCGCTCCATCGTCAGCCAGCCGCAGCCGAAAGCCAACGCCCCGCATACGGGATAACTCCACCGACCGGCCAGCCGATGCAGCCCGAGCACGATCAACACCACTGGAATCACCAAGGGTAGATACATGCGGTGCTCGGCCATGGTTTGGGTGGCCACCGGCACCACACTCGAACTGGGCGCCAAGAGGGCAAAGAAGCTCACGCCTACGAAACCCCACACCGGCCGGCGCCAGAGCGCCCAGACCGTTACGCCAGTGAGTCCGAGCAACAGCAGAGCCTGCGGCCAGACCTCGGCCAGCCCACCCACCGTGGCCGTGCCGTAATCAAACACGAGCGGACTGGGCCAGAACACTAGGCCGAGGTATTGCACGATGGCCCGGCACTGCGTCAGCGCATAATCCCAGCCGGTTATCCCCGCCCCGAAACCCGCGGTGCCTCCCCGGCCCTGCGAGCTAACAAGGAGGAATACCAATAACAGCCAGGTGGAGGCCAACCCTAGGTAATACGGCCGGCGGCGATGCCAGGCTGCGCGGAATGTCCCGGCCACAAACGCCCGGTCGTAGAGCAGCACCACCAGCGGGGCCGACACCATCACCTCTTTCGTCGCCATGCCGAGCAGGCAGGCCACGCCGGATACCATGAACCATCTGACGCCATTCTCCGCCGCTGCGCCGCGAATGAACGCATAGAGAGTCAGCAAATACCACAGCCCCATGAGCGACTCGGCACGCTGCACAATATAGGTCACCGACTCTGTCTGTAACGGATGGAGCAGCCAGAGCGCCGCCACCGCCAGTCCCAGCGGCCACGCCGCCGCGCCGTATCGTCCGGCCACTGGTGATTGCAGGAAAGTCCGCCGCGCCACCTCAAACAACAGCAGCCCGGCCAGCATATGGATCAGGAAGTTACCGGCGTGATAGCCCCAGACGGCCCGGCCAGAAACAGCGCCATTGAGGGCGAAGCTCAGGTTGACCAACGGTCGCCCGCTCACGGTGGCCCCGCCGTCGATGGCTGGCTGCAAGATCTCCCTGATCGACCAAGGGTTCCGCAGACTCAGGTTATCGAGGATGGCGGGCACATCATCGAAGATAAAGGGGCCCTGAAAACTGTTATGGTAGGCGGCAAGCGCCACCGCGCCCAAGCATACCATCGAAATAACAAAATCCCGGCCGGACAGGATATGGGCTCGAGGCGGCATGCTCACGGCCGGAGTCGAACCACTATTCACTGGGATGAAAACTGTTTTCTGGTTGCTGTTAAACTGGACCGAATCCTGCAACAGAGAAAATGCCTGACGCCGGAGCGCTTGAGTTACAGCCGTGCAACAACTGCCACCTGTTAACAATTGCCGGGGCTGATGGCTTGACTATGACACAGCCGATGCGTTCGCTCCAAACGTTCAAATTATCGGGTCACCTACCTGAAAAACCTAAACTGCATCGCACCATGCAAAAATTGTTCATCAAATCGTTAATCCTAACCGCAGTAACAGCCCTGGCTGTGATGCTTTCACCCAGTGCTCTCGCCCAACTCGTGTCCTCCGGCATGACGGGCACCATTCACAGCTCCGATGGCACGGCCTTGGCCGGCGCCACCGTGACTGCGGTCCACACTCCGACCAACGCCACCTTTACTGCCGTGACCAATGGGGCCGGCCGCTATAATTTCCGCGGCCTGCCGGTCGGCGGCCCCTACACCGTCACGGCCAAGAGCACCGCGGGTGAGGCCTCAGCCACGGACATTATCACCGAGCTGGGCAACGACATTGAGGTCAACCTGACCGCCAAGTCCGATGTGCTCCAGCTGGAGAAATTCGTTACCTCCGGCGCAGCCAACGATCTCGACGCCAGCGCCAGCGGCTCGGGTATCACCCTGAACAGCGAACGCCTCGCGGCCAAACCGTCCTCCGAGCGCTCCTTCGCCGACCTGATCAGTTCCTCGCCGCTCGTCACCCTCCGCTCCACCTTCGGTGATCGCGAGGAGTCCCAGATCACCGCCGTGGGCCAGAACAACCGTTTCAACTCGATCATGATCGACGGCACGCGCACCAATGACGTGTTCGGCCTGAACGGCACGGGCTTGGCCGCGTTTTTTAACCCGCTTTCCGTCGACACCATCGAGCAGTTGTCCGTGCAAATCTCGCCCTATGACGTGCGTCTGGCCGGCTTCACCGGTGCCACGATCAACGCGGTGACCAAGAGCGGCACCAACCAGTTCCACGGCTCGGCCTACTACTATTTCCGCGGTGACCAGGTCTCCGGTTTCGCCCTACAGGGCAACAACGCCCGCGAGGAGACCCTCACCGGTGCCAAAATCAGCCCCAGGCTGGAACGCCGCACCATCGGCGCGACCCTCGGTGGCCCGATCATCAGGAATAAACTCTTCTTCTTCCTTAACTATGAGGATTTCAAGAGCGCCGGTGCCGGCCGTGATCCTCGTTTCTCCACCCCGAGCGAGGCTGCGATCCTCACCCGCTTGGCCCAGTATAGCACCGATTCCGGCAAGGCCATCGACTGGGGTCAGCCCGTGACCGGCCAGACGACCACCACCCTCGTTGACAAGAAGACGCTCGCCAAGGTGGACTGGAATATCAACGCCGACCACCGCCTGAGCGTTCGCTATTCCAAGACCGAGGGGCAGGTGCCCCAGTTCGGTAACTTTGCCGGCGGTTCCTCCAGCAATACCGGCATCAGCGGCGGCATCAGCACCTCCTCCGACGGTCATTTCTATGACCAGACCCGCGTCGGCGAATCCTACAACGCCGCGTTGTTCAGCCAGTGGACCCCCAACTTCAAGACCGAGATCAAATATACGGCCTCCACGGACGACCAGTTGACCCCGGTGCACACGTTCGGCCCGATGACCTATATTTTCCAAGTCTCCGGCACTGACTTGCTGAACAACACCGCCGTCACCAACGGCACCTACATTGCGGGCACCGAGCAATTCCGTCATGGCAACATTCTCAATGTTAAGTCGAAACAGATGAGCGCCCTCGGCGACTACTTCTGGAAGAACTTCGTGTTCACCGGCGGCATCGAGCGTGAAGCGTCGGAATTCTACAACCTGTTCCGCCAAGGCTCCTACGGCTTGGTCAGCTTCCGCAACATGACTGACTTCATGAACGACACCAATGTCGTCATCCAGCGCAACTATTACGACCCGGCGAAGCGCCCCGTGGCCGACGTCTCCGAATTCGCCACCACCGGCTTCTTTGGCCAGGCGAAATGGGAAGTGAACCCACGCCTTACCCTCAACATGGGCGTCCGCCTCGAAGTGGCGGAAAGCGGCATCAAGCCCGAGCTCAACACCGCATTTCTCACGAAGACGGGTTTCCGCAACGATGGCTCGCTCGACGGCGTCCAGACCGTCTCGCCCCGCGTCGGCTTTAATTACTCGATCGATGAAGCCCGCAAGACCCAGCTCCGTGGCGGTCTCGGTCACTTCCTCGGCCGCTCCCCGTGGGTGTTCTTCTCGAATTCCTTCGGCGCCACCGGCGTCGGCACCTTCCAGCGCACGTCCACCGACGCGACCAATCCCCTGCCCAGCAGCTTTACGACCTACCTGAAGAACGAATTCGATCCGGCCAACCCCATCGCCACCGGCACGGACAATCCCACGCTGCGCCGTGAAGTTGACTTCAACGATGATGGCCTCGCGCTGCCTTCCGTCTGGCGCGGCAATCTCGCTCTTGACCATAAGCTCCCCTTCCTCGACTCCACGGTTTCGATCGAGGTGGTCAAAAGTGTCGTGGATAATGCTCTCCGCACCACTCAGGAAAATCTGAAGCCCACCACCAAGGGCGCCGACGGCCGCCAGCGCTTTGCTGGTTCCTCTTCCACTTTGGCCAACGCCCTCTACCCCGACTTCACCCAGATCTACCACGTCAGCAACACCGGCGTGGGCAAGTCCACTTACTTCAGTATTTCGTGGGACCGCCCGGTCAAGAACAAGTGGGGCTTCAACCTCGCCTACACCCGCGGCCGCGCCACCGAGGCCCAAGCCAACGGTCAGACCACCGCCGGCGGCCAGTTCAACCGCAACGCCGTGTTCAACCAGAACAGTGTTGAAGAGGGCACGGCCGATTTCGAGATCAGGGACCGCGTCCAGCTCAGCCTCTCCCGGCAGTTTGAGTTCGTGAAGAAATGGCGGACCACCGCCTCGCTCTACTACGAAGGCCGCACCGGCAATCCCTACTCCTGGGTGTATAGCACCGACATCAATGGCGACGGCATCACCGGCAACGACGGTCAGAACGACCTCGTGGCCGTGCCCACCGACGCCAACGACGCCCGCTTCGACTTCTCCGGCATGACCACTGCCCAGCGCGATGCCATGTTCGCATTCATCTCGACCAGCGGCCTGTCCAAGTATGCCGGTGGTATCGCGGCGAAGAACGCCTTCAACGAGCCTTGGTCCAACCGCCTCGACCTGAAGTTCGTCCAGGATATCCCGCTCCATGGCTCGTTCCGCCTACAGCTCTTCTTGGACTTCATCAACTTCGGCTCCTTCCTCAGCCCGAAGACCTTCAACTACACCGAAATCACCCCTCTGCTGTCGAACGACGTCTACCGCCGCCGCTCCCTCGGTGGTGCCAGCTACGGGACGGACGGCCGGATCAAGCCGACCTACACCGCCACGCCCACCGGCTTCAACATCGACAACGGCATGTCCCGCTGGCGCATCCAGCTCGGGGCCAAAGTGCAGTTCTAAGGTCCGCTTCAGCTCTTCTCTCTAGGCGCCCCGCTCACCGCGGGGCGCCTTTTTATTTCCCGGCCACGCACCGGTCTCTCTTCGTCGCGGAAAATTCTCCCTCGGGGATTTTTCGTGGCCGTGAAATTTTTCCGTCAAGAAAATATTTGTGCATTTCGCTCGCCGCGCACGAAAAGGGCTTTTCAGAGGAGAAAACGCCGGAACGCACAAAAAATATCGCGCACTGACCCAAACACGAGGCCATCAATTCGTTGTCCACCAAAAAAGTGACGGGAAATTATCAAAAGCTGCCTGAATTCTGTTTGACGGGGTATGACCCGATTTCCATTAGTTGTGGTCAAGGTTCCGGGCATCCACTTCCTGTGGTGGTCGACAACGTGTTAGAAAGTTTTGGCAACTTCATCTCGCCAGGGCTTTTTGACCGCTGCTAGACCACGGGACACACACCGCTTTTCTCCAAAGATCCGTTTTTCAGAAGGCTACTGCCATGCAAAAATCATTTTCC
>JAHFTH010000080.1:12675-13048 GCA_023269445.1 Lacunisphaera sp.
ACGTGTTGGGAAGTTCTAGCAACTTTTGCTCGCTAGCGCTTTTCGGCCGTCGCTAGACCACGGGACACACATCTCTTTTCCCCAAAAAAGACAGTTTTACCAGAAGGCTATAGCCATGCAAAAATCATTTTCCGTCGGCACCAAGACATTCGTTCTCGATCAGGACAAGGCCGAGGCTGCGTTCGCCGCCAAGAAGGTCATCAACGGCCGCCAGGTTCCCTACTTCAACATCCTCCCCCTGAAATTCCAGTGGGCCTACGATCTCTACAAGACGATGAAGGCGAACCATTGGGAGCCGGAGGACGTCCCCATGGGCAAGGATATCGAGCAGTGGCGCGACACCAAGCACGTCTCTGACATCGAGCGCTGGATC
>JAHFTH010000260.1 GCA_023269445.1 Lacunisphaera sp.
CGGTCATCGGCACGCAAATCAGGCCGCGCGCAAGGCGGATCATCATGTTGATCAGCTCGGGGGTCGCTTTTTCCGCAGCCAATACGAGGTCGCCCTCGTTCTCCCGGCCCTCGTCGTCAGTCACGATCACAAGCCCGCCGGCCGCGATCGCCTGGATCGCGGTCTCTACGGAGTCAAACGGCTGGGGGCTGGTCATAACGAAAGGGTGGCAGCATCCCCCGCCCGCGCCCGCCTGTCAAATCCGACAACAAACGTCTCTGCCTCTCATTTTAACCCTCCAGCTTCGGGGGGCAGGTCAATCCACGACCCGGGCCAGCGCCGCCGCATCCTCGACGAGGAGCGCCTGATACCGGCCTTGGAACAAATGTCCCCGCACCTGCCGCAACCGGTTGAACCGGGTCGCAAAGGTGCTCTGCAACCAGTGCATGCCCTCCACCAGATTCGCCCGGGGCGTTGCCACTGCCAGATGGTAGTGGTTGCTCATCACCCCATGCGCGTGCAACCGCCACCCGTGCATTTTGCAGGCCTCGAACACGACCGTCTCAAAGGCCTGCGCCGCTCCCACGGTGCCAAAGACATCGCGGCGGTAGTTCCCCCGGTTGATCACATGGTAGATCGCCCCCTCGTATTGAATCCGCAACTTCCGCGCCATGCGCAGAAGGCTGAGACGAGCGACAAACCGGTGCAATCCCTTAGTAGCATCTAGCGGCCTGACCCCATCGGTATCCCAGCATCTAGCGGCCTGACCCCATCGGTATCCCACCCCATCGGTATCCCCACCACAGGCGCTTGAAGAATTCGGCCTGCCAGCCGCGGGCCTGCTGCTGGTTCACGTTGTAGCCATGCACGAACACGAAGGCTTGGTGGTTGTTCAACTCGTCGGGCCAGTTGGGTGCCGTTTCCCGATCATGGGTATCGGGAGCCATGCCAACCGCGTTCACGAGGTTCTTGTGCCGGAACATGGTTTCCACGCCGCCGAAACGTCTGGCTTCGCGCCTCATGGGCCAACTTCATATAAATCTCGATCCCGAGGCTTGGCCGGCTTGAGCAGATTTCTCTTGGAGTCATACTCCATGTTCCGAGTGCCATCGGGATTCAGGTAGTAAACCATGTCAAAGAAGTCGCCGTAGATTTTCCCGTAAAGCGCCTTCACCACCTTGCCGTCCTGATCAAGTTCGGTGCGAACCCGGAAATAGTAGCCAGCCTTGCGATCAAACGTGGTTTGCTCAGGTTCAACGGGGCCGTTACGCCAGCGGCGTAATTTCCAATCTGAAAGATACCCCTCCGCCGGGGCCTCGTAAGTCGAGCGAAATACGGCCGACTCCGAATCCGGCTTGAAGCGTTGGATGCCATCACCGGGATGGAGAAACGTCACCTGCAACTGCCAATCGAATTTCCTATCCCCTTCGGTGTGGGATTTTCCCACAAAGGTTACATCAGCTACCTTTCCCTGCCCGTGCGGAGCAACCCAATCCCCCATCACAAAATCGTAACCTACGGGCTCATCGAGTTTCGGCAGGGAAAGCGCCAGCCTCTTCGCATACATCGGCACCGGGTTCTTGATGCGCTTCAGCAGCACCTCGATCGTCGGATTCCACGGCTGCCAGCGAAACATCTTCGCCCCATTGAAATCGTAGCGAAGTCCCCAGGTTTGGTAGTGCCCCGACATCTCAGCATCGTAGCCAACACTCGCCTCACCGGTCTTGCCTTCCAGTGTCACCCGCCCATCAACGTCAGTTATGCCTTTCGATGCACCGACCCGCTCCGATTCTTTCGTGGCATAAACGTGCTCGAATGACACACGCGCGTTTGCTTTCGGCACCGGTTTGCCCTCGTCATCCACCACTCGCAGCGTCACCCGGAACGAGCGTTCGCCCGCCAATCCGAATGCAAGACTGGCAAGCGTCATCGCAAATACCACAGTGGCCCAAGCTTTCATGGCGCAGCCTGCTTTAAGTTTCCAAGCTCCGTCAGCTTGACGTAGAGTTTCTTGACGTAGGGAAACGCTATCGCTCGCAGATCGCTGTGTCGCCAGCGCGTGTCACCATTCCGACTCGCCGGCCACGGCGGCGTGGCCGTGTCGCCTCGGAACGCCGGCGTGTTGATGTCGAAACTTCGGCTCGGTGAATTATCTGGAGTAAAGGCCTCCACGGCGTCCTGCCCGGTCACCAAGCTCAGCGCCGGGATCATCTGCGCCAGCAGCGTGTCCCGGTGACGCTCGGCGAAAGCCGAGCCCGTTGTCGTGCCGTAGAGCAAACCGAGCTGCTCGGTATTTAGCGAGGGTTTACCCTGCGCATCATGCGTCCACGTGCTGATCTTGCCCCGGTTGCTGCCGGGCCGGAAGAACGGCTCCTCGCGCAGGGCTTCGTCAGTGAAAACGGTGGCCCGCAGCACGGCGGCCTCATCGGGCTTCAGCTCAACCGGCGGCATCACAGGGCCTTTGCCGCCGACGCCACCGGGGGATTTCTTCGGGTAGAGGTAATTGAACCCCCAGCCGCCATAGTTGCTGCCGAGAATCATGGGGCCAACCCTTGAAAGTCAGAATCGCCTCGCTTGGTCGGCTTGAGCAAATTGCGTTTCGTATCGTATTCGATGTTCCGCGTGTAGTTCGGATTCAGATAATAGGTGAAATATATTCCCGGCAACCCAGTCGTAAGGCTGGGCCCGAATTCAAATGGCGCGTGGATCTTGCCATACATGGCTTTCACCACCCTACCTTCGGCATCCACTTCGGATCGCACCCGAATGAAAAAGTTTAACGTCTTGCTGGAATCGTTGATGTATTCCTCGTTCTTCATCGTCACCGGATTGTATTTGCGCACGGCACGCCAGACACGACTTGGCTCATAGCCGCCGTCCGGCGCTTCATAGGGCATGCGTAAGGGACTCGGCTGGGGCTGAGCAACTTCGCAGGGAATCAATCCGTTGCTCTGGCCGGGAAAAGTCACCGTCAATTCCCCTCGATAATTGCGGTCACCAATTACCTCACCCGTTCCGTGGAAAATCAAATCCGCCACCTTTCCTCTGCCGTAGGGTGTGATCCAATCGCCAATGACTAAATCATACCCGACATCCTTCTCCTTGGCGGGCACCTCACCAGAGACCCGCTTCGCGAACATCGGCACGGGATTCTTGATCCGCTTGAGCACCACCTCGATTGTCGGATTCCACGGTTGCCATTTGCCCCAAACTGCGGGCCTAGCGGAAAATGAAGCCCATGCAGTATAGTGACCTTGCTTGCTCACTTCATAACCGGATTCGGTAGCATCCCATACTCTTACTTCACCAGTAAAAACACCTAGAGCATCAGTATATCCGTCCACTCTGGCACCTTCTCCTTCTGCGCCGTTGCTCTTGGGCCGTCCGCCACCACCGAACCCTGCCTTCGCCCCCTCAACCGCCTTGCCTTCGTCATCCACCACATGGAAGGTCAGCTTAAGCAGCGGATCTCGTCCCACGGCCTGACAGCCACACAAGACGGCGCACAGCACGAGCGCGAGTAGTCTGAATTTATTTCTCATGGCGGGAGTTGATTCAACTGACCAAGTTCACTCAATTTCTTATAGAGCACTCTGACGTAGGGATACGCGACCGCCCGCAGGTCGCTATGCCGCCAGTTTCGATCAGGCAATCTGCTCGCCGGCCATGGCGGCGTGGCCGTGTCGCCTCGGAACGCCGGCGTGTTGATGTCGAAATTGAAATTGGTCGCAGGGTTACCAAATTTCTCCACTGCGTCCTGCCCGGTCACCAAGCTCAGTGCCGGGATCATCTGCGCCAGCAGCGTGTCCCGGTGACGCTCGGCGAAAGCCGAGCCCGTTGTCGTGCCGTAGAGCAAACCGAGCTGCTCGGTATTTAGCGAGGGTTTACCCTGCGCATCAT